>JAPYUB010000205.1 GCA_029942125.1 Candidatus Thalassarchaeaceae archaeon | reverse complement strand
GGGATACATGGCCTGAGTGGGAGTTATGCTTGACTGCGATGAACCCCGATGTCCACTTTGAGGAGGAAGATGAATCCAGTGAATTCAGTGCCTTGAGAGAGCACTGGTTGGCTGTGATGCAGCTAATCCACGACTCCGAGCACATCACCATCGATGGTTACACCATCACCGTGAAGGGTTCGCATGGGCACACTTTCTCGTTCGACATTTGCTTCGAGAACGAGTTTTGGCTCGGTCCAGGTGAGATGGAGACACATGTTCAGAAAGTCATCGATAGCATCGGCAGGAGATTCATCTCAAGGCCGATTCCCTACATTATGCCTAGTGGTATCAGCCACAGTCTCGAGTCCCATTGGGTGTGCCCAGAGCACGTCCCCAAGTATGGCGGGAAAGATACCCACTTCACCGAAGATTCGTTTTGCCTCATGAAGGCGGATGATGACACATTTCCAGCTGCGCTATACTCCCTGCTGAACCTCTGCATCGACGACACGAGAATCTGGGCGATTGCCTATCTCGAAGACGTTGAGAAGAGGGAAAGAGCGCAATGGATGGAAGAGAATTGGCCCGGCGGAATTCCGGATCAAGATTGGGAGTACCAGTGAGGAATAAATATGTTAGACAAAGAATTGAAAAAATTGATAATTGCAATGAAAATTTGGATTGAAGCGAAGACTGCAAACTTGGCAGTTGAAACTGAAATGGATAAGATGAGGCTGAAGGATTTTACCAAGCATGTAGAGGGTCAAGGCCTCAACATGAGTGGCGACAGTTCTTCATGGCCAGATGACTTTGAGGAGGACTGGGAATGAGTCTTCTTTGGAAGCCAAACGCGAGCGCGCCTTTGTGGGATACTGCAGACGAGGGTGAGCCCAAGGGGCCATTCTTTGACAACCTTGAGTTGGAGCACATCAGGCAGGCAGGTCCAACCTGTGTGCCAACCACATTGGCGATGTTGGCAAGAGCGACTGGGGCAGATGTTGGGCCTGAAGATTTCATGTCCATCATCAATTCACAATCCCCACATTCATGGTCGAAAGCGCTGGCACCCTATGGGATGCAAT
>JAPYUB010000204.1 GCA_029942125.1 Candidatus Thalassarchaeaceae archaeon | reverse complement strand
CAGACGCCCCTTCAAGCCTTTGAATAACGGGTCGTAATCAGCCATTGTCATACCGATTTCATATTCATCAAG
The DNA here is from genome assembly GCA_029942125.1 of Candidatus Thalassarchaeaceae archaeon. Classification (GTDB taxonomy): domain Archaea; phylum Thermoplasmatota; class Poseidoniia; order Poseidoniales; family Thalassarchaeaceae; genus MGIIb-P. Next base: position 1,001 of record JAPYUB010000204.1, on the reverse strand, counting down.
AAGGACATTGTAATTACCCGAATCACCACCCAGATACCTCATTTTGGCCTTGGTCAAATCGATGATTTTCTGCAGAAATGGGGCGAACATTGCAAAGTCACCAACGGCACGGGCATCCTCCCAGACTTGTCGTGCTTCACTGACCGCAGAGGCCATTTCCTCGACCAATGTGACCGGCAATTTTGTCGCCATATCAATCTCCCTGCGCATTCTCCGAACATTACACGCGTCATCCTCATCCAAATCTCCAATTTCTTCTTCAAGCAGGCTGACTATTTCATCAAGATCACCATCGGTGATGTGGCTATGCGCTTGTCCAGCTAACCAAGAAAGGGTCTCGCCGCGACCGTTGGCGGCCTTTTCTGGCATTATCGTCTGTTGATCCCAAGATAAGTGGGAGCGAATGCCATTCAAGCGATACCAATTTGTCATTCTGTCTTCAAAGTCCTGCTGTAATGCTTGCCGCATGGTTTTGCCAACTCCTGTTCTTGTTTCAATGAGATGTGTAGGCAAACTCCATTCCAACCATGTTGATGAAACCCTTGAAGTCAAGACGGTGAATGGGGGTTTGTGGCCCGACGGCGCAAGCGAGATGAAATGGAGGAAGTGTTACCTCTTGACGTGGATGACACTGATGCCGAAATCTCTGATTTCGATGAATCGGTCGATGAGGTCGCAGGCGAAGAACCCGGTGGAATAAACGAAGCAGGTGATGCTGAGGATGGAATGGAAGGAAACGGTGCTACGGATGAAGAACTCGACACCCTCGACATCATGTCACAAAAAGAGCGTGATGAAGCCTTGAATGCAAGTGCGGAAATGGTTGTAAAGACCTGCATGGAAATTTACCGCCACGAAAATGTCCTTGTCGTCTCCGACCCGAGTACTTCTGTCATCGGAGAGGCACTTTATCTGGCTGCCAGCGAAATATCTGAGCGTGTATTGATGGTGGTAATGCCAAAAAGTCGCCACCACGGTGAGGAACCACCTCGTCCGGTGGC
>JAPYUB010000203.1 GCA_029942125.1 Candidatus Thalassarchaeaceae archaeon | reverse complement strand
CGCACACTTCAGACTGTGCGTGGAACTGTTCAAGCTGATATTCTCAAGGAAGATCAAGCCCAGAATACCTGTATTTTCTCCACCCCATTCGCACTCAAGATGATGGGAGATGTCCAACAATACTACATTGACAATGGCGTGCGAAATCACTACTCGGTCAGTATTAGCGGATACCATATTGCTGAAGCGGGTGCAAATCCAATTACTCAACTCGCATTGACTCTCGCTAACGGTTTCACCTATGTCGAATACTACCGAAGTCGTGGAATGGATGTGAATGAATTCGCACCAAACCTCTCCTTCTTCTTTAGCAATGGACTCGACCCGGAATACACGGTTATTGGCCGTGTAGCACGCCGAATTTGGGCTGTTACAATGCGTGACCTCTACGGCGCAGAAGAGCGCTCACAGAAACTAAAGTATCACATTCAAACCAGTGGAAGAAGTTTGCATGCTCAAGAGATTGACTTCAACGATATTCGTACCACCCTACAGGCTCTGCTTGCAATCCAAGACAATGCGAACAGTTTGCACACCAATGCCTTTGACGAGGCAATTACAACTCCTACTGAGGCCAGTGTTAGACGGGCTCTCGCAATCCAGTTAATCGTTAACAAGGAAAGTGGTTGGACCAAAACTGAAAATCCAATGCAGGGTTCATTCATCGTTGAGGAATTAACCGACCTTGTTGAGGAAGCGGTTCTCCAGGAATTTGAAGCAATATCACGCCGAGGCGGAGTTCTTGGTGCGATGGAGACCATGTATCAGCGTGGAAAGATTCAGGATGAGAGTATGTACTACGAGCATCTCAAGCACGATGGTACGCTACCAATTGTAGGAGTCAACACATTCCTCAACCCGAATGCTAAGGTTTTTGATGAATCAGCCGCTGATGATTTTGATATGGAACTCGCACGTGCAACTCCAGAAGAGAAGCAAGCATGTCTTGAACGAACTCAAGCAATTCCTTGGGATGAAGAAGCCCTCGCCCGTCTACAACACGTAGCACGCGAGGGGGGAGATGTATTCGAGGAGTTGATGGAGACCACCAAAGTAGCAACCCTCGGACAGATTA
>JAPYUB010000202.1 GCA_029942125.1 Candidatus Thalassarchaeaceae archaeon | reverse complement strand
GGCCTCCACAACATACAACCATGGCATTCCAACATCATGATTCACAGCGTTGCCCTCAAGATCGCCGACATTGGAATTCTGAACGCTGACCAGCAACCCATGTCCAGGAAGACGCGAATCAAAATCAGTATTATCTCGATTCTCCATCCACAACCATTCTCCTTCAGCGATCTTGATCCTATGTGCATCAGCACCTTGACTGATTGGGGCGATGTCAATGGTGGGATAACGGCACGAATCGCCATCTTCTATCCAACCATCCGTGTTCACATCCGTGTATCTATCGACTCCAAGCAATTGCATCGAGGCAGCCATAGGCATTGCTGGAATTGCGCCATTGCCATTCCAATTTCCACTGGCCATCACATCCCAGCCTCCAACTCCAAACCATGACTGGCTGACCGTCTCATCATGAACCGCGTATAGGTCGACAGCGCCTATCTGATGCAACATCTCATGTATCATGGTACCTCGATAATTGGATGATCTGAGTGAAGCCATCGTGTAATGATGGACCTTGAGACCCCCAGAAACAGAAACTGGGTCGACCAACGGGCCAAAGTGACTCCAGATCCGTGAAGAAGCGCCCGAACCATCCTCCTGTGGGCGCGCTGTATGTAGAATCAACAGACGATCGATGGCTCCATCCCCGTCCAGGTCAAACTCCTCCCAGTCAACAGAATGAGCGGCTTCAGAAATCACCTGTTCTGCCAAGGCTGCAGGTCCACCATCCATGATTCCAACGTCTCTTTCACCATCCTGATCATGTCCATAATCAGTTGAGTCATAGGTTGCCCTGATCACCTGTTCAACATATGTTAGATTCAGACTGCTTGTTCCGCCCGTCAACTGTTCGATGTATCCTTGGGCGCCATTGTCGCCATCGAGCAAGCCCTTGGCTTGTAGAACATCTCGACCTGCCTGTGATGGTGAATCATCAAAATCCACCACGATGACCAGCCACTTCTCCTCCGCTTGGATTCCAATGATCTCTGCGTCTTCATCAGAACTGACATTTTCACGAACTTCCTCAAACAGTGAACCAACCACTTCTGGATTAGACCATCCGAGCAGCCCTAGAA
>JAPYUB010000201.1 GCA_029942125.1 Candidatus Thalassarchaeaceae archaeon | reverse complement strand
CTGCCGTGACCACAATTTCGGGAATGCCTTGTCCGAATGTGGATGATGCATCAACGGGTGCGGATGTCGGAGAAGTCGAAGCAGATGCATATGACTTAGGTGCAAATTTCATCGGGACTATCACAGGTTGTGTTTCGGGTGGAGACAAGGCTGACATGTACATGCTTTCCATGGGGCGCGGCCAAAACATCACAGCCGTTCTCACGGCTGATAACTGGGATGCAGATCTCGATCTCGATTTGTGGAACACCTCATCTCTTGACATCGATTCCAGCCTCACCTCCAGCAGCAATGAGACTGTGAGTACAGAAGGAACTGATGCCGATGGCGCTGCAGACACCTATTACATCAACGTCTCACAATTTTCTGGTCTGGCGAATTATACACTGCAGATTTGGACCAACGGTACCATCTACGTACCTCCTTATGACTGTGGGATACCTTCAGATTGGGGCCAGTCCAATGCAGATGCCGGCGACAGCCGTGTCACCGCAATGAGCATCGGTGAGAACCCAGAAGCAAATGGAATGGGTTGTTTGGATATTGAAGACATGGCTGATGCTTTCAGCTTCTCACTCTCGGGCATGCATGGTGTGACGGTGGAGTTAGAATCTCACGATAATGAGAATATGCATCTCCAATTGTTTGATGGAAGCGATGATTCCTTGGTCACTGAGATGTATTCGACCAACGGTACAGCGATGGTCGACACGACTGGATTGGATACAAGTGATCTCAATGGTGGTTACTATGTCATTATCAACGCCTACGAGGCGGAGGGTTGGTACAACCTCTCCTTCACGCCGATTAACCCTCCTCAGCCGAATCTTGTGGCCAGCGCAATCAACTGTCCAGTCAGTGGTAGAAGCACTGGGGAACAAGTCTTCTTCGGGGCAGATATCAGCAGTGAAGATGGCCCAATGGATGCCTCGTTTGCTTGGCAACTGAGTTTGGTCGATGACAATGGAACTGAAGTTTTGGTCCTACTCCAAGATGCATATTCAGATGCACTTGAGGGTAATGATGGAATCATCATCCAAGATGGCGATCTCGTTCTATTGGACAGCGCAACAATTTCATCTGGAAACTACAGTTGTGTATTGACTGTCGATG
>JAPYUB010000200.1 GCA_029942125.1 Candidatus Thalassarchaeaceae archaeon | reverse complement strand
AGGAAAGCGATTGAGGACGCGAAGAGGGACATGACCTAGAGCTTTGCCCTTTCCCCTTTACCGGATTCTGATAGATCAGGAGCGATATGAAATCGCTCCTTGCTCTTCTGGCTCTCTTTGCGTGCGCAGTCCTACCCCTCCACGCGGCTGATGTCAGCGATCTGACTTACACCACGGACGATGAGAGGGTCACCATCACCGATTGTGATGGAAATGCCTCCGGGGAACTCCTGATTCCAGACACGATTGAAGGAAATACCGTCACTGAAATCGGGAGCGGTGCTTTCAATGCATGCGCCAGCCTGACGAGCATCACAATTCCTGAAGGTGTTACCAGCATCGGTGAGCGTGCCTTCTCTAACTGCGCCAGCCTGACGAGCATCACGATTCCTGCTGGCATTACCATCATCAGCAATAGTACTTTTTCTGGATGCACCAGCCTGACGAGCATCACAATTCCTGAAGATGTTACCAGCGTCGGTGAGCGTGCCTTCGCCAACTGCACAAGCCTGACGAGCGTTACAATTCCTGAAGGTGTTACCAGCGTCGGTGAGCGTGCCTTCGCTAACTGCACAAACCTGACGAGCATTACAATTCCTGAAGGTGTTACCAGCGTTGGTGAGAATACCTTCTCTAGCTGCACCAGCCTGACGAGCGTTACAATTCCTGATAGTGTCACCGTCATCGGGAGCGGTGCTTTCATAGGATGCGCCAGCCTGACGAGCATCACGGTTCCTGACAGCGTCACCAGCATCGAGGAAAATGCGTTCCGAGAGTGCACCAACCTGACGGGTATTACCTTTCTTGGATCAGCTCCAACCGTGGGTGATTTGGCATTCGACAATTTAGCGGACGGTGCACAAGCAATCGTGACACCTGGGGAAAGGGCCTCCTTTGGTGATGCCGGCTCCTTGTGGAATGGGCTGCTCATCGTGGACTGCATGGATGCTCTGTGCATTCTGACCTGGAGCACGACCGATGGGACGGTCATCATCACCGATTGTTATGAAAATGCCTCCGGGGAACTCCTGATTCCAGACACGATTGAAGGAAATACCGTCACTGAAATCGGGAGTAATGCCTTCTCTAACTGCATCAGCCTGACGAGCGTTACAATTCCTGTTGGTGTCACTGTCATCGATACTAGTGC
>JAPYUB010000199.1 GCA_029942125.1 Candidatus Thalassarchaeaceae archaeon | reverse complement strand
CCGTAGAGAGCAATTAATTCTTCGCTGAATTCTACACGGAGAATCTGCTCACTCACATAGAGCGGAGCTCCATGGCTAATCTGCAGGGCTCGGGCCCCGATAATTCGGGCCTTCTCAAAGCGGGTGTGGGGTCGTGCTGGTTTAACCATGAAAATCACTGACAGCGGTTCGCTGCGACTCGGCGACCTACCCGGGTGTCATAAGACCATCGGGAGCCCCGTAGGGGCTTTTGCTCAGCCATCTTCGGCCAAAGTCAGTGAAAGCACAGCGTTTCGCGCAAGCAATGCTGCAAAACCGATGCATAGGAATGAGGCGGAGGCGAGCAGTAGGTGAAACAGAGAGAGAATTTCGATGAAACCCGATGTTGCTGTGAGAACATACACACCACCGAGCAGTAGATTGAGTATGTACAAACCGATGCAAGCATGCAACAATCTTCGAATCGTTCCACGTTCTAGACCTCGGAGATTCCACAAAAGCCAAGCTCCAACAATGACTACTGCGAAGCGATGTACAAACTGCATATTGTCTGCAAGAGAGGAGAATATACTTCCATTACACAGAGGCCATGCATCCAATGAACCAACACTACAGGCCCCGTTCTGACCTTGCGAAGATGACACGAACGCACCCAGAACCAGTACGACCAGAGTGGACAGAGTCAGATTATACAGACGAGGATGCATCTGAATGGCACCCTTACGTTGTAAATTCATCCAATTCGGAAGTACACCTTCCGCATCCATCCAACGAATCCAAGCCCAGAGGAGCGCCAACGCCAGTGCTTGGGCAAGAATGAGATGTGCGGCCACCGACCAGGCGATGTTGTCATATCGAACCGTTAGCATCCCCATCACCCCCTGAGCAATTACTAGGATTAGAGCTGCAGTGGAGGATTTGTGAACGCTCGGCATTTTCTCTTTTCGTTTGAATGTGAAATACCATTGCAGGATGCAAAGAGGGCCAAGGAGAATTCCAGTTACGAATCTATGGATCCACTCAAGGAAGATTTCGCCAGTCGTGTACCGTTTCGCTGAGCCATCCGAATCGTATTCGCCGGTCTCGTTGTACCAAATTCCTTGGTCCTCTTCGGAGATGTCGAAGCCCCATGAATCGAAGCATTGAGGCCAATCTGGACAGGATTCCCCAGCAT
>JAPYUB010000198.1 GCA_029942125.1 Candidatus Thalassarchaeaceae archaeon | reverse complement strand
AATAGAGTCAAAGTATTGCGACCTGAAATAGAGAGGTTAGTGAAGAAAACAAAACGTTCATTGTTGATCCCTGGCAGCGGACAACGATTTCTAAAATCAAATCGAAATAACTGAAAATATCGTTAAAGTTTGAGTTTATTGTAAAAGGTCCCCAAAGGGGACCAATGTGCAGTTGAGGGGTGAATTCAATAAGGTCCGAGCCTACCCTACACTGACGCGTATGCCAGATACAGTGAATCGTCACTCCCCTGAATTCCTAGATGAGTTCATTCTCATCGAGGATGAGCCGATTCGCAAGGGGGAGGAAGGCACAGCAGTCAATCCTCGCTTGGAACAGATTCGTGCAGCGGTAGTCCTGACTAAGGAAGCGGTGCGTGCTGCCAGTATCACAGCTCTAGAACTTGCAACCGAATCGGCACACTTCATGGGTGTTGTCAGCCATGGCGGGGAGTTGATTAATCCATTCGAACACATCCAAGCACCAGTCTGGGAGGAAGACAACGTCCCTCAGAAGATGTTGGATGCAGCCTATGCTTACTGTGAGGAATTGACACGACGTGAGGCGGGTAATTTCTATCACTCGTTCAAGTATCTGCCCGAAGGGCAACGAAAGGCAATCTGCGCGTATTACGCGTTCTGCCGGCGTGCTGATGACATCGCCGACGGCGATTATGTCGATATCTTCCCCGGGGCATTGGGAGCCAAGGACCCAGAGGCGATTGCTTACCGTCGAGAACTTGAGGAACTCGCTGCGACAAAACCCGTGATTGAACGAACCGAATTTGAGGATAAGTTGGCTCAACTATTCTTCTTCCGAAAGAAACTCTCGACAGCGTACAACCGCATGTCCAGCACCGACCCGATTTTCATGGCGCTGAAACACACCGTGTTAACATATGGAATCCACAGAGAATACATGGATGACTTGATTAGTGGAATGGAGGATGATCTCTACACCAACCGTTACCAGACTTTTGAGGAGTTGTACTCTTATTGCTACAGAGTCGCTTCAACAGTTGGGCTGGTCTGCATCGATATCTATGGTCATGAATCCACGGCAGCCGCCCGAGAGTTCGCCGAATCATGGGGCATCTTCATGCAATTGACGAATATCATTCGAGATGTCGAAGAAGATGCAGAGAGAGACCGAATCTATCTGCCTCTCGAGGATTTAGAGCGATTTGGCATCACTGAGGAGGACATGATGTCCGGACG
>JAPYUB010000197.1 GCA_029942125.1 Candidatus Thalassarchaeaceae archaeon | reverse complement strand
TGTTGAGGGTTCTTCGTGATAACCCGGACAAGAAAATTTGCTTGCTTTGTGTAGACCCAACTCGAAAGCGCACTGGTGGCGCCCTTCTTGGTGACAGAATTAGAATGAACTCCCTTTCGAATAACAACCTGTACATGCGCTCGCTTGCAAGTCGTGGTAGCGGTTCTGAAATAAGTGCAAATCTCGACCGAGCAATCGAGGTTGCAAAAGCGGTTGGATTCGACATTATTTTCTGTGAAACCAGTGGAATTGGCCAAGGCAGTGATGCGATTACCAGCGTCGCTGACCACTCGCTATACGTAATGACTGCCGAGTTTGGCGCCCATACTCAACTCGAGAAAATCGAGATGTTAGATGTTGCAGACCTCATCGTTCTCAACAAGTATGAGAAGAGAGGAAGCGAGGATGCACTTCGTGCGATTCGCAAGCAGGTTAGACGTAATCGTAACATGTTTGAAGGTGAAGATGAGGACCTACCTGTTGTTGCTACAATCGCAAGTCAATTCGCTGACCCCGGTGTCGATGTCCTTTGGAAGAAACTGTCGGGTATAGTGGGATTCAATGCTAGTGAGCCACTTGGTTCGATTGGAGAACGCAAAGGTGTAATCCCACCTGAGCGAGTTCACTATCTCTCTGAGATTGCATCTACAATTCGTGATTATCATTCATCGAGTGAAGAGGTCGCTGCGAAGTTGCGGTTGGTTCAGCATCTCGAGACCGCTTCTCGTGAAGTTCCTTCTACCGCCGGAGATTTGGCAGATCAAATCAATTCCATCCTCGAAGAAGTCGACAGTGCACGCAAATCTGTAGAAGAGTTCCGTACTCTGGCTGAACAATATGCTAGTGGAGAATACACTTACCATGTCAGAGGCAAGCCATTCAAGGTCGATACCAAGACCGAGAGTTTGTCACACCAAATGATTCCAAGAGTTGCTCTTCCAACAATGAATGATGATGGTGCTCTTTTCTCATGGATTTGCCGAGAAAATGCACCTGGCTACTTCCCTTTCACCGCTGGTGTTTTCCCCTTCAAACGTACTGACGAACTCAGTGCCAGAATGTTTGCTGGAGAAGGAGAAGGAGAGAGGACTAACCGTAGATTCCATCTCTTGAGCCATGGTCAAGATTACGTTCGACTTTCAACTGCTTTCGATAGTGTCACGCTGTATGGTCGCGACCCAGACCTGCGCCCAGATATTTGGGGTAAGGTTGGAAACTCTGGAGTGAGT
>JAPYUB010000196.1 GCA_029942125.1 Candidatus Thalassarchaeaceae archaeon | reverse complement strand
GTCTGGCGCCATTGCATTGCTACTTGACGCTAGACCCGACCTTCAGCAGGACGGAGCCGGTGGTGGTCAGTCTGCAGTTGAAGATACCAAACAATGGTTGATGGACACCTCACACCCAAAAGATGGACAAAATGGTCATGATGACTACTACGGATATGGACTGCTACAGATCAAAGCCCTGTTGGAAAGCGCTGGCACAGGATGATCATCTGCCCGAAACTGCCACCAGTGTTCCCCCAGTCAAAGGTTGGAATGCAAGATGGTGACTATTGGACAATTCTCTGATCAGATCGATCCATGCTTGGAATGAGACTAGCTGTGCCAGCGCAGCAACATCGTCTTCATCGACTTCACCGGTAGGAACTTCGGGCTCAATAGTCAATAATACTCCAACTTTCGACAACAATGGCAATGCTGCCTCGATACAAGCACTCTGTACACTTTCACCGACATCGATGATGATCAGATCAGCAGGCACCTGCAATGGTGAACTCCCGAGTGAAGCCGCGGCCGTCTCTGTTGCCGCTGTTGACGCTGCGGCTTGCCATGCTTGAGACTCGGCTGCCAACTGTTCGAATCTACCAACTGTGACCCGGGCCCATTCTGTGGCATCATATCTCTGTAGCAATCGCTTGAGGATGACGGAGAAGCGAGACCCAGATTCCACCAACTCATATGACTCAGGTGGCTGTTCTTGCCTATCCCACAAATCTAGTAACCAAGCAGATAAATGCCCAATTCCGCTACCGACCTCCAGAATCCTAGTTGGCCGCAATGTGGCCACAACATCCCTTATCCGACGTCTGATCGACAGTGGTGCCGAGGTCAACTCCATGTGAAGCAGTTGTTGACCAATGTTATTGGCCACCTCAGGTTCCTCTCGAGGCTGCTCGAGATTTCTTGAAAGAATGGAAGCCAATGCCTCATGCATCTGGACTTCATTCTCACCATCCATATGCTTGCGCAGTAGAATGTCATTTTCAAGCCATTGTAGCCGAGATTGCCATCGCCTTGAAGAAGGGGACTCTCGCCCCGCATCACGAGCAGTATGTACGAAGAGGGGGGTGACGAGGACGAGGAAGTCATTGAGAACGTGGTTCTCTGCCCAGGATGTGGTGAAGAATGTGGACATACAGTACTACGTGAACGCCCTCGTGGAAATGGTGTTGATTTCCTCCTGAAGTGTGATGATTGTAGTAAAGTCCACACCATAGAATTCCGCACTCCCCCT
>JAPYUB010000195.1 GCA_029942125.1 Candidatus Thalassarchaeaceae archaeon | reverse complement strand
CCCATGCATCCTGCCAGCATCTGGCTAACCACGATGAGCGCGATGACGGCTGTGCGGCCGGGGCGCTTCATGCTCATGCGTACGCGCGCGTGTATTTCTCCCCTTCGCGGGAATGGGTTTGTCTTATGTGGCCGATGTGACTGGACGGAGCAATGGGCGCGCGCCGACTTCCAATCCTGCTCTGTGCGCTCTTCCTCCTGAGCATGGCTCCGTTGATGCAAGTCAGTGCAGATGACGTGCCCGCATGGCCAGATCACGTGGTCATCAGCGAGATTCTTGTGAGCCCTAACAATCTGGTAACCAATGAAACATCAGACAATGTCTACGGCGCGGTGGATTGGAACGGAGATGGAGATTATGGCAAGTATTCCGATCAATTCATCGAGTTGTGGAATCCTACCAATCAAATGGTTAACATTTCCAATTGGGTGTTAGACGATAACGCAAATGGCGGTAGCCCTGCCTGTTCCATCGGTTGGAATACTGAATTGGCTCCAGGCGCTCGTATGGCCTTCTTCCGTGACAACACAGACATTGAGTTGGATTACTATGACGGCGACTCAGTTAATCTACAGGATGACCAAGGAACTCTAGTCCACTCAATGTCGTATCCCGCTGAAGATTCGTGGTATGGTATCTCATACACATTGCTTGAGGATGGAACCTACTGGAAGGATTTCGACGGCCCATCACCAGGAACTGATGAGCATGCAAATTGGACCGGGCCAAATGCAGGAGGTACTTGCTTCACAGTATCAGATACTCCGTTGGCAGATGAATACATTCTGACAGGGCGTATCGTGACCATGACCAGCGAGGGCGCATTCTTTGACGGGGGCGTCCTCATCAAGGATGGAAAAATCACATCTGTTTGGTCTGGCTCTACCATTCCATCAGCACACTCAGGAATCGCTGTCACTGAAACAGACGGCACCATCTATCCAGGCTTGATTGATCTGCACAACCACATGCATTACAACCACATTCCATTGTGGGATTTCGATGTTCACCTATCTCCAGCACAACAATCCGATGAAGGTGGATACACCAATCGATACCAATGGGGGAACAATTGGGATTACGGGCCGAGCATCACATGGATGAAGGGTAACATCCAATCCAACAGTCGCTGGGGCATGGCTTCTCAGCAGATGAAGTACGCAGAAGTTCAAGCAGTCGCCGGTGGTGTAACCGCAGTTCAAGGCTCACCTAGCAGCGGTACGGATGCTTGGGAT
>JAPYUB010000194.1 GCA_029942125.1 Candidatus Thalassarchaeaceae archaeon | reverse complement strand
CTTCGCATTCGTCGGTTTCGATTGGTTCGAGGGGAAGCTTCGTGACCTGGTGGAGGATGTGGACATCTCAGGCCTCAGAGACTCGGTATTCCACAAAGACGGTGAGCCAGACAGTGAAGTTGGCGCCCTAGAGGTCTTCGCGAATGAAGAGCCTACAGGTTGGTTCAGGAACTCTCTGATCGAGAACTTCTCCTTCATGTACTGGGATGCGTACGAGCAGCCGCTTTTTCGGGATGTCGACGTCGGCGATTTCAAAGAGAGGGCCAACAGCCTCTTCTTCAGACTGAGGCAGGATCTCTTCCAATCCGAGGGGAGTCCTGATTCGATGCTTGCTACCTGGTTCAAGAGGTACAACTCAAAGCTCCTCAGGGAGTACACTGAGATGGGGTGGGTCTGAATGATGGCTCTCCACATGACGAACTGGCTAGATGCCTATTCAAATCCGAGAGTCAAGGTGCTCGCAGATCTCGAACCGGCAAAGAGGGCAATATTTGATAGGGAGATCACTGCAATGTTCCTCAAGTGGGTCTCCAAAGGCAGTAAGGGAGATTTTAACAGAATTCATATCGTTGGTAGGCTTAGTGAAGAGGCCAAGTCCGGACTCATCAACTCATTGAATCATGGGCCACTCCTGGCGCAACTGCTAATCCGCACAGGTATTGATCCCGATGCTGTGCTCAATCTCATTCGTCTTCGAGGCCGGTTTGACGATTCTGAAACCAGGGATAGGCTATGCTCAGCAATCAGAGACGTTGCCAGGCAAATCGGAGAGTCAAACCTGAATGATAACTACATGAATAATGTTCAAAGGAAAGAAGAGATAATTGTCCCCGATACGCTCAGGAGACAGCCGGGGCCATTCCCCCTCTCCAAAAGGCACAGTCACAAGGCTACAATGCGCCTGGGGACCTTCCAAGCCCGATGTTGCAAATTCTTCGGTTCGTGGGACGAGGCACTTGAGGCCGCTGGAATCGACCCGCAGGCGATCAAGAAGAAGGTCGCTTCTGCGGATCACACTGAGCTCATTAGAACACTCGATGAATTCGACCGAGACAGGGAGGGGATTTGGAGTTATCAAGATTTGAGAGATTCCGATCCTGCATTATGTAGCACCATACATAACAATACGACAACCAACAAAGACAAGATGCCATTCTCCGATAATTTGAATGGCATGAGAGTTCCTATCGCCAATCTGCTACACTATCGAGACAATGGCTGCCTGAAAGAGGACATGGTCTGGTATGAGTCGAACGAGCAGCGAATAGA
>JAPYUB010000193.1 GCA_029942125.1 Candidatus Thalassarchaeaceae archaeon | reverse complement strand
CAGGTACACCCCCGTCTGATAGACGGGGGTGACCGCCCACAATTGACTGCCAGAGAAAGGACTGGATACCACTTGGCTCGGGGATAGAGTCACACCAAATGGAGATGATTAGAAATGGGATTGCTGAAAGGTTTGTACAGCGAGGAGGAATGAATGATGACGAGTGTGTTGATGATAGGGGTTGGCGGAATTGGTGGATTGCTTACTGATATTGTATCACGTGCTGTTGCCTTTAGTGATCTAACAAAACAAGGTGGAATGGTTTCACTTACCTTGATGGATAGCGACATTGTAGAGGAGCGAAACCTACCCCACCAACGATTTGCCACAGATGATTTAGGCAAGCCAAAGGTTGAGGCTCTTGTTCATCAACTTCGAGATATTGGAATTACCGAAGAACGAGGTGTAAAACTAGTTCCTGTTGCAAAGAATTTTTCTGAAGACACGAACATATCGAACTATGATTTGGTGGTTGTAGCTGTAGATCGCGAAGAACCACGAAGACTTGTCCACGAGAATGCCGGGGCTTGGCTGGACCTGCGATGTCGCGGAGATGGTTTCCTGATGTGGAGTCATCTAGATGATATTCGAGTTCTCAACATGTTTCCACCACTTCCCGATGGAGAATCTGCGAGTTGTCAACTTGAAGGGGCGGTAGAAACGGGTAACATTCAGTTTGGATTTGCTGAGGCGGCTTCACATGGCGCTCAATGGGTTATTCAATGGCTTCGTGGGGCACAAGTACCACTAGGCCGAACATACACAATTCACATGGGCAATTTACCCTTGCCTGAAGTTGGAGAGGAGGAAGAAGAATGAGCGATATAGAGAAACAGGATTTACCACAAGATACCACTCCTATGCCGCAAGAGGCTGTACTTCCAAGACTCCATCCCAAGGAGGATGTGCTGCGTGCTGTTCAAGGAAGCGATCTTCGTGCAGATGCGATAATTCAGAGCATTGCTTTCTATGCAGTGGAAGGAGATTGGCAAGATCTGTGGAACCTAGCGGATGCCCTCAAACGAGAAGTCGCTGTACTGTTCGATGACCAAGGGCTGGTTTGGGTAGATGTGGGCACACCCGGGATGGTGCGTCTGTCCCCTCCTGTCGGTTCCCGTATCCCACTCCGCCTGTGGGTTCACACACACCCGTGGGACGCCTACTGGTCTATGACTGACAAACGGTCGTTGGGTATTGCTTCGGGAGTGCTGGAGAAAGCACTGGTCCTTGGCCACGATCATCTGGTTCGGGCTGTTCATCATGATGAGAGTCCAGTTGATTCAAGGGATGAGAGGCTTTCAATCGACGGGTCACTGATGCATTGGAGTGCTGAGGCC
>JAPYUB010000192.1 GCA_029942125.1 Candidatus Thalassarchaeaceae archaeon | reverse complement strand
GCTTGTATCCTAGTCTCATTGCAGTATCAATGTCTGAGGCTGAGGCGACTCCGTCAGCTAGCATGCGAATAGCCTCATTGCCGATTACGACTCCAAGTCGGCTAGTAGCAAAACCTGGGACATCGTTGACTAGAATTGTGGTTTTGCCAATTGCATCACCAACTGCACGAGCTGTTGCTATGGTTTCATCTGAAATTGAATCGTGTCGAACAAGTTCGAGTAATTTCATGATTGGAACTGGATTGAAGAAGTGCATACCAATCACTTGTTCTGGGCGACCAGAGGCATTGGCAATTTCACCAATTGATAGACCAGATGTATTAGTCCCCAATATCGCGTGAGCGGGGGAAAAACGACCTAAATCAGCAAAGATCTGTTGTTTCAATTCCATGATTTCGGGTACCGCCTCAATCACTAAGTCAACATTAGAGACCGCTTCTGCCATGTCGTTAACAGCAGTCAAGTTCGCTTGCCATTCAGTCTTTTGTTCAGGCGTGGTTTTACCACGAGCAATTCCTTTGTCCCAAAAGGAGTTAATTCTAGCTATTCCTGCATCTAATCCTTCTGGGAAGGCATCGAAAAGGCGGGTTTGCCAACCGGCTTGTGCGCATATCTGAGCGATGCCAGCACCCATTGTTCCGGCACCAATTACGGCAACAGAGCGAATCTCCATGTAAAAGCCGAGTCACACCGCCGCCATTACAATTGCTGATAATCTGCAATCAGGCTTCGCGGCCATAGGCGGCTAAAGCCGCCTGAAACAATCTCTGCCGCGGCACATCGTGTTCCAAGAAACAAGTAAATGGGGCTAACTCCTTTACTAGTTCAATACTCGATACATAAGCGCCGTAAATGAAAGCATCAACCTTGTCAGTTGTTGGGATTTCAAACCCTAATTTTTCTAGGCCTTTGCGTGTATCCTCATCCCATATAGTGTAGGTGTGGTGCAAGAAGTGTAGGTATCCTGAAATTCTAGTCATATCAGCACTAGATTCATCAGATAGGCTCTCAAGAAGTAGTGTATCAGGGTAGCGAATTGCGTACAGCATGAGCATAATCTCTCGTTCTACATCTACTTTCCAGGAGCGTTGTTCATTCCCCATCCACTCATCAACCATGTCCAACATGTGGCTTGTGTAGGGTCGGTAAACTCGGTACAATAATGCCTCATAACCTGCATCATTCTGAGATGAATGATGGTGATGTTCTGTGAATAGTTCTGGCACACGTGCAAAGAACGGTTTCAAACGTTCTCGATTCACATTTAGCAGGGCGAATGCCTGCATGGAATCATCACCTAGTCCTTCCATTCACGGTACTGAATCCACTCTTCCTTGAAGTATTCATTGAGTTG
>JAPYUB010000191.1 GCA_029942125.1 Candidatus Thalassarchaeaceae archaeon | reverse complement strand
GCCCGCAGGCCAGTGTTGGTGAAGTGCGAACCACCGCAGCAGCCGTACGCAATCGAATGGAATTGGGGCAGCGGATTCCAGATCATCGACTCTGGGTGTTTACTAGTGGACACAATCACGAACTGTTGGACCAAGAAGGAACTCTCGATGTCCTTGAAGAGGCAGGCGCACTCATCCTGAAGGATACCTGCCCTGAGGTCACGCCATACAACAGAACACGGTACAATCACCTTCTGACCAACTCCCTGAAGGCTGAGCATTATCTTACCAGTGGCCTCAATCGAATGCCCACCAGTGTGATGCGAATCGAAGATTGCGTCGCGCATGCCTTTGATGCCTCACGTTCCGCCGGAGAACGCCCGGTACTACACGGTAAAACAGCGAAACCACTCTCAACTAACAAGGTTCACCAAACAGAAGAATGGGCTGGGCAAGGGCGGAGCTTGCCGTCGCAAACCGCGTGGACAGTGAGTGGTAAAGCGCTGGTCACAGATGTCCCGATTACCTATCTCGGATATGTCAATAGAGATTCTGGAGTCATCGAAGAACCAGGGCATCCGCTGGATGGGGTGTCAATCGCTGATACGATCCTCATCTACCCGAAGGGAAGCGGTTCGACTGTGGCACCATTCATTCTGATGGGACTCATCTACACAGAGAAAGGGCCCAGAGCGATTATCAATCGAGATGTGTGTCCATTGACATTGCCTGCGGCTTCTCTTCTGGAGCTGCCTTATGCACACGGATTCGATGAAGACCCATGTTTGAAAATCAACACGGGAGATGAAGTCGAGATGCGTCTAGAGAATGGCATCGTCACGCTGCAAGTCCTGAACCGCGCGGCAGCATCTCCTTGAGGGAGAACACGCTCACCCTCATCATGCGATGCATTGTCACGGGAGGGGCTGGCTTTCTTGGGAGCCACCTAACCGAACAACTCGTCGCAAGAGGGCATTCGGTTGCCGTCATTGACGATATGTTTCGAGGCAGTCAGAAGAACCTCAAAGGATGCAAGGGGATGGATGACTACTATCTTCTGATGAAGGATGCCGCAGTTCGTGACAACTACGAGAAAGCGGCTGACAAACTCGGTGGTGTAGATTGTCTGTACCACTTGGCGGCCATCAATGGTACGCGCTGGTTCCATGAACGACCCGATTTCGTCGTTCAAGTCAATCTCGATACCCTGCGTGTAGCCCTAGATTTCGCGAACACACGCGGTTGTCGATTTGTGTTTACATCATCGCCAGAGGCGTTTGGTGAGCAGCCTGAGATGCCATTGACGAATGCTTCAGACAGCCTCTTCTCTTCGGCTTCCGAACATGGCCGGCACTCATATGGTGCTAGCAAATATCTTGGAGAGATCCTCGTTCAACACGCAGTAAGTAACAGTAGTCTCGACGCGAGAATCGTCCGACCTTTCAACGCCTATGGA
>JAPYUB010000190.1 GCA_029942125.1 Candidatus Thalassarchaeaceae archaeon | reverse complement strand
CCTTGGTGGAGGCAGTTGAATCTCTGCTATATGGCCAGACGCGCACCGTTTCCGAACTCAGACTGACAGTGAATGGGGGCAATTCACCTGAGGACCTTCCAGAAGACGAACGGCTTACCGTGATATTGAGCAAAGTAGACGTCACAGACAAAGGCAAGTTCATCCAAATAGGAAACCATAAGGGATACGTTATCACTGCCGATGATGATATTTCTTACCCAACTGACTACGTAGAGAAAATGCTTGAACATGTCGATATCTTCGACCGGGGTTGCCTCATTGGCGTTCATGGCGCGCATATTCCTGAAGGGCCCCCAATCATTAGATGGTGGGAGTACATGAACTATCGGAGGAGTCACATTTTCAGTCAGGAAATGCCCACATTTGTGCCTGTTAATGTAATTGGCACTGGCACCCTCGCATTCCACACTGCGATCGGAGTCCCTGATCACAATGACTTTGATTATCAGAGGATGGTTGACTTACATTTGGCCGTTTGGGCGCAAAGGAACCATGTCCCAATGAGGATTTGTCCCCGGAGAAGGGGATGGTTGGCGGAAATCAGTAGTGGATCTGAAGGGACAATATGGGATTCTGCGAAGGATGACAATAGGCTCCAGCACAGGATGCTGGAGGTCTTGCAGCGGCAAAATAGGTGGACCCTCCATGGAAGGGCAGGGGGCGAATTTGCTAGTTCGGGAGCGTTCGGTGAATTCAGCAATTGGCCTAACAGGGAGTTGTGTCCCGGCTTGGTTCTGCCTGTAAATTCGGGCTCGTGGCCAACAATGGAAGAGAACCCCCGGGTGACAATCTACATACCCGCGTACAACTGCGAGGACTACATTGTGGAATCGGTGAGATCCGCACTCAATCAGACATATCGGAACATCGAGGTATGCGTACATAACGATGGTTCAACCGATAAGACCCTATCCGTCCTAAAGAAGGCATTCAGATTCAATCGCAGAGTGAAGATTTCAACTTCGTCCAACCGGGGAATTGGGAATGCTTCAAACACGGCCATAAAGAACGGTCGGGGATCACTCATTCTCCAGTTGGACGCTGATGATTTGATCCATCCAACCGCAGCAGAGAAACTGGTTTCTGAGATGTCAGAAGGAATCGTGTGCGCATATGGTTCCTTCAACAGAATAGGAGTCACTGGGGAGAAAATAGACGATGGGTGGAACTGGCCCATCTACAGCCATCCCCGACTGATGAGATCGATGATCGTCCATCACCCCAGACTGTTTCGAAGGGATGCTTGGTTGGCAGTTGGGGGATTTGACGAAGAATTAACGAACGCGGTGGATTATGACTTTTTCCTACGGCTTGCTGAAATCGGCCAAATGAAGCATACGAGCGAAAAGCTGTATTCCTACAGAATTCACGAAATGAGCACTTCTCAAGAAAAATATGATCTGCAGACCAGAAACACATACTTAGTAC
>JAPYUB010000189.1 GCA_029942125.1 Candidatus Thalassarchaeaceae archaeon | reverse complement strand
CATTAATTGACCTTTTTTCGGGTTGCGGGGGTATTTCTTGTGGATTTGAGATGACTGGATTCAAGACCCTCTTGGGTGGTGATATTCACTCTCCCTCAATTGCCTCTTTTCGAAAAAATCATCCAGAAGCAGCAGCAGTATTGGGCGATATCGCAAAAGTGACCGAGGCAAATGTCCGTTCATTAATCGGAGATAATTCAGTTACTGCAATAACCGCTGGAGTGCCCTGCCAAGGGTTCTCCGTATCAAATCGCAAACGATGGCAAGATGACGAACGAAATTTCCTATTCAAAGAATTTGTTCGCTTCGTAGAAATGCTCAGACCCAAAGTGATATTGCTGGAAAATGTTAGTGGAATGCGTTCTACAAAGGGTGGGCAATTTGTTCGTGATATTACCAAAGCCATGTCAGAAGCGGGAGATGGCTATGTGGTGCAGAGCAAATTGTTGAATTCTGCTGACTATGGAGTTCCACAATCACGACGTCGTCTAATCTTCATCGGCCACCTGAAAAACGGTTCTGATGAGTTCAAGTTTTCTTGGCCCAAAGCAACTCACTTACCTTCCCTGGAGGGACAAAAAACACTCTGGGATGGTATGCCGCATTATGTCACAGTTGGGGAGGCATTCTGTGATCTACCTAGGCTTGAAAGAGGAGAAAGTGCGAGTAAATACACCATTCCTGCTTCGAAAGCAAGTGACTACGCCCGAATAATGCGAGGAGCAAAGAGGACATTCACAAATCATGATGCTGGAAAAGGAACGCAAGCCACAAGCGATCGTGTTGCAAGCACGAAGCAAGGTGAACCAATGTACCCAAAATTCCGGCAACGAATTCGATTACATATGAACCGCCCAAGCCCAACAATCGTTTCTGGTGGGATTCGGCCACAATTTCAACTAGGGCATCCTCTCGATGCGCGTGGATTGACTGTTCGAGAGAGAGCCCGAATCATGTCTTTCCCAGACTCGTTCGTCTTCGAGGGGGGAGTCGTCATGGGTCGCGTCCAGACCGGCCAGGCCGTGCCGCCGCTGCTCGCCAAGGCGGTTGCGGAGCAGGTGCTGAAAATCATCATGGAACCGGAGCCTGAATTCGCCATCATCCATGACAACACGCCCGGAACGGCCTTCAGTTTCCGTGACTCGCATCAGCGACTCGAAGATGCTGAACTCCTCACGTTCACACAAGGCCTCGAAAGATGGCCTCATCTCCGAGAGCGAGCCGCACCATACGATACCCCTGACATCATCCTCGTCCGGCGCTCTGACGGTGAGCCCTTCCTGGTCTTGGAGGAGACCACGGATTCTTGCTCGAGCGACAAGGCCTTCCAGAGGTATGCTCGAATGCGAGGTGCGGCCGAGAACGGGCTCATTGGGCTTCATGCGCAGCGACTTGCGGTCAGGAGCGGAAATCGGATATACTACCTGAACCTCAGACTTCCTCGGGCATTCAGAGTGCTCGAAGAACGGCATCCAGATAGCAGCGTCAGTTACGTTGTGTAC
>JAPYUB010000188.1 GCA_029942125.1 Candidatus Thalassarchaeaceae archaeon | reverse complement strand
GCGCTGCCTTCCGCATTTGCAGGCTCACAGATTTCGGCAACACCCGTGCCATTCGACTCGTCGATATGGTGCAGCAAAATTACCGCATCGGAAAAGTCAGATTTGCCAAGGGTTCCGTTTTCAAGACGCCAATTCCACCAGTGTGGGCACCATGCTTTCCAATCACAGAACCCCCCGCATGAATCTGGGCCAGGGGTGGCAGGAAGGGGGGTTTCTGTTGGCTTTGTTGCCGCCCAAGCCTCTAGGGCATCTTCCAGTACCGAAGGGCCTTCAGCGCCATATGTAGTTGCATTAGCGGTATACCATCCTTCGGTTCGTACAGGTGGTGCATTCGGATTATTTGAAAGGAGAATATCACGGTAAAGGAGCAATTGCCGTTGAACCTCGGGTTTCAATTCGTCTTTTGGTGCTCTGCCGGTCTTGAGATCTGCCACAACCCAACTCTTGATTTCACCATTGGAATCAACATCTGCCAGAAGCATATCCAATCGGCCCATCAGCCGATTATCACTTGTTCTCAATTCACCTTCAACTGCAATTACTCGGGAAAGCAATGCCTTCCACATTTTCACTGTTACCTGGAGTGGAGTTACACCTTCAACGCCGATGAAAGTCAGAAGCATTCGAATAGCACTGCGTTGCATTCGCTTCGCTTTATCCCACTCCTTTTCTTTCCACATAGGACGGCGCGGTGTTGCCATGAAGACTTCTTTCTCTTCTTCCCATCGTGTCTTGAGGAAGTCTTCTGCCAGCTCAGGTAACCAGTGGGTATCTGCATCATCTTTATTGGAAAGGTCTACCTGAAGGATGTCTTCAACGGATGCGTGAACTGCTGTTCCAAGGCTTGCGGCCATTCCGGCCTTGCGTGGAAGTCTCTGTCTGCTAAGCCAATACATACGCGGACAGGTCTCATATCGATTCCATGCAGATGGGGAGAGGGTGTGACTTCGCTGCTCCGCCATGACTAATGCGTGATTCGTCCACCTTCAAATCGCTTCGTATTGCGGGGGGGATATTGATACAGGAGGCCCCCTCTGGTCAAATCATGACGAAGGCTACCATTCGAATAGATGAGGGAGTCCAAACTGAAGATGCGCTCATCGTTTGCTGCTTTCCGTCGGTAGGAATGGTCTCGAGCGTAGTGGCTCATTTCTTGATTGACCACCTCGATTTGAAATTCATCGGAGGGGTTACTCACCCTGACCTCCCTGCACTATGTCTGGTCAGTGACGGAGTGCCGCTTCCACCCATTAGAGCATATTCGGGCGACCCCGTTTGCACCGTTGACGGATGCGACAAAGTAATTCTTCTAATGAGTGAATTGATGGTGCCTGACCCGTTGGTTCACGACATTGTTACTGCAATGTTTGAATGGTCGAAAGGTGCCAAAACCAGCAAGGGCGTTTTGATCGATGCATTCGCCCGCAAGGGAATGAAAGGTGGTTTGAATGGTCAAGAGCCTATGGTTGATTACGAAGACACCGATGAAATTGATGTTCTCGGAGTTGGAG
>JAPYUB010000187.1 GCA_029942125.1 Candidatus Thalassarchaeaceae archaeon | reverse complement strand
CAGATGGATACATCGTTCTCGCAATGATGTTCGCCATCGGTACAATTGGATTCACGGGTGGTAACGTCATCTATTACTCATTCATGCCTTATTTGGGTGAAAGGGAAGATCAGGACAAAGTGTCAACCTGGGGATACATGTATGGATTCATGGGTGGTTCAATACTACTCATTTTCCACCTAATCATATTGTTGGGTGAATTTTGGGATACAAACTTCACAATCGCTGTCGTCTTTGTAACCTCTGCATTGTGGTGGTGGGGATTTGGAGCATTGATGTTCAAGTGGACACCTGAACCGGAAATATCATCGGACATGGAATGGGAAAGTTTGGGGAAAAACAATTTTTTGCGTGTTGTAGGGGCCGCGAAAGTTGCTTATGGTCAGGTTTGGAAAACTTTCATTGAGATTCGGAAATTCAAGGTGCTTGCGTTCTTCTTGCTTGCATATCTACTGTTCTATGACGGCGTTAATACAATCGCCAGTATGGCAAGTGCATTTGGAGAATCGGTATTGAGGTTGAATCCAAGTATGAATGTCATGCTATTGTTGACCGTCAACATCGTCGCGATTCCAATGACATTCGTTTTCGGTAAACTGGCTGAAAAGAAAGGGACGAAATTTGCATTGATGTTGGCACTGCTCATCTATTGTGCAGTCGCAGTAGCTGCAGCAGGTTTTGCACCCCTCGAATTAGAGGGAGAAGAAGATGCTAAACGCTACGATTTCCAATTTGAATGGAATGAAGAAACGGGCCTATATGAAATGACGACACTCTACGATCGAGGATATGAAGGCTGGATTGCCGAAGATTCCGAAGGTGATGCGGTATTCCGTGATGCCTTCCAAGAAAACTTTCCAGAAACCGATTATTCAGTAGAAGATTCGGGAGAAAGTACGCTAGGTACCGGATTGATGGTCTGTTTGTTCATCATGGTCATGGTCGTTCTACTAGGTGGAGGTCTCATG
Source organism: Candidatus Thalassarchaeaceae archaeon (assembly GCA_029942125.1). Classification (GTDB taxonomy): domain Archaea; phylum Thermoplasmatota; class Poseidoniia; order Poseidoniales; family Thalassarchaeaceae; genus MGIIb-P. The sequence goes on along the minus strand of JAPYUB010000187.1, from coordinate 544 downwards.
TGGTTACAGAAGAAAAACATGGGTTGGATGGGTGTCTTTGCTGCATTCCTGCTTGTTGGCGTTGGTATCTTTGGGGCCTCGTTCCTTGCTGGTCAAGCCACCGAAGATGTGGATGATATCAAGACGATTTCAGAATCGGATGCGATAGCACTCGTTGCTGCTTTCGATGAAACCAATGATCATAGATTTTCCATCATCATTGTCGGAGGAGATGAAGCCATTGCAGGTGCTTCAGAAGTTGGAGCCACACACCCTACAATGGTCGACCAAGGTGGACCGGTTGATTGGTGGGCATCGACCATGCGCAGTATGGTATGGGCACCACTCGGTATTACTGTCGAGTTGCAATGGATTATCCTTGGATTGTTTGTTGGATGTGCCATGGGATCAGCCGGTGCTCAAGCACGTTCAATGTTCTCACAATTGACTCCCAAAAGCCGGACCTCGGAATTCTTCGGATTCTTTGGCTTCCTAGGGAAATCTGCGGCAATGATAGGTACAGCCCTCTACGCAATTGCCAGCACAACTTTCGACAGTCGAGTTG
>JAPYUB010000186.1 GCA_029942125.1 Candidatus Thalassarchaeaceae archaeon | reverse complement strand
TTCACGAACCTCCTTTTTGAGGAATTTCGTTCCACTTGGAGATTGATTCACTTCTGTCGATGTGTCATCATTGTCGACGCGCGTCGTATGGCAGATGTTGTTTGAGATCATTATGGAGGGGTACATCGACTTGAAATCGAGTACGGCGACCCAAGGATATCGACCACCTGTGACTTCATGCACGTAACCTCCAGTAATTGCATCGGATTTTCCTCCACGTCGGGTTGTCGGAACGGCAACGTTCTCTCGGTCTGCCAATCGGATGACCAAGCTGTCCAACCATTGACTGGTCGAGCCGCCGATGGACGTTTCCAACGGGACTTTACCGACCGCAGCCAGAGCCTCTTTGCGAACGGTTGCGGAAATTGCGTTGAGAATCTCGATAGGCAAAAGGGCATCCTGCGCACAGTACTCAAGAACAACATCTGGGCGGACTGCCCATTCCTCATCCATGCGGCTGGCATCGACGTCCATCTTGCGCAGTTCCTCACGGTCAGGGAACAACAATTCGGAGACGAATTTTAGGGTTTCACGCTTGGGCCTTAGCGTCATGCGTGCTTCCCACCAAGCATCCATCACACATCGACCAGTCAGGGTCCATTTACGATTTTGTTGACGATTGGCCATAATGGGTGGGCCGCGCCTTCCGCCCCCCTTACAGGCACCTTCTGTAATCGGAATTCGCCCCCAACCTGCAAGAATTGCTCGGGTCAACTTGTCATTACCATCCTCATGCGCTTCCATTCTCTCCTTGATTCGGGGCAAATCGAAATTATCGATGTTGTATCCCGTAATAATATCCGGATCGCTGTCTCGAACCAGACGGGTAAGGCCTTCCAGCATCTCACGCTCATCTCCTCTGAAGGTGTGTGTCTCACTCTTTCCATTCTGTTCAATGACGGCAGCAGCACACAAGATGTGTCCGGATTCTATGCTGGTCTCAAGGTCGAAAGAGAAGGTGACGAACGGGGCAGCGAATGCATCGATTGCCCGTAAATCTTCAATCGTACAGCGGGCCACTTGATCGGTGGGGTACAGGCCACGACCACCTGCGTCTCGAATCGCATCACCATCACTTGGGAGCAAATCACCTTTCCATGCGATGTGCGGACCCAAATCCAAATCCAATAACAAGCGTTGCTCAAATCTGATGTCCGCGCTGCTGACTTTCCAATTAGTTTTCAACGCCTCTCGGATTTTTGAAAAATATGGGTGGCGGACCTCGACTTTCCAATGCGGTTTGGTTCCTTTGTCAGTCCATTTGTCGACTGGGTCATGAATCAATGTGACGTCCTTTATCCTGCGCACCTTGTCCAATCGCTCTTCGATGTCCTCAGGTATATCGGGTGAACTTCCACGAAGGGCAATTTCCAGAAAAGGACGCAGCCCATGAACCAATAGCAGCGTAGAGTGCCCCTCACGTGCGCGCAACCAGAGTTCCACTACGGTTTGGGATCCAAAACGATTGAAGGAAGCCGCGACGATACAGGCCTCCTCTTCGGCGGACATGAACCGTGTTGACCGTGGGTGTCTTTGAATTCTATGGA
>JAPYUB010000185.1 GCA_029942125.1 Candidatus Thalassarchaeaceae archaeon | reverse complement strand
GTATGGGCGAGGTCGAGGTAGTCGAATCAGGCTCTCTAGATGGGCTCACAACGGGCTGGGAAGAATATGGCCCCCGCACGCGAATCATGATGCTCGGTGCACGAGCCGACCGTCGAACTCTGCGGAATCATGGTCGAACCGTTGCGATCGAAGAATCCGCGGTCTCGGTCTTTCATCGCCCACGCTCTGAACGAAGTGAAATTGAGGCTGAGGGACTTGATCATGCAATCTCTTCCTTCCAATTCGTCGATGTAGCGATGGCTGATCTTGGACGATGGATGCAGCCACTCATTGGTCAAGGGTGGACGCGCGCAGAGGTCCAAATCACCGCCGCAAATGGAGCGTCTTTCGAAGATGAAACCTGGGCCTGCTTCCATCACCCTGCGATTCAACTTCCAGAGAAAATACCGCTCTCCGAATCACCTGCATCCATGTCACGCAAGGCTTTCGTGACCCATCCAGGGCCAATTCTTGATGATGCATCGGATTCAGCAATGGAAAATATAGCCGCATCGATGGTAGATGAAATTACACAATCTGTTGATGAGGAAGATGCCCCCGAAACGGAACCTGAGGTTATTGAGGAAGAATCTGAACCTGAGGTGCAGGCGGAACCAATTCCCATTACCGAGGACGAACTGCCTCCTGTGGCAGAACCCACACCAGAATCACCACTTGAATCGGAAATGCGCCAAGTGATCTCTCTGCTCGTCGCAGGGGGTCAAGAAATGGGTGACATCATGGAACATCCGGAATTCGTTGAAGTCAGTGAACGAGCCACCGCGGCTGGCGTGGATGTGTGGGGCATGTTCGTACGCTTATCCGAGGAATCCTGAGTCACGCTGAGAGCCACCTTCATAGGGGGCCGATGAAACCGCGGCTTGTTCCTCATGGTCTTCTGTACCGATTGCGCGCAGCAACAAGAAGATGAGAAAAAATTCTGTAGATTCTGTGGAGAGAGGTTGCCGGGGGCGGCCCTCGTGCAGCAACTGCGTCAAGAAGCGGCCAATATCAAAATGCACAAGACGGGGGAGGCGACTCAGGCACAGCAGTCTAATCTCGCGACATTGAAGGCGATTGAACTCGCCAGACAGCAGGGATTCAACAGTCAGTCTTGATGGGCTTCACCATCCACGGTGGTTTCATGCGCCTACGACATCTTGCGATGGCGTTGTCAAATCTACCCCCTCACCCACAACGTGACGCTTCCCTTGAGCAATATGCCACAGAAGGTGATTTTGCAGCTCGCTGGATTGCAGAGATTGTCGAAAAGGGAGACCTCGAAACAGAGACACGGGTGGTTGACCTCGGAGCAGGGAACGGAATCCTGGGCATCGGATGCTTCCTCGCTGGGGCTGATTCGGTGCTTCTGGTAGAACAAGACCAACAATGTGTACACGAATACGAAGGCGTGGAATGGTTGATTGGAGATGTCGAGGAGTGGGCAGGAACTAAGGTCGATTTGGTCATCATGAACCCCCCATGGGGTGTACAGATTGCAATGGCGGATCGGCCCTTTCTTGAAGCAGCGTTCAATTCAGAGGCACAGGTCATCTATCTCCTGCATTCGGCCAAGGCCTCG
>JAPYUB010000184.1 GCA_029942125.1 Candidatus Thalassarchaeaceae archaeon | reverse complement strand
CATTCCCAGTATCTGAAGAGAACGGGGTCGCACCGATAAACCACTACGGATATGCGAAGGTAATCGGCGAGAACATGGTCAAGAAGCATTGCGGAATGAATGGAATGGTTCACTCAAATCTCCGTTTTTCAAATGTGTATGGCCACCCAGGTGATCATCAGACTCGGTTGGTAAACGCATTCATTCTACAAGCACTCAAGGGAGAACCTCTTGAGATTCATGGAGGGGGTCAGTTGTTCGACTTCACACATATTGACGATACAACTGAGGCGATATTTACGGCGGCGAAACTGTTGCATGAGAAGCATGAACATCTTCCCCCCATCCATGTGCTTCCGGGAGAATCTGTTACGATTGAGAATTTAGCCGCAATGGTGCTTGAGATTACAGGTAGCGATTCGGAAATTAGGTATACACCAGGGCGGAACTACGATGTGGAACGATTCCATGGTGATCCGAGTCGAATGAAGGATATTTTGGGGTACGAGTGCTCAATTGACATTGTAACGGGCCTGAAAAAATGTGCTAACCTTCACCGTGAGCGACTTTTATTGGCGGAGGTGGCAAATGAATGAGGGTTCTTCTAGTGATTCACGGATACCCTCGCCGCTACAATGCAGGTTCTGAAATCTACACTCAGACTCTCGCCCATGCACTTGCTGATGCCGGCTGTGAGGTTTCGGTATTCGCTCGTGAAGAAGACCCTTTTTTGCCGGACTATCACCTGCGCACTGAATCAGATCCCCTCCGGGTGGATATACCTGTTCACCTCGTTAACCATGCGAGGTCAAATGCTCGTTTTCAGAATGATGAAATTGATGCTGTTTTTGAGGGTGTAATTGATTTAGTGCAACCGCAGATCGTTCACTTCGGACACCTGAACCACCTTTCGATGGGGTTGCCCTCGGTTGCCAACAAACTCGGCATCTCAACCGTGTTCACATTGCATGATTTCTGGATGATGTGCCCCCGTGGTCAGTTCCACCAGTGGGGACTCACTCCAGACGAACCTTGGGCACTTTGTGATGGTCAAGAAGATGGGAAATGCGCTACGAATTGCTACAATCGATTCGTCGAAGGAATTGATGTCGAGGATGAAGTGAGACACTGGGAATCGTGGGTCAACAAGCGGATGCTGGCTAGTCGAGAAGCATGTGATGCAATCGACCTTTTCCTTGCTCCATCCCGGAGATTGATGGACCGGCATGTGAGAGAATTTGGCCTGGCATCAGAGAAAATCATGTATCTTGATTATGGATTCGACCTCGCACATCTCGACAATCGAAACCGCGTGAAGGGCGAACCCTTCGTCTTCGGATATATTGGTCGTCACCACCCTTCCAAGGGAATCCACGATCTGATCGATGCCTTTTGTGGATTGGCTGGCAATTCGTTATTGAGAATATGGGGGCGACCGCAAGGGCAGTTGACAGATTCACTAAATCGGCGAGTAGAGAGATTTTCTGATATGTCTGACAGAATCGAGTGGCTTCCCGAATACAACAATGAAGAAATCGTATCAAATGTATTCAATTGGTGTGACTGCATCGTCGTCCCTTCTATTTGGGATGAGAATTCGCCACTCGTCATTCTTGATGATAATCAATGCTCAGTTCCATTG
>JAPYUB010000183.1 GCA_029942125.1 Candidatus Thalassarchaeaceae archaeon | reverse complement strand
TGTAAGTTAGGAATGGAATGATGATTCCAAAACCAATCATATCGACTAGAACGACCAGAAACAGAATTGCCATTGACGATTTTCTTGTCATGTTAACCCCTCTCTTCTCCTGCTGCCAAACTTTTCAGGTTCTATTCCTTTCCCAAAAGAAATTGTAAGAATTACACCATTTGAGGTAATTCAACATCTGTCACGACGAGTTTACACGTATCTTAGGAATTGTAAGTTACTGCCTCTCACGATAATGGATGAGAATAGACTCACCATCAGAGAATATATGGTCACCCCATTCCTCACTGGCGACCCCATCAATCATCATCACCAATTCGTGGGTATCATTTACGTGATATGGGCCGAATTGGGTTTCATCAAATATAATCCCCCATATTTGTGTGAAAACGCCGAGAGAAACATTGGTTGGCTCGTGTGTTTCAACGTGGATTTTACCAGAAGTGTCGTGCGTATGTGCAACGTGCATAGCAGAGGGGCACGCATCTGTATCAATACCTACATCAGCCGCAACGGTGTAAGTGGTATCCTCAATCTGAATTACGAGCGATGGATGAATATGCATGGCTAGATTAGAATGGCCATTCAAGCATTCCGTTACAAGGGAGGGTTCTGTTGGGATTTCGTTGGAGGAGATGGTGCCATCCCTTACTGCTTCAAGGAAAGCACTGAGTAAATCGACAACTTCTGAAGTCATCCATTCTGGATTTCCTATTCCGTGCCCAGCATCAGCAAATTCATGATGCCAATAAATTGAGTTGTTAGAGGATAGTGCTGTTGCCAATTCTTGACTCTGTGAAGGTGGAACTGAGGTGTCATTCACCCCGTGCATCAATAGCACCGGCGGTTCACTCCCATTGACAAGTAATGCAGGGCTTGCTGAGATTACTGATTCATTAGTACAATCAACCTCCATACTACATGCTAATAGTGACTCCATTGGCCATGGCTTAGAGGTATTCTGAGACTCAAAATAATCTGAAAGTGTGAACATATTAGTGACTCCAAACCAATCAACAACTGCATTAACTTCACTAGAAGCATTCATGCTGCCCAATGATGAGTTATCATAGATTGTATCCCCGTTAGTGACTGCTAACATCGCGCTTAGGTGTCCACCAGCAGATGAACCTCCAACGACAATCATTTGCGGATCGATTCGATATGTGTCCGCATTTACCTTTAACCAACGGATAGCGGCCTTGGCATCTTCAATTTGTGCGGGCCAAACTGCCTCGTTAATCAAACGATAATTAATGCTGGCAACCGCCCATGTACCATTTCCAGAATCATAAATTTGCAGGGCTGCACTTTCAGGATGTAAGGCCTTGTCACCAGCAACCCAACCGCCCCCATGAATGTTCACAAAGAGTGGATGGGGTCCTTCTCCATTAGGAATATAGAGATCAAGTAGTAAATCGCTAGTTGAAGTGCTAGCGTATACCACATCAGAGAATACCTCTGACTGGTATTGAATTGTTGTGTTATTATCAACATCAGAAGGGAGCGGGACATCACCTTCTTGGGTGTCAATGGAGGAGCTATCAAGACAACCAGAAAGTGTGCTAAATAGTAGAATGATGACCACTAATGCCAAACGCCTCATGGTTCTATGAGCAATGGAATGTGAAATTAATGATT
>JAPYUB010000182.1 GCA_029942125.1 Candidatus Thalassarchaeaceae archaeon | reverse complement strand
CATGCAAGGTATGCTGACAAGCCAACTTGTCGGCACTGTCGCCCTCGTCCCACAACCGGCGACGACTACGTCGAACATACCAGTTGGAGAGGTCATTGACCACGAAGTCCTCGAGGTCGCGGCAGGCCTTGTGGAAATCCCAGGCCACAAACTGTGCATGATAGTCTGCGGCAAGAGAATTCAACTTTGAGAGAATCCAACGGTCCAACGATGAGCGCTCGGCAACAGGGCAATCACTGGCCTCCGGATCAAAATCATCCAGTGCAGCATAATCGGCGTGGAATTTGTAGCAGTTCCATAGAGTCAGGAACATCTTGGCATAGGTGTCTCGCACCCCATTGGAATCGAACTTGAGTGGGTTCCAAGGTGCACCTGCAGTCACCATGTACCAGCGGGTCGCATCGGCACCTTCCCGATTGAAGTGGTCCCATGGGTCAACAATATTGCCTTTGGACTTGGACATCTTCTTGCCCTCTGCATCCAAGATGAGGCCGAGAGAAAGACAGCGTTTGTAGCAAATTGAATCGAAGACCGTCGTGCTGACTGCGAGTAGTGTGTAGAACCAACCACGGGTTTGGTCAACACCTTCGCAAATGTAGTCAATGGGGAAATTATTCTCGAACTTTTCCGGGTCATCAAATGGATGATGCCATTGTGCGAATGAAGCGCAACCAGAATCAAACCAACAATCCATGACAAATGGCTCACGGTGCATCACTTCCCCACTATCGGTAACGAGGGTGAAATCATCGACAATTGGTCGGTGTAAATCGACATCATCGGGGCATTCTGGATTGTTGTGACCTGCCGCATTAGCTTTGGCCACTTCAGCCTGTAACTCGGCAATCGAGCCTACGCACTTCATCTCACCAGAAGCAGAGCGCCACACGGGCAGAGGTGTGCCCCAATATCGCTCACGGGAAATTGCCCAGTCCTTGACGTTGCGCAGCCATTCTCCGAATCGGCCTTCACCGACCCAATCGGGCGCCCATTCGACCTGATCATTGAATTCCAACAGCCGCTCCTTGACTGCTGTCATTCTAACAAACCAGGAATCCATGGCATAGTAGAGCAACGGATGATCAGTTCGCCAGCAGTGAGGGTATTCGTGAGCGTAGGGCTTCTCTCGATAGAGTAGATTGGAATCCATCAAAATCTCCATGATGGTGTCATCACATTCCTTGACATATCGGCCATCGAGCTTGTCGTGTGTTCCTTTGAGGAAAGCGCCATCCATGCCCACAGTGTGTTGAGCAGGTAGACCGACTTCCATGCCGAGATTGTAGTCATCCTCACCGTACATGACAGCGGTGTGAACCACACCAGTACCATCAGTGGTCGTGACCCAATCTGCCTCCAGGACGGTCCAAGCAGTTTGAGAGTCTCCTCGGTCAACCGCATCAGGGAATAGAGGTTCGTAGGCTTTGCCAATCAAATCGGAACCGGGGAATTCTTCAAGAATTGTGGCATGATGTCGAATGACTTCTTTGAACAGATCCTTGGCGATAATGACTTCTTCGCCAACATTAGCGCCACCACGACCTTCCCAGTGTTCACCCGCAGGCTCATCAATTCGAACACGGATGTAGGTGACATCAGGCCCTACTGCGAGTCCGACGTTTCCGGGTAGTGTCCAAGGAGTGGTTGTCCAAGCAAGCACTGAGGCATCGTCATCCACAAGTTGGAATTTGATGTAGAC
>JAPYUB010000181.1 GCA_029942125.1 Candidatus Thalassarchaeaceae archaeon | reverse complement strand
GGGACATTACGTGCTGCCTTGGCGAGGGCGTCGCGCTGTGCAACGACCAAGAGTATGCTTCGTGGGGTTCGACGTCGACGGCCGCGCATCTTGCCTTTGCCGGCACGGATGTTGCGTCCATTGTTGGCTCGATATAGATCATCTCCAAGACCAATGCTCTCCATCATTGCGATGAATTTCTTGGTGGCCTTCTCAAGAGGTAGGTTCTCGACATCGTAGTTTTCACCATCCTCAGAATAACCTCCAAGGACGATTGGGAAACGGACATTGTCACTGAATTGATGGCCGCGGGAAGCGACCTTCTCGGCATCTGCGGTTGCTGCAATCGCAGAGTCTCGGGCTGCATTGGATTCCTTACTGTTGAGTTTCTGTGCCCACTCCTTCTGCACCATGGGCCCGTGTGCGCGACGCCCACCGCGTGTGTGAGGGTTCTGCGCGCCCGTACGTGCACCGGTCTTTCGCATGATACGACTGACACCACGACCCTTGCCCCACCATTCTACAGAATGTTTCATTCCAGGTTGAGGGGCCCGCTTCCCAACGTGTTCACGGTGACCGTACGGCTGGCGACGGTTTGCGCGTGATGAGTGGACAGCACGTCGGATGAGATCGGGTCGATAATCACTCTCAAATGCATCTGGGAGTTTGACATTCTTACCGTCTGCTGCCTCGATGCTGTAATCGATGATGATACCAGCTTCGAGTTCCTCGACTTCTATGGTGTTAGTGAGTTCGTAGGTCTTGACCTTCATTCAATCACACCCCCTGCTTGGACGCCGTACTGACGTATGTAATGTCGACTGGATGCTGCTCATTTCGTTGGCGGGATGCATCACGGAAGCGAATCAAACGTTTTGCGGGCCCAGGAAGACTACCTTGGATAATCATGTAGTTGTTATGAATTTCACCGTAATGGAGGAATCCACCGGCTGGGGTAATCTGGCTCTCTTTTTCTCCAGATCCAGAGATTCGAAGAATTCGCTTGTTGTATTCCGTTCTCTGGTGGTATCCCGTCTGACCCGCCTGACGAATGGTCTTGCGAACATATGCTGTGCCGAAGTCACCCATGTTACCAATCTGACGTCGGCGCTTTGAGTTCTTGTGAGAAAGTAACTTGACACCGAATCGGCGGACAACACCCTGATTCCCATATCCCTTGGTCACGCCGATGACATCGATGTCTGAACCAGAGGTGAAAACATCCTCAATGGTCAACTCTTCACCGAGTTTCTCCGATGCCCATTCCAATTGTGCAGCATTGTCACCACCGGTCATGCCCATCTCCATAATCTCAGGAGTCTTGCTACTCACAGCGGAAATTTTCTCAGGTTGTGATGCGACGATGAGGCGAACTTCAGACAAGTTGGTTTCACCAAGTTTGTCGAGGTGAGCCTTGGAATCATGATCCTTGCGCTCGGGCATTCGACGGGGTAGATTGGGTAGGGCATCGCTGAGTTTCTCAGCGTCAGCCCACACCTCCCCTGCAGTCTGCTTACCGTAAGGTGTCATCTTGTAGCCTCTAACAGCGAGAACAATCATGGGAGGAACTTCGACTACGGTGACGGCTTTGCGTACTTCTGAACCAGCACTTGGACTGCCAGGGTTGAGATCACGCATCAATACGTGCGTCATTCCTGCTTTCCATCCAGCGAAACCCTGAACTCGAACTTCGTCTGCATCAGTATCTGGCCAGCTCTTGAC
>JAPYUB010000180.1:902-1716 GCA_029942125.1 Candidatus Thalassarchaeaceae archaeon | reverse complement strand
CCAGAGACCCACTCGGCTGGGATGACTGGGCATCTTCCAATTCAACCGGACTTGCAGTACTAATGATTCTTGCAATGGGGTGGTGTGCATTCGATTTATTCAGAATTGCTCGAGTACGTCGAATGCTAAGTGCAGTAGAGAAGCAGAATATCGAGCGCCTGAAGGTGATGGCTGATGCTGGAATGGGTGCTAGAGGATGGTTGCGAAAATTTGCAGGTAAGGATGAACCCGAAACCGATGCAACGAAAAAAGTCGCAAAAGGTGTTCTTGCAACATGGGGGCTGATGGCTCTCAAAGCGCGAAAATTTACCCCTGCTGGATTGGTTGGTGCGGTAGCAACTGGTGCCGCAATCGAACTTGCTAGGAAAGGTGCATCCAAAGTCAGCGACAAAATCGATGAACGCCTTCAAAACGAGTTTGAGAAAATGGCTGAAGCCAATACCAAGACTCTGATTCCTTTATTTCTCAGAGATTTGGCAATGGGATTATTCCCGCTATTAGCAATCTGGATAGTTTCTGGTGCCTTCCCCTGATGTTCAAGTACCGGGGGCTTCGCCCATAGGATGAGGAACATGTCTCTTCTCATCCTCATGCGCCACGGCCAATCCATGTGGAATGCAGCGAATTTGTTCACCGGATGGGTAGATGTTCCACTTACCAATAAGGGCATTGAGGAGGCTATTGCCGGTGGCAAAGAGATCTCTGAACTCCCAATTGATGAGGTCCATGTTTCCACATTAATTCGTGCTCAAATGACTGCAATGCTTGCTCTCGCTCAACGCGGAGATGGGCGTGTGCCTATTTTCCAGTATTC
>JAPYUB010000180.1:0-892 GCA_029942125.1 Candidatus Thalassarchaeaceae archaeon | reverse complement strand
CGATGAAGCGATGAGTGAAAACGAATCGAGAATGGTCGAGTGGGCTCAATCCAATGATAGTGGAGAGGGAACGCTTCCAGTCTATGTGTCATGGCAACTGAATGAAAGGATGTATGGCGACCTCCAAGGCCTAGACAAACAGGAGACTAGAGACACATATGGTGATGAACAGGTGCACATCTGGCGACGTTCATTCGACGTACCACCTCCTGGCGGAGAATCACTTGAACTCACAGCAGCTCGCACAATTCCCTATCTCGAGTCTGAAATTGTTCCTTCTCTTGAAAAAGGCCGCAATGTATTCGTTGCAGCCCATGGAAATAGCCTTCGAAGTATTGTGATGAGCATCGAAGGCCTATCCCGCGAAGAAGTCCTCGGATTAGAGATTCCAACCGGAAAGCCACTCGTTTACGAGTGGAAAGATGGTAATTGGTCGCAAAAATCCATTTGAGGGTTCAGGATGAATGAAGAATTGCTCAAAGCAACAAAGTGGGCACCGGCATTTTGGGCGGGAGTCCTACTCTTTGTTCAGATAATTAGTATGCCTTATTCGGTTGATGTAATGCCAGATGCGTGTCCAGAAGATTCACAAAATTGCGCTCGAATGACTCTAGATCTCAATGTGAGTGATGATGAACTTCACGAGGCGATGATGGCTTGGGAGGATACCAGAATTTGGACATCGAGTTTTGAGCCCGGACACATTGTCGACCGGACCATGATTATGCAATTTCCAGATGATTTGCTTTATGAGAATCAATGCGGCACTGTGGACTTCCACAGCAAGTCACGGTTAGGAGTGAGCGATTTAGGTGTAAATCAAGAAAGACTCGATGACCTCAATTCCTTTTTATCCGAATGGGAATTTAGCGGCGAAGGATGTCAATAGGGC
>JAPYUB010000179.1 GCA_029942125.1 Candidatus Thalassarchaeaceae archaeon | reverse complement strand
ATATTGCCTCGGGGGTCTAGACCCCCGACTGTCCAAAGGGCCAAAAGGTCGACCGGCTCTGCTGGATGTATGAGCGACGCTGATACCCCCGCCGTAGGCGGGGATGATTTGATGTCGCCTCATGATTTACTTGAGGAACTCGATACCGATGGGTCGGGATGGATTGAATTCGATGAATTCGAAAAACGTGATTCAATCGACAAGGAACTCGACAAGATTCGAGTTCGACGCAGCGCTGATTCACGTGGGTTTCCAAGAGGAATCGAAGATTTCGTTCTTATTGGTGGTTTGATCTATGGGATACTTTTCTTTGGCGGAACTCTGGCCATGAGCGCAGGACTGCTAGGGGACAGCGTCGTCATGGATGAGGCACTATCCGACACCTTCCTCGATTTTGAGAACTGCACCGACCCCGGTGATGAAGTCTGGATCAACGCCTGGATTGACGATTTACACAACATCCGAATCGATGCCATGAATGTGCCCCCTGAAGCTGAATATACGACCATTGGATACAATATAGGTCAGGGCATGAATGCCAGTTTGGATAATTCAACTACTATCAAAATCGACTTTACTCAATGGCCCGATGATATTTATACAATTGATATTACATACACCAATGATACATTTGAAATCCATGAAGAGGTGGATGGATATGGCGAGCCCACAGGAAATACTACTGAAGTTTGGTCTTCAACTACACTAGCACAATTACAGGCCACAATCGAAATCAAATCTCGCCCTCCAAGCATGGGTTGGTTACCTTGGGTCGATGACGTCCCAATGAAGGAAGCCGAGATTACCACTGAAGAGTCGCGACGTTGTTGGACGACATCAGAATTGGGTGATTGGGGTTGGCTAATGATGGCTGCCGAATGGGGCGGTGGACGTGAGACTGCTATGCTAGCCGGCGGTTCCGCCGGAGTTCCACCATGGTGGATGGCCTTCGTTTCCATGTCGATGTCGGTCTTCTTCCTGTTCGTTCAATATCCACTGATGTATCGCTTCTATCATACCGAGGACGATGATATGTTGAGCGAATCTCAACTGAAGCGCCTGATTCAACAGGCCATTCAAAAAGTAGAGAAGAAAATGCGACTTGAAGTGGATTGGGATGCTTGGAAGATGCAGGAGCGTGACATCAGTATCGACGTACTGGTGCCTTATCGAACAACCATGGAGACCCACGTCGATATTCAGGAAATTCGTGGCGCAATGGTCACACTTGTTCTCAACGAATTCAAAGCGTTTGGAGTCATGAAACCACTCCACTTGCAATCCAAGGCCGTGGACAGTAGTAAGGGCATATTCGAGTCGCTTGGACATGGATTGGATGTGCATGTCGAACCTCAAGGTGAGAGGGCAGAATTAGTCGATGATTATTCCAAATTCTTTGAGACCGTTGGGATGCTTGCCGGTGTAGAGGATAGAACCATTCTCGAAGTTAAGAATTGGTTCAAGAGCCAGCCCCTCCGTGATCGTGGTTCCAAGGTCTATTCTGATGATGACGCGTTGTACATTCGCATCATCTACAAGCCAAAGCAACGTTTTGCGTTTTTCCGTTTCAAGCGTTCCTACTCAGAGATGGAAGCCGAACTTGAGAATCACATGCGACGTGAGATGGGTGAATATCTTGAGGATCGCCGCTTGGTCATCAGTGCTCGTAATGAAGTTCAGACACTATCTGACAGAGCTGCTGCTGGACGCGTCGAGATGGGTGG
>JAPYUB010000178.1 GCA_029942125.1 Candidatus Thalassarchaeaceae archaeon | reverse complement strand
CATGGCGATGGCTGCTTCTTGGATGAGTTTCTCCAGTAGACCGAGTTTGCTGGCGAGGAAATCCGCCGAAGCCACATCTGCTTTCGGCAATCGAGGTGTGTTCTGCATCCCTGCTTTCTTCGCCTGATCATTCACGGTTATCGCGTGCCCGTAGGTTTCGACCAGTTTGGCATGATGCCCTTTGGCATCCTCCAGTAATTGTTCGGTAAGATCGATGGGTGAGCGGTAATGTGCATTCAGCAGAGCATGTCGCAGTACCAATGGCTCATATTTCTCAAATGCATCAGTGATGGTCCAGAAATTGCCTAGAGATTTACTCATCTTCTCACCATCGATGTTGACAAAGCCATTGTGCATCCAATACTGAACCAACGGCGTCTTGCCCGTACAACATTCGGACTGGAAAATTTCAGCTTCGTGATGGGGGAATCGAAGGTCATGACCACCCCCGTGAATGTCGAACTGCTCACCAAAGTGTTTGAGCGACATTGCACTGCACTCGATGTGCCAGCCTGGCCGACCATCTCCCCATGGTGAGGGCCACGAAGGCTCACCGGGTTTGGCTACCTTCCACAATGCGAAGTCCTTGTGATCTCGTTTTCCAGAATCTTCGACACGGCCACTGGCTCCAGCCAGAACCGCATCGATGGATTGCCCAGTCAACATTCCGTACTTCTCGGGTGCCGATTCGATGCTGAACCAAACCCCGTCCTCAGCCACGTAAGCATGTCCTTTTTCGACGAGCGTCTCTACCATTTTGACGATTTCAGGTACCACTTCTGTGACCCGAGGATAGTGATCTGCACGGAGGACATTCAGTTTGTCCATGGCTGCGTAATAGTCGGCGATATTCCGGTTGGCAACCTCAAGGAAATCGACACCTTCCTCGCTGGCTGCATTGATGATTTTGTCATCGATGTCGGTGAAGTTTTGGACATAAATCACAGTCCATCCACTGGCCTCTAACCAGCGGTGAATCAAATCGAATGCGATGTAACATCGGGCGTGCCCCAGATGAGAAGGTGAGTATGGTGTGATGCCACAGACATACATGTCGACCTCGCCGGTACGAGCGGTCTCAAACGGTCGCTTCTCGCGTGTTCGCGTATCATACACGTGTAGTGCCATGGCTCAATCTCAACCCTGACTGTATGTAATTCCGAAGCCACCACGGGGGTGATTCCAACTCACGGCCCCTTGGTCGCACATGATGTAGCAAGTGCCACATTCGACGCAGTCCTCATACTGGAATTTCATTTCCTTAAGGCCTTGGTCACGGAAGTTGTAGCATTGTGCTGGGCAACCCCAGACACACATCATGTGAGAGCAATCATTGCATTTGCTGGTCTCGACAATAATATGGGCGTGTTCGTGTTCATCGATATTGTATCCAATTAGGCCAAGCCCGTTCTTGATATCGTAGGTGAAAAGGCCGAGTTTGATTGATTCAGACATCACAACACCTCAGAGTTTTCTCCCCATGAGCGCCAACTTCAGCATACCGAAGAGACCCATCCCCTTCTTGTTTGCTTTGTTCTCAGCGCGCATTTCCTTGCGAACTTTGCGCAGAACCTTCTCTGCGGGGACCTTTTCTTCGCCGATTTCGCGGAATACACGATTGGCAGTCTTGCCGACCAGTTCAGGAACCCATGTGAAGTTCGCAGGATTGTTGAGGAATTTGGTTGCTGGCTCAAATCGCTTGAGATCGCGGAAGATGTAACTGGCCTTGAGG
>JAPYUB010000177.1 GCA_029942125.1 Candidatus Thalassarchaeaceae archaeon | reverse complement strand
TGTAATGTGATCCAGATTCGGATGAAAAGTCGGCCTCTCACATTCGATGAAGACGGGAATTGCACCGACCAGTTCGACTTGTTCGACGTGGGTTGGCCACGGTGGTGCCATCAGAACAACCTCATTTCCGGGTTCTGCAGCGATCATCATCGCATAGAGAAGTCCTTGTTTCGCACCGGGCGTGATGACAATTCCTTCATCTTCAACGGGAATGTCCCAGCGCTCGCGGAGATGTGAGGCCCATGCAGCACACAGACTTTGACGGCCCTCACTTCGAGTATAGTGTGTGTCTCCCTCTCGAATTGCATTAATCGCAGCGTCAGAAATGGCTTGTGGTGTATCGAATGCAGGCTCTCCGACCGTTAGTCGCACAACACCTTCGGGAGGTGGTGCGAGGAAGGCCTTGAATCCCCCACGAAGATTTTCTAAATGGTCCGGAATCCTTGGCATAATCCCACCAGATAACCCCTAAGGGGCACCCTTTGCATGAACCAATTGGCCTTGAAGGTGCTGATTACAGGCTATGCCACATCTATCGCTTCACACAGTGCAGCATAACTCATGGCTGCCTCAGCAGTCCAATGCATCAGCCCCCCATTTGTTGCAAGCCTCGTATCACTCGAGTCTGTTGCCTCATCGTCGAGATGTAATGTACGGACCAAATGATCGTGTCCCAATACCAGTGCTTTCTCAAGTATGCCCGAGGTGATACCCAATGTCTCTTTGTCAGTCATTGACCAGTAAGCATCCCATGGATGTGTGTGTATCCAGAGTTGAAATGGAATTCGTGAACCGGTGGGGGGGGACAAAGCCACCCTTCCTGTTGAACCGATATCCACCCAGATTAACCCTTGTTCGTCAAACAAAACGCTGACTTCGCGCTTGAGGGAATCGGCTAGATTCCAAAGCCCCTGCCAATCTTCTTCCACCGCATAGAACGCAATGCTCTGTAGGATGGCATCAGCACGAAGGTCGGCATTATTGACCGCACGCAGAATATCGCGTGTTGGATGAAGGCGGGGAACAACAGGGTCCCTGGGGACAATCGACGTCGTCATTCCTCATTCACCTCAATGATTTGAGGTAGGGGAAGATCTCCCATGTGAATGGTGTATGTGCGACTTGGCGGTACCAAGGAATTGCGTAGCCACTGGATAATCCATTGAGCCCCATGTGCTGCAGCAAGAGCAAATCCAAACTGGATGTTCCCAGTTTCTACAGCCCCTTCAAGTTGGCAACTTGCAGACTCACCATCTGGAAGAGGTTGAAACATGTTGAGGACCTGTATGTCATCTAGATGACTCCACATCAGGAACCCATCGCCTCGGCACCTCAGATCAAGCCAAGCCTTGGCCTTCTCATGTACAAGCCTTCGCGGCTCTTCACGATCCACTGCAACAATAACCAATTCATACCCTGAGATGTTCGTCTCTACCGTAAAATCCTCAGCCAGCGGCTCTAGTGTTACATTCCTAAACCCACCAGAAATACCCATGTCTCGAAGACGCTTAGACAACACCTCCACCTTTGGTTTACCAACATCGTCAAGAGCAAATTTTTGGTGTGAGAGGTTACGTTCTTCTACAGTATCACCATCCATAACTCTGATGGTTATAGGTCGCAATCCTTTGCAACACTTGCTGTAAAGGGGAGCTCCCCTCGCTTCTTTCGGCAAGTGTTCCGCCCACTCATCTGAGTGAATCATTGCACGAGATATGTGTTCTATCAAAGAACTACCAATGCCCCCTGCTCCAATTACCAATATTTTGCATGGCCCATCACAACCAATCAAACCT
>JAPYUB010000176.1 GCA_029942125.1 Candidatus Thalassarchaeaceae archaeon | reverse complement strand
CCGAAGAGCACCGTGCAGTCACCGAAAAATGGCTCGCAGAACACGGCTTCAAGTGGCACTCCTGCCTGTTTGGAAAGCCGCGCGGTGGCAACTATCACTGGATTGACAACCACATCGTGCGCGCGACACGATTCAATTCCAAACTCACCGATTTCGTCAAGAAATACATGGAAGTCGAAGTGTTCGATGACGAATGAGGGTTGGGCAAAACCCTTGATGCGAGAGCCTCTGGCACGATTATGGTCGATCGAGATTTGGAAGTGGATATGGAGGCCATTTTCAAGGACAATCCCCTTGAAACGCGGATGATTATCGGTTCCATAGTTGGCTACTTCATGATTTTCGAAGTGATTGGTGCAGATTGGTTCTGGCACCAAGCCATGGAGTGCGGCTTCTGGAATGGTGAATATTGTGGAGGAGCTGAATGGTGGGCCATGCTACACCTGACCATCCTCACCGTGGTACTCGCCCCCGGAATCTGGGGTGGAATGTCAATACTCACGAAGAAATACACCCATGTGGAGAAGGCTCGACGCGATGAATTCGGGGGGTTTGCTCTCGTCGGTCTTGGATCCGGTGGCATTTGGGCTATTCTTTGGTCATGGAGTCTTCCTCATACTTGGGGAATGATGCCATTCGAACAGGCCGGTTGGGGATGGATTTTCATGTGGATATTCTTCCTGCTTCCAATGGGTTTCAGTGTAATTATTGGGACTCTCATATGGATTTCTTCGAACCTCAAAGGATTCGCGTCTGAGGAGGAGGATGTGAAGAAGGTCGAGACCGATTTCAAGGCCAAGTTATCGGGCTCCACAGATAAAGGAAAGAAATCATTGGATCCCACTCATCAACCTTTGACAAAAGAGGAAACGCCGGAAAACGGGCAGTTCACATCAATTCTGGGTGACATGCAGATTCACGAGAAATACAAGAAATAAGCCAAAATTGGGAACCCTCAATGTAGGACTTATGAGGGTGAATATCCAATACAGAACATGGGAGAAGCACCGAAGAAAAAGCGCGGCCTGCTGCGGCGCTCAGTCGGTGCTGTCGGACGAGGTAGTGCCAAGGTCATCGGCACGACTGCGAAAGTCACTGCAAAGGGTACTGGAAAGGTGGCAAAGGGCGCTGGAAAGGCGGCCGTCATTACGGCCAAAGGAGCCGGAAAAGGTTCCTTGTACCTCGCCAAAGGTGCTGGAAGAGCTACGATTCGTGGCGCCCGCAAAGCCTTCCCTAAAGAAGAGGGGGAATCGGTCAAGGAATATCGGATTCGAATGGCCAAACTCGGGTTCAAGGTCTCATTGTGGACCGGCTCCATCGTGGCAACGACGTATGGAAGTGTACAGGCACAGAAGATTGCGTTGGCCTTCAAAACCTATGAATTGTCGAAGGGAGCATTTGACATCGGCAAAGCGATCCAAGAGCATCTAGAGGAAGCAGATCCTGCACCTGAAACATTCAGCAGCATTAACGATGGATTCAAGAAACTCGGTTTCGTGCTTCTTGTGGTGGCTGCGGTTGGCATTACAATTTCATTCGCCACAACAATCCAATTCTAGACTGTCTGAGTTTCCGGAATATTCCAAACAATCAGTGAATCCGATTTGTGTATGCTTTCGATTGGGGTCACAAATTCGAATTCATCCCCCACTTTCTGCGGTTCGTCATCGCCTTCGTCGAACCAATGGTGATAACAAGCCCAAATCACTCCACCTGGGATGTGTGCAAGAAGCCAACAGTAAACAAAATTCAATTCAGTCAACTCATATGTAATGACAAAACTCATCCAATACACGATGCGGAATAATTGATTCAAGAGGAACATGCCA
>JAPYUB010000175.1 GCA_029942125.1 Candidatus Thalassarchaeaceae archaeon | reverse complement strand
GACCTCGCCCATACAGCATCGTCAGTCCATCGGGAATTTGAGGATGCCCCTCATTCGCCCAGCAACCCCTCAGCCAGAGCCAACTCGGCCAAGAGTACAGTTCCACCAGCGGCACCTCGAATCGTATTCTCTGACCAGGCGCGGAAGGTCACAATGTCCCCTTCGACTCTGAACTCAGAGATTCGCACGGCCATCCCGGCTTTCAGGTCAGTCGCGGGATCTCCCATCGATGAAGGAATGAGCTCATCCACGAAAATGAAGGGGGAAGATGGTGCGGAGGGCAATTCCAATGCTTGTGGACGTGATCTGTAATTTTGCATCCATTCCAGCACCTCCTCCTCATCTTTCTCAGTGTTCAATCTTGCCTTTACATTGACAATGTGTCCGTATTCGCGCTTGACCCGACGTACGCTGACGTGAACTGACAGTTTGGAGGGTTGGACACGATTGGATTGTGCTCTTCCAAGAAGGCTCAGACACTCCTCGTGGATTTTCTCAGCCTCACCGGGGATATCGGTCGGGTGTTCATTGGTTCCTCGATAATCGGTGAGCAAATCGATTCCACCACCTGAGAGAGATTGTTCCGTGGCGATTGAGACCTCATCTAGGCCAATGAAGTCCCACAGGGGTTTGAGTGGCAGAGTGGCTGGGACGACCGTGCAGTTGGTGCTGCAAGCGAGGAACCCCTCTGCCGGATTCTCTAGACAGAGTGGTAGAAGATGATGTGGATTGAGATCAGCCACAATGAGGGGCACCTCGTCATCCATCCTGTGGGTACTGGCATTGCTGAACACAAACAGTCCCGCTTTTGCCAGCGGCTTTTCAATGGTCAATGCAATCTCTGATGGCAGAGCGCTGAACACGACCTCAAAGTCATGCTCACTATCCAGTAGTGAATCCATACTGCGAATCTCCATTGAAGGGAGGTCTGGGCGTGGTTCTGGTAGATGCCACTTCAATTCCTCGAGATTCGTTCCCGTTGTGCGTGGTGATCCGTAAACAGCCACGAGTTCGAACCACGGATGATTCACTAGCCGCTGTTGAAAACGCTGTGCTACGAGCCCGCTGGCTCCTAGTATGGCGACCTTTCGCACGCGCATGCCCACCCACGTGTCGCCTTACTTCTTGATTGGAACGGAAGTGTAGACTTCAAGAACCATGGTGCTTAGGCTGGTTCATGGTCGAAGTAATGACACTCTCAATCGCTTCAATGACGGCATTGATTACTGGAGGAATAGTCTGGGCATTCATGTCACAACGTTCCGCCCGTTTAATCGATGCAGCGCAGGCTGAAAGTTCTGTGAATCTTGCGGTAGCCGAAGCTCGCGAGGCGACCTTGGTAGAAGCGAAAGAGAACATGGCACAGCAGATGCAAAATACATTTGAAATCGCTGCCACGCAAGCATTCAAGACCGCTGTAATAAATGCTGATGAGCAAAAGGAATCATCGTTTACGATAGCGACTGAAGCATTATCAAAGAGCATGAAAGACTATGTCGAAGCATTGGACAAGGTGGAGAAAGCAGGTATCGATCGTGATGCTGCTCTTCGTACCGAAGTGACAACAGTTAGCAACTTGGGTATGGAACTTGCTCAAGAGACTCGTGAGTTGGCATTGGCACTCAAAGGAGACTCACAGGCACAGGGTGCTTGGGGCGAAGTGGTTGTCGAGAATCTATTGCAGAGTATGGGCTTCGTTGAGGATCGGGATTACATCAAGCAACTTTCAGAAACTGCATCTGACAGAACACGAAAACGTACGGACTTCGTACTGAACCTCCCCAACAATCGACAGATTATCATTGATTCAAAGGTGTCATTGACTGCCTATGAACGCTTGGTAAATTGCGAATCC
>JAPYUB010000174.1 GCA_029942125.1 Candidatus Thalassarchaeaceae archaeon | reverse complement strand
TTCTTCAGGCTATTGGCATTGCATGGAATGATCAGCAATCTGAGATTAAGGCTGCAGAGAAGGCGGCCAAGGTCAATGGACCCAAGGCAGGAGACAAGCGCGGGCGTACTCAGCGCAAATCATTCAAGGGTGCCAAAGGTACCAAACCGAGTGAACGTCGCAAGCGGCGTAAATAATCTATCAGCCATGAGGCGAAATCAATGGGGAAAATCAATCTCAAAGAGAAACTGTCTTTGTTTTCTGATCACTGGTCTCCAAAGGTAATCGCAGAGATGAACGATTATCAGTTCAAACTTGTCAAAATCCAGGGCGATTTTGTTTGGCATCATCACGACGATACCGATGAAGTGTTCATCGTAATTGAAGGCAAGATGAAGATTGAGTTCGAGAACGAGACTGTCGAATTGAATGAGGGTGATATGTATGTGGTTCCCAAAGGTGTGAAACACAAGCCTAGTGCTGAAAATGAATGTAAGGTGATGATTGTCGAACTCCGAGGGGTCGTTAATACAGGCAACACAGAAGGTAATCTCACTGCTTCCAATGATGTCTGGATCTAATCGGACAAAGCCCACCCTGTGCCCGGGTAGTTCATTCGATTTCAATCTCGGGCATGGGAACCGCACGAATCCAACCGAAGATATCCGCCTCAACCTGCGTCTGAATTCCGGTCAAGGCATCGTATAACTCACCCGTTACCGGCCCAACCTCGTTGTTGCAGTACATTGTGCAGGTGTCGCCATGACAGATGGCACCAATTGGGCTAATCACAGCTGCAGTGCCTGCACAGAAGCACTCATCTGCTTGCAGTACGAATTCGATTTCGACCTTCTCTTCCCGGACTTCGTAACCCTTGCTGCGAGCCAAATCAATGATTGATGCCCGTGTGATTCCAGGCAGAATGGTTCCTGTCAGTTCGGGCGTGTAGACGATGCCATCCTTGACACAGAAGAAATTGGCAGCACCGACCTCCTCAATGTAGCGATGCTCGACAGCATCCAGATAGATAATCTCAGCAAAACCCTCTTTCTTGGCACCCTTTGAGGGCATCATGCCGGGTGCATAGTTGCCAATCGCCTTGACTCCTCCAGATCCACCTGGACAAGCTCGATGAAACTCATCGCTCACCTTCAGTGAAATCGGATGCATTCCACCCTTGAAGTATGGACCAACCGGACAGACGTAGACCATGAAAGTGTACTCAGGTGCCGGAGATACACCGAGAATGGGTCCAGTTCCCCACAGGACTGGTCGTACGTAGAGAGCACCCTTGCCCGTGGGGGGCACCCAGCGCGCATTTGCTGCTACAACCTTCTCCACCGCATCCAGAAACATCTCTTCGGGGACAGGTGGCATGCCCAAGCGTTCAGCCCCTGTGATGAGACGAGCGGCGTTACGTTCAGGGCGGAATAGTACGATGCCACCGTTGACACTGCGTTGTGCTTTCATGCCCTCGAACAGGCCTTGGCCATAGTTCAGGACACCAGCGGCAGGTGAAATTGTGATATCTCCATATGGCATCATTTCGCCAGTTTGCCACTCTTCTCCGAGTTTGCATTTGGCCACATACATGATGTCGGTCGGTGTGAAAGAGAATGTCAGCGAATCCCAATCAATCTGCTCCTCCATCGAAATTTCCTCCCACTTCCCCGTATCAGGTCGGACCGTCAACGTAAGGGGTGGTTCTCAACCATTCCGCCTGCCATTTCTCAATTTGAATATGGGCGGGCTACATCCATAGAATTCAAAGACACCCACGGTCAACACGGTTCATGTCCGCCGAAGAGGCGGCCTGTATCGTCGCGGCTTCCTTCAAACGTGTTGGATCCCAAACCGTAGTGGACCACTGGTTGCGCGCACGT
>JAPYUB010000173.1 GCA_029942125.1 Candidatus Thalassarchaeaceae archaeon | reverse complement strand
ACCCACAGAGTGGCACCTGCCTCAATCGCCTGACGAACGCATCCTTCATCGAACAATTTCCGGCAGACGACGTGCGTCCGGATGTCTGATGGTCGGCCAATTTCTACAGGGCGCCCACCAGGGCTGTACATCCGGGCCCCCCATACATCACTCAGAATGGTGTTGTACAAGTCCACCCGCTGCATGGCCGATGGAGTCACGAGTCCAGCACACTGGAATGGTTTGCCAATCTCGCGATGTTCCTCCAGTATCAGAACATGCAATCCATGTTCAGATAGTATTCGACCAAGGTGGCCACCGATAGGGCCCGCACCCACGATGATGACATCATAATCATGTGCAGGCATGTTACCAAGGCACCGTAGGTGACCTATCAGGATTCGCCCATGGGAATCAAGACTTCTTCGATTTGCGCTTTTTTGTTTCCGCTTGGGCGCTTGTGTTCAATTCACCCTCACCAGTTGATGTTGTCTTCCCCTTAGAGCCCTTCTTTGATTTTCGTTTCTTACCAGTTCCCCGCGTTCGCTTGGAAAGGATTGTTATCAGTTTGCTCGCTGTTCCTCCAACGCCTCCGTGGAGGTCACCATAGACGCTTGCCTCAACCAAAGCGCAGGCATCGGCTTCATTCAATTCGGCCCTGATTACCAACTTCTTGATCCAATCCAATTGCTTCTGAGAAGCTTCTCTTGGTGCATCTTTGGATTTTGTTAAAAGAATCTCAATGAGTTTACTAGCACTGCCTTTGCGGCTACCCGTCAATTCTTCAAAGGATTTGACATCGACCAGAGTTGATGCCTCGGACTCCGATAATTCTGCACTTTTTGCCAATGAAACTATCCAATTAAGCTGTTTTTCACTAGCGGGTTGAGTATCAACAGGGTGAGCCTTTATGATGACATCGATCACATCTCGCATCTCACTCCCAGTCATTTCATCGGGTGCTTTACCACCAGTGAACGACGCGATTTCTTCATCGGGCAACTTTTTTGTGATCTGGGTGAAATAGGACAGTTGTTTGGGTGTAGGGGTGAGTTTTTTCTTCTCAAGGGCGGCGAGATGTAGGGCTTGGAAATGGGCACAAAATGTATGCCATGCCTTTGGAGCAGCGAGATTCCCCAATTCGATTTCATCTAGATTGGCCTCCATCTCAGAGGTGAAATCGGTACCAAACAAGTGACCCTCGACACCATGGCTACTGCGATCATAGTAGGGCGCGACATCAAGCCAAAGAGTTCGACCTGATTCGCAAGGGACTAGGGATCCGTTTTCTTCAAGTACATACTTTCGATTCAATAGTTTACCGATTGTTGTAGCATATGTCGACGGGCGGCCAATACCTTCACTCTTCATCTTCTGGACGATTGAATGCTGTTTGTACCGGGAAGGGGGTTTTGTTTCATCTTCACGCAGAGAAGGATTATCCTCACCTTCATCGACTGAATCAAGAGCTAGAGAAGTGCCAGGTTTGGCGTCAAACGAAGGTGGAGCGATGGAAGGTTCCTTACGAATTCCCTCGAAAGCCGCTTCCCAACCACGATGAACGCGCCACGAAGCTGTGCCATTAAATGGGCGGCTGAATCCATCTGCTTCTGCTGTCATTGACAGTCTCTCATATTGGCTCGAATTCATCTGACTTCCAGCAAAGCGTGCCCAAACAATACGATAGAGGCGAGCTTGTTCGCCCTCCAATCCATCAGGTGAGCCAATTTTTGGCCGTGTGGGCCTAATAGCTTCGTGCGCATCTTGAACATTCGATTTGCCTTTGGCTTTGGCATCTGAACCAACAACTCCCTTTCCAATGTGATCTTCACCCCATGTTTCTCGAATGTGTGACTTGATATCCTCACGGGCCCCTGCATTCGTTCGAGTTGAGTC
>JAPYUB010000172.1 GCA_029942125.1 Candidatus Thalassarchaeaceae archaeon | reverse complement strand
GTCCGAGGAAAGAAACGATGCTCCCACATCCTTCTGTATTCATCTTTGAACGCAAAGAATCTGAATCGAGGCTTTCTGGTGCATCTTCGATTAAGATATCTCCCATGTTAGCCCCCCCGTCGTCATTTGACGAACTCATGCACGGCCTTCATGAGGATTCCGCACAATCGCCTAAATACTCCAACACAAGGCCCAACCATGGCCGATGCATTCCGAGAGAAGGCGACTCCGGGATTAGTCCCAGCCCTTCAATCCGGTCTATCACACGACCGTCCGATTTTTGATGGGACGAAACTGAATGTTATCGATGACTTGTGCGTGGGTTGTTCTTACTGTTTGATGGCTTGCAAAGATGATGCGCTCATCGTCGAAGGATTGTGTGAAGTCATCCATGACAATTGCACAGATTGTCTACTATGTCTGTTGTGGTGTCCAACCGGCGCCTTGGTCTACTCCTGAGGTCTTGTGATGACCGAAAAGAAGCGTATCGTTGTCGTTGGTAGCGGGATTGGAGGTTTGACCGCGGCTGTGAAATTGGCCCATACTGGAAATTATGATGTCCAAGTCTACGAACGTCTCTCATTCGCCGGAGGTCGATTTACTCAGCATGATCACGATGGATATGCGGTTCCTACCGGAGCCGTTCACATGGTTCCTCACGGCATGAAGGGGCCATTTGCCAAGATGATATTGGGCAAGAGAAGCAAGGGGGGTTTGGATCTTGGTCGATATGGTGTTGAATTTTTGCCTTCGATGAAATTCGCCTGTCGTAACGTCAACGGTGTCCATCAAGGTGCAGATGGCCCGATGGAAATCATGCGCTGGTTTCCCTTCAAAGATACATTGAATCTCCCTCGTCTATTGCTTGCTCGAGCGAAAAACCCCGTTGGCCCCGGTGAGACCCTAGATGGTGAAACTTGGATGAGAAAGCGATTCTCTGACCCTTTTGTTGATTTTCTAGATGCCTTCATCAATTTCGCAGCCAGTGTTCGCTTCCATCAGATGCCAGCATCGACAACTGTTCGGATGATTCAGAACTGCTTTTGGTCCGACCGCCCCCATGTACCTAAAGGGGGTTGCAAATCCGTTATCGACGCGCTACGCAAGGATTTCAAACAACACGATGGTAAACTCAAACTCAGCCATGAGATTACTGAGATTATTCCTGGTGACGACGAAGCGGCTACCAAAGGACATAGGTTCGCAGTTGGCATTCGCCGACGTGGCCGTGAAGATGCGACATGGATTGGTGCGGATGCAATCATCCACAATGGCGGGCACCCCAATCTGCTGGATACATTGTCTGATGATTTCCATGTTGAACAAGAGATTCGCGACCGAATCGATAAGACGCAGGCAGCAGGCGGCATCGGCTTTGTCTTTGGTCTCGATGAAGAAATCCCACATCGAGATAGTGGTGTGACGATGCTACCTGGCCTCAGTCGGGTCGGCGGTTATGTCATTCCGACTTTTTCTGATCCTTCATTGGCGCCCAAGGGTCGTCATATGATGATTACACATCAGTACGTGCCTAAATCGGATATCAAAGCTGAAATCAAACGGGGGCGCGAAGAGTTGCATTCAGCCCTACCTTGGTTGGAAAAGCATGGTGAAGAGATTGCGGTCCATTCCTATCATCGAAACTGGCCCTGCAATCGGACCCCACAGGGATCTGAACTACCAAGCGATGTGGGGATTGAGGGCATACGATTGGTTGGTGATGGCGTCAAAGGCCATGGTTGGATGATGATCGAGGGTGTTACTTCGAATGTACCCATTGCGTTGAAAGGAATTGAAGCATCCCTACGCCAATAATCAGATTCCCGTACACGTTCGGGCGTTGTGTCCTGTTTTCCCACAAATTTGACAGGCTCGAGTCCCACGCATTGTCGCCCGTCTTTCTCTATTTTCAGCCGCGGATGGATTGATCGAGGGACAAGTGCGAAGATTGTGGCCCACTTGTCCGCAAGCCG
>JAPYUB010000171.1 GCA_029942125.1 Candidatus Thalassarchaeaceae archaeon | reverse complement strand
GATACACGGTGAATCAGACAGGTGTCTCCAGTGAAAATCCATTCTTCTGATTCCAAGTCCATGGATAGTTGTGGAGGTGTCAGACTGGCCATCAATTCGTGGATGCCCAGATCTTCATCGTGAATCATCAATCCTGATTCAAGGTCCCACACGCGCAGAGTGACTTGGTATTCTCCATCTTCCCATGCCTTGACTGTGGTGTTCGCAATGAATGATTCATCGTACACTACGGTCGTGTTGTTCCAGAACGATATGGCCATATCGCCATTATCAGCAATAACTTCGACACCGACACCCGCATTCGGCGCGGTTGTGACGATAGAAGCAATGACACGCACCAAATCGAGGTCGCCATCATTATTCTCATCAAGGGCGAATGCACCAGAGCCATTCACGATTATGTAACTCTCGTCTTGGGCAGTTGCAACCGTGGCCAGCATTGGCAACATCATCGCCACAATGAACAGGGTTAGAATTCTAGTGCGCATCAGAATTCACCTTCTTCTTCGAGGAGGTCTTCCTCAATTTCAGTCAAACTATCCTCTGTTTGTCCCATTCGAACAGTAAAGAGCGTGACAAGGAAGACGAAGAGAGGCCACGCGAAGGTCAGCAGACTTGCGCTGGGGTTGGATCCCATGAGGGCGAGTTGGCTGCGAATTGCACCATAAGAATCAGAGTAACCATCGCGATTACCGTCAGGGCAGCCCTGCAAGTTGATTGTGGATGTCCCCGGAGTTTGGGGGCAATCGTCACGTAGGCCGCCGATAGCATTGTCACCAAAGCCATCGCGATCTGCGTCGGCCCACTGAACACGGTTCTTGGGGAATGCATCGGCTGGCCCATCAGGTGAAGCAAGCCATTCGTCATCTGCGTCGGAATATCCATCGCCATCAGTGTCAGGGCATCCCAATCTGTCAATGACAGATACACCAGCGCTCATCAAATCGTTGGGGCAACGATCAGCCTGATGCCCATCCGGGTTATCACCGAAGCCGTCACGGTCTGCATCCAACCATTGTGTGGCATCATGAGGGAAACGGTCACCTTGATCTGACCAACCATCCCCATCGGTATCGGTGCAACCGTGTCGATCGCTTTGGCTGGTACCAGGTGTATCTCGGCAGCGATCGCCTTCCAATCCAGTCTGCTCATCGCCAAAGCCATCTCCATCTGCGTCCTCCCATTGTGAAGGCTCATCGGGGAAAGCATCTGCAACACCGGCCGGATGGGGTAACCAACCCAATTCGATGTTCGGATCACTTGATCCGTCACCATCTCTGTCAGGACAGCCCCAACGGTCGCGGGTACTGGTACCGGATGTAGCCACGCATGCATCCGGGCGCCAAACGTTGTCGCCTTGGTTGTCGCCATAGCCGTCACCGTCTACGTCGTGCCACTGTGTTACGCACAGTTCACCACATTCTGCATTTAGTCCACCAGGGAATGCATCAGCGAATCCTTCGGGGTGAGAAGGCCAATCTAGATCTGGATTCGAATATCCGTCGCCGTCAGAATCGGGACAACCGTAGCGGTCATGCATTGAGGAACCGGGGCGACTGATGCATGCATCTGGCTCGTTCCCGCTGGAATTGTCACCGAAACCATCTCGATCATAATCTTCCCACTGCGTGGCATCATTACTGAAATTGTCAGCTTGCCAATCACCATCTCCATTATTGTCACCGTAACCATCACCATCGGTATCCCACCATTGGGTTGGATTGTCGGGGAATGAATCGGCATTGGTTCCAGATGCATTGTCACCAAAGCCATCACGGTCACGATCAGCATGTTGTGTTGGATCTACGATGAAGGCATCTGCATCATCAAATTCCCATGTCCAATTTCCGCTGGGGTCAGACCAACCATCGCCATCAGTATCCGGACAGCCCATGCGATCTTGAGAAGAAAAACCAGTATCTAAGGGGCAATAATCGGGTGTAGTAGCGTTGTCGATAAATTCGCCAACACCCATCTCTTCGTGTGAATCATTCCATTCTGAATCGGCCCAGTTGTCACCGTAGCCC
>JAPYUB010000170.1 GCA_029942125.1 Candidatus Thalassarchaeaceae archaeon | reverse complement strand
GGTCAGAGCCCCCTGAACCAGGAACGCCGAAATCCTGCTTGCCAGCGACACGTTTGCCGTCTGTACGTTTCTTGCCCCCATCCTTACCGGGTGCCTGTCGATATCCCTTGCTCATGATTACGCCTCACTTCGAACTGCCCGGTGGTAGAGATGGCTCGTCTGGACCAACGGGGTGTGGATCTGATTTCGGTTCGGTTGGATCCGCGGCCTGAACACCATCTCGTTTCATTGTCGCAGCCATTTCGACCGCATCGACAATTTGCTGATAGCCAGTGCATCGACATAGGTTGCCTTCGATTGCACACTTGATTTCATCTCGCGATGGTTCTGGATTTTCATCGAGGAGTGCGGTACTAACGATGAGGAAGCCAGGGGTACAGAAGCCGCACTGACTTCCTCCTGCTTCAGCAAAGCACTTTTGGATCGGATGTAGGTGATGCCCGTCAGCTAACCCTTCAACTGTCGTGATGTCGCTGCCTTCAGCCTCCTTCGCTAGACAGAGACAGGAGAGGCGGGGTTCACCATCAATCAGTACAGCACAGCAGCCACAGGTGCCCATATCGCAACCACGCTTGACGCCAAGTGTCCCTGCTTGGTCCCTCAGGACATCGAGGAGGATGGCATTGCTTTCGACTAGATGTTCGTGAGCCTCTCCATTGACATTCGCTTGCCAAGCCCCCTTCCCAGCACCCGGCAGCATGGGGACCCGAATATGGATGGACATGGCGAACACCGTGACCCTGTCACGGACGACCTTTGATGATTCGCCCGTAGGGCGATGTTAACGGAATGAGGTTAATTAGCGGCTAGAAGGGAAGAATGGCGACAACACTCCAGCAAGACTACCAATATTCCTAGTTTGAACCCAAACACTTCCTTGTCCGGAGAAATGCATGACCAATCCTTCACCACCGAAAGCGAGTGATTTGAGGCCACCCACCTTGCCAACCTCGTAATTGATGCCATCAGTGAATGCAACAACGTGCCCCGTGTCGACAGTCACAATTTGTCCGGGCTGCAATTGAATCTGCTTGACGGCACCATACGAATTGTAGTAGACTCGGCCCGCACCTGCTTGTGTGAATGCACGAATGAAAAACAGACTTTCTCCGCTGAATAATCCCTTCATTCCTTGGAATTTCGTATCAGTTTCGATATTTGCTGTACTCGCCATATAGGATCCGCTCTGGATGAACAGATTCTGACCCGGCTGGCAATCGAACGAAGCGATGTCGCCAGGCACCCCGGGTGAAAGGCTAACCCATCCACCATTCGCCCCTGCAGTGAAGGTATTGAGGAAGAAAGATTCACTTGTCAGCATCGATTTCGCTACACTCTTGAGGAAGCCACCAAAACCTCCTCCCCCGCTCATCCCCGTCGTCATTTCAACACCAGATTGACAAACCATTGCTCCGGCTTCAGCCCTTACACTCTCACCGGGTGCTAAGGCCAGTGTCAACATCGTAAAACTTGGATTAAACTCAATATGTTCTTCCATGTCCGTGTGGTGGTGAATTTTGTCTTTGAATGTTCCTTAGTGCGACGTTCAATCAAAGAGGCGCAGAATAGCAGGACAGATGAGCAAACTAATGCCGAAAATCCACAAGAAAAGTGGGATGAAATCCAGTCCTGTGTCGAAGTTCGACCAGAACGTGAAATAGTTCTGATTCTGTACGATGGCACTCTCCATTTGCTCGGCATCATCATCACCAATCATCGATGCGGATTCGATCTGGAACACCGGCACCAGATCATCCATCATTGGTGGTGTGACCATGTCATTCCCATCCCGCGTATCGAGGTAGAATGTGGTGGTTGATTCCCCGGCGATAATCAGCCCTGAGAGTTGTTCTGATTTGACTTCAATGTCACTGCCCAAGTATACAGGAAGGGCGCTTGGTGTTGCGTCCAGAAGTGTGAATGTCTTCAACAATTTTGCTTGAATCAATCTGCTTGTCGGATCGACAGATGCGGAGCATACATCGACGGGGATGTTCTTGACTGAACTGGTTCCTGAGCAGTCGAGGCC
>JAPYUB010000169.1 GCA_029942125.1 Candidatus Thalassarchaeaceae archaeon | reverse complement strand
GTGTAGGTCGCATCCAGTGCCTTGGCGCTGACATCTCCATCGGCGATGCACGCTGCGATTGCCTTACCTGCCAACTTGCCGGAGTGAAGGGCGTTGTTCATGCCTTGAATCTGCATGCCATTGGCAAAAACCAGACCGGCCGCATCGCCGACCACGACCGCTCCATCTCGAGTGAACCGGTGAGGCATTCGATGCAATCCGTATTCAGGGCACAGATGCCCTCCATATTCGATGGCCTCTCCTCCTTCGATGAGTGCGGCAATTGCCGGTTGCTCCTTGAAGGCCTGATACAGATCGTAGGTGTGCAATCCCTCTGGTAGAGATTTGAGTTGAACGATGATTCCACACGACACAGTATCTCTGTTGGTGTAGAAGAACCCTCCACATCGTGGATACAGGCCCTTGGTGTTGGGATACTTCTCCCAAGCCTCATGACTCATGTCACGGTATAGTGAGAGTGCTAGTTCCATGGCCATACCACTGGGCGGGCGTTCATCATCGCCAGCGAAGCAGTTGAACCGCTCATCGATTTTCTCCTTGCCCAGATGAATCACTTCTTTGACGCCGAGCAACATGTCGTCCTTGGATTGAGCATGTAGCATCGAATCAAAATGATAGGCGCGCGTGAGGACCGAGTTGCTTCCTTCAGCAATCACGACGACCTTGCTGGTCATGATGTCACCATCTTGGACAATTCCACTGATGGTGCCGTTACGAATCTTGTCGACCAGTTCCTTGGGCAAATTGTCGACCTTCCATTTCTGGGCGCCGCCCTTGCCGCTGTCTTCGGCTGGGTCAGTCAAATCTCTTGCATCATAGGATCCATGGTCGAGACCACCGATGTGCAATTGGTCAATCTTCATGCCGCCCATGACGAAGATTCCAGCCTCCTCCATCTTCTCCGCCATCCAAGCATCCGCCTTGGCTCGAAGGACCGACCAAGAAGCGCGTTGACTGGGCTCTTCCGTTCCACCAGTGCCATCCCATGAAGCAAATCGACCTTCGATGAATAGAGCATCCTCATTGCTCAGAAATCCGACTTTCTTGTGATTAATACAACGCTCGATTCCAGGGCAATCCATCTCCCAGTTGCCTAGATATTCCTCGAAATCATCGAGTTCTCTTCCCCACAAGATTCCACCTGTGAGATTTTTGCTGCCAATGGGCTCTCCACGGTCCACTATGAGGATTCGATCACCCTCAATTCCTTCCTTGAGTAGTTGGAAGGCGGTTGCTGCGCCAGCAAAACCGGCACCGATGATGATGACATCAAAATCTGTCTCATCGTCCATGGGTTCACCTCGGGCAACCTGCCCTACCTGTGACCCATCCTTGAACTTTGGTTCGTGTACACGCACGCGAGAGATATGGATATGAGGCACCGTCTCTACGCCTCGACATGGTCCTAGCGAGCGCGCCGGGAAAGTGCATTCTCTTTGGCGAGCATGCAGTCGTCTATGGTCAACCTGCGGTCGCAGTCGCAATCGATGCTAGAATTCGGGTTACACTTGAGGAATCCAAGTCCGGTTGGCTCATTGATGACATGAAATTCGATAAGCATCGTCACCCTCATCTGGATGCGATACTCAAGCGTATGTGGATTGGTGAAGGTGGTGGGCCACTCTCCGTCCATATTGAAAGTGATTTATTTGGAGCTGCAGGGCTGGGATCAAGTGCTGCTATCTGTTCTGGTGTTGCTGCTGGACTGTTACATTTAGGGGGTACACCTGCGGATGAGTTGCCCCTTTCAGGGATTGCAACCACCGCTCATATTGCTGAAGCTGAAGCCCAAGGAGGTCGAGCCAGCCCCATCGATACTAGCACCTCTACACTCGGGGGTGTCGTCATGGTCTCGGACAAGAAGGAGCCTCAGGCAAACTGGCAATTCACTCGTGATTTGCGAATTGATGGTGTTCGAAGGACTTGGGAGGTTCACACCGTAGATCTTCCAGCCCCAATTTCTGAGGCCAGTTTAGTCATCGGATTTTCAGGTCGTCCCGGACCCACTGCTCAGATGGTGGCCAAAGTCGCGAGATTGTTATC
>JAPYUB010000168.1 GCA_029942125.1 Candidatus Thalassarchaeaceae archaeon | reverse complement strand
ATTGACTCAATGGAAATTGAAGAGGGGGGCCTGAATGCCGGAGAATCTCTAGAAGTTGAGATAGCGATACCTCGCCTGATAGAGATGAGCGGAAGCGTCTTCTGGGACTACAATAATAACAACTATTCTAATGTGGGAGAGGGAATCGGGAACACCACGATAACCATCATCGCCTTGGGAGAAAACGAAAGCGCAAATCACACCGGGTACTCAAACTTGGACGGAGACTGGTCGATTTTCGTCGAGGCCGGCAAAGAGTGGTCAGTGGTCACCCATAGGTTAGGGTTCCTCGACAGCAACAACACGACAGTGATATTGGAGCATCCCACCTCAATAGATATCGAACTAGAGGCTGGAGCGGTTCTGGTTCAGGGGGACATCTCGTATATTAATGCCGAAGAACTCTCTCAAATTTCAGAAGATGTACAACTTTTTCTCATACCTGTTGAAGGATATCTGAGGGAATGGGTGACTCCCACGAAAACCTACGAGAACGGCTCTTGGAATGGTAATTGGAGCGCATCTGTGGAGCCTGGGAAGTGGATTATCCGGGCTACTGTCGAGGACATGGATCTCGTTGCAATGGCGCTTCTAGAAGCCGATATCATCGAAGGGGGGTCAGTTGACACCGAACTAACGAGCGCTGGCAGACTCAGGCTTGTTACTGAATGGCTGGATTACGATGGAGTTTCTCATTCTCTAGCCGAAGCCGATATCGAAGAAGCCGACATTCAAGGCGATCCCTCAGTCGTAATCAACATCGGTGCGGGGATTTCGTGGATTGCCGATTTCGATGAGAACGGCGTAATTGAGATACTTCTTCTAAGTGGCATGGTAGACGCCTCCAGCGAGTTCGAAGTACTCCAGAGAAACAGGACCATGGGATACTACGGAGAACAAGGCGTCGTAATCAGGCTAGGCCAAGAGACTCCACTGACCACATTGTTCCACACACGAATCAAGGATCACGAAATTCGACTCACCACTCTCAACAGCACCGCTGGTGAGGATTTGCACGGTGGTGACGCTGGTTTTGACGTGATGACTACTGCCAATGAGGAGGGAGGTTTCGATTCGGTTGATTTCATCATCGCAGTCGACTATCTGGGTGACGAGCCTTTCGACTCATACACCATTGGAGCTTCAGTTCCTGGTACGGATGGCGGCGATTGGCTTGTGGAGTTCCACAATGGGTCGGGAGTGTGGAACGCATCGGCCTCGTTCGACCTAGGATTGGAGAATTCACTCAACCTCACGGGTCTCAATATCAGGGTCACGCCTCCAAACCAAACAGTAGCGCACTCCTTTGAAGCGGGACACTTCGTGAACCTGCTAGTCTCGACTTCGGATGGCTACGTTGAGGAGCACACTGTCATCGTCAGAATTCCGCAAACATACTCCTTTGAAGTGGTGGAGGAATTCATGGACCACGTCATCGGTGTGAGCACTGGAGAGATGACCCCAATCGTGATTGTATTCAAGAACGCTGGTAACGGGGATGAGAAATTCACATTTGCATTTGATGAATCGGTCTTGCCCGACAATTGGTCTGCGCCATCGAGCACGACGCACACGCTCGGTCCGTTCGTGCAAACCAAACACTCCATCCCCATTACTGTGCCTGAGGGCGCCTCAGATGAGTCGTTCACTATCTACATCAATGTCTCGGGTAATGGCGATCAAGTCTATACTCCGATTACCATAAACATTCAGACTTCCCAACCCGCACTAAGAATTGACTCCCATCATCTCTACAGCGGAGGTGTGGACGCGGTATCCGGCCAGATTGCTCACTACACGGTGGTCGTCAAGAACGATGGTCTGATTGACGCGCAGATGGTGCAGCTCAACGGCACCCTGTGCGAGAACCTAGCGTGCACCCAACTCACTGGCGTCGACGGCACCGATATACGCGACGTTCCGGCAAATTCCGAAGTGGTGTTCGAGATCGAACTCGATCTCTCAAACATCCCCACTGGCACCTATTACATCCAGTTCGATATCAACCAAACCGGCTTTGATTCAGTAGAGGAGTACGACTCCGACCAAATCA
>JAPYUB010000167.1:1838-2060 GCA_029942125.1 Candidatus Thalassarchaeaceae archaeon | reverse complement strand
GGCTGAGGTGTTCTCGACTGCGACTCTTGTTGCGATGCTCCATGACCGAATTGGAGAACTTCGGTGGTCAGACGTCATGGCTGCTGTGGACGATATCCAAGATCGTCGCCGTGTTGCTTACCAGAAGACTCCGGCCTTGCCACCACCTCCGTCTAATGATTCGATGAATGGCGAACTTTACCGCTGAGTGAAACCGAGGGATGACGGCCGAAACAGGGGCCG
>JAPYUB010000167.1:0-1828 GCA_029942125.1 Candidatus Thalassarchaeaceae archaeon | reverse complement strand
GCACCACTTCACCTGATGGTAGGCCGTTGTTGATGCAACCCAGTGCTACAGTTTATGCGCCCTTTATCGACTATATAAATGACAAGAAATGGAGATGGAAAGGATGGTTGAAAATCAAGGCGTTTGTGACAGTTGTGGTCAATCTTCACAAGGTCTGAAACGAATCAGTAGAGGCGGGAAAATCAAAGTTTGTTTTTGCTGCAACGGTTGGGTTCGAATGTCCCTGCGACGCACACGAAGAGTGCCAGCATGGATTCGGCCCGACCCAAATCTGAGCCAAGAGGCGCTTGTCGAGGTACGCGAAAAATTCCTCCTAATGCGTGATCGCCACGGCCGAGAACGTTGGGCTGAACGTCGCATGGTCTTCGAGATGGGGTTTCCCTACCTAGGTCCCCTTAACGATACAGCATGGGGCCTGGCCCTCTCGGTATTGGAATTAGAGAGTTTCACAACGAGTAATTCGTTGCCCAATCTACGTACTGCTGATGTCACAAGAGAATTCGCTAAATTGGAAGAGATTGGTGTCATGCACTTGCCTTCAAATCCACAATTGCGAAAACAGATTGCTCATCTATTACGTGGTGACTTTGGGCTTTCCAACAAGCGGCGTTTCGTCACGACGCTGTTCATCTGGTTGATTGGTGAGGATGAATTCCTCGCCAGGGATCCCGAGGCATGGGCACTATCGTTTCAATTCCTGCAAGAAGTCGTTCATGACTTGGGTGAGCGGGCATCTTTCATCGATGATTCCATACGTGTAACGGGCAGTTCTGGTAACATCTACAGAATTTCACCAAGACCACACCCACCCTACTATGTGGTGGCGCGCGAGGTCGAACATCAGAGGCAGCCAATCTGCATCGATCCACTCAATGCGCACACTGTGGTATTTGGGGACATCTTGGTCAATCTCGTCCTCGCACTCTATGATGACCAGATTTCGGCGCGCCACATTGACACGCTGGCTCGACACGTGTTTGGTAGACGGCGCCCCCAGCACGGCGGACTCTACGAGCGCAACAACATCGAGCATCTCTGGCGTCGCGCTCTGGGCAACATGCCACCCGGGGAAGCGCCGCCAGCCGAGGCTCTGTTCCAACAATGGCATAGAGTCGTCGATCGGTTCCAAACCAATCTTGCTGATTGGCCAATAGAAGAGGAGGAAGAGGAGTGACGTCCGAATCTGATGACTACATGCCGGTGAAGTACCGGACGCGGCTCGTAGACGTGGTCAACCAAATTGGAGGAGCAAGTATGCACCAAATCAAGGTACAGCTCTCTAACAAGAAAGGACACTCGCAAATGCTGTTGAGTCCGGCCGAAACGGTCGAGGCGATTCAGGAGAATTCAAGCGCGTGGGTATACGCTGACAACCAGAAGATCGATCCCGGTCAAGTGGATGAAGCGAACCTATCCACGGTTTCGAATGTGCGAATCGTGTCCGGACTTGTTGGTGGCTGTTGAACAACAACAACGCATTCCCACTCCGGCGGGACCCGCCAGCCTTCGTGGCTGAGAAGACTACAGGCGCTCCCCGTCCGCTGGGCGGGGGTGCGCCGACATCCAAATTACACGGCTTTAAGAACACCCCCGAGCCGCAACATTAGTATTCGAATAGGAGGAAGATGAATATGACAAATGAATACAGAATTAGGGTGAATTTTGGATCTCATCGATCTGTTGTATGGTGGAATCCTGCCGAGGTTTTGGAATATATTCAGAGTCATCGATATGATAACTCGTGGGTATTCGCTGACGGCCAGAGGGTCGATCCCAATCAAGTGGATGAAGCGAACCTATCCACGGTTTCAAGTGTGCATATCGTGCC
>JAPYUB010000166.1 GCA_029942125.1 Candidatus Thalassarchaeaceae archaeon | reverse complement strand
ACTTCACATCAATGTCAACATCCAATCGACTGCTCACCGCTCTTGCCGGTTCTCCGAAGTGATAACTTTGGGTTCCCCCTCCGTCTTCAAATGTGATTTCATGATTTCTCCCGGTTGTTACGGGTATGTCTCCTCCATTCAACCAAATAGACAGATTTATCTGATAATTTCCATCTGACGGATTTGATCCTGGATTCCAAACAAATGGAACTTCAACGCCTCCAGATACGATGCTCGGTGAACGAACATCTGAAATGACTATGCCACCAATTTTGAACTCAAATTCATCTAATGAAGACCACATTCTCTCGCCAAAACCCGATTTAAAAATGACGGGGAAGAACACCTCTTCTCCGACCACCAACGCATTCGGCATTTCGATTGTTACCAATGGAAGGGTTGCACGTAAGGCACTCCCCGTATCCTCGCCCCACTTGAACCGAATCGATGATTGATCACCCGGTTGTGTGAACAGGACACTCCTCACCGCAAAAGTCACCTCAATTACATCGTTCATACTTATTGCAACCTGAGGAATTTCGATGTCTATTCCGACAAGATCTGATCCGGACATGAATGCCCCTGGGGTGCCGCTTTCTGCTGTGTAGAGATTATTTCCAATCAACACATCAACGGTTGCATTGGCATACATTCCTGCTGCATTCTCGACTTCGTAGGCGATGTTGAATCTCCATGTCGATTCGGGCATAGTCGCACTTTCTTTCCAAACAATGCTCCATGTTGCAATCTCTTCAATGCCTTGTACAGATTGGCCAACTTCTTTTTCGTTGATTCCGATCAATTCATTTTCAAACGGCGTCATCGTTGCATTGTTGTTCTCTCCTATGAGAAAGAGTTCAAACTCACTTGGACCACAGCACACGATTTCAGCCGATGCAGAAGGCACACTGAGTGGAATCATGGCCGCTAGTAGCAGAATCATGAGCCCGAAAGAACAGCGAGACTGGTGAGCCTGCATGGCAGGGCGACCGTGAGATTCGACTTGAACCTCACGTACGCGCGCGCGTGAGATTTCAACCATGCAATCGAACGAGGCGTCGGGCCCCGTTTTCCTCAATGCCCTCAATGATGGCGAATCCCATCCGTTCAAGTTGGACGACAGTTCCATCTGGATAATCATTGATTTCAAGAAATCCGTTTGCAGCAATCAATTCGCCTTCTTCTTCAAGCAGCAATACTGCTGGTTGTGCCATATTATTGGGTAGCCAATGAATAATTGGTGTGTTGCCTTGGCGTTCGATTCGTATGATTTTACCTTCCCATTCATGCTTCAACTTTTGATGGTTGATACCAATGTCTGCAAAATCCTTCAAACGCCGTTTCTCGTGGGTGGTAAAATCTTCTGAAGCAATCTTCACCTTGAGTGGACTATCTCCAAGTGGCCATTCACGAACTCCCTTGTCTGGATGTTCAGGGTGGATTGGCAACGTGA
This sequence comes from Candidatus Thalassarchaeaceae archaeon, assembly GCA_029942125.1. GTDB lineage: Archaea > Thermoplasmatota > Poseidoniia > Poseidoniales > Thalassarchaeaceae > MGIIb-P. The sequence continues at coordinate 637 of JAPYUB010000166.1, read as the reverse complement.
CTTTGGTCAATTCAATCCCCGTTGTATCTAGAATAATTGTACGTGGTTCGCGAACAAATGACAATCGAGGGGCTTCTGCATCGACCGCCTTTGCGTTCAGACTGTTCAATGTCGCCATGGGAACCGCGATATCCTTCTGAGTCAATCCGAGATCAATCCAGAACTTCCGCATGGCCCCAGCATCATACCCTCGGCGTCGCAATGCTCTGAGCGTTGGCAATCGTGGATCATCCCAACCAGTGTATTGCCCATTTGCAATATCTGATTTCATTTGAGACGTACTGAAACTACCGAACTCATGCACTTTGACACGCCCCCAGTACATTGTTTCAGGGTAGGTCCAACCGAACTTTTCGTACAGCAAGGTCTGCTTTCGTGTCGAGTCCATCAAGTCCTTTCCTCGGACGATATGCGTGACTCCTTGGAGGTAATCTTCCACAGCGCTTTGGAAATCAAGCAATGGCCAGACTTTGTATCTGTCACCGACCAATGGGTGATCGGCGTGTTGAATACGCAAAGCCGGCCAATCTCGAAGAGCCGGATTGGGCAATGTCATATCAGTCTTGATTCGAACTACAGCGCCACCGGGCTGAATTGTACCATCATTCATCTCTGCCCACAAGTCGATGTTCTCTTC
>JAPYUB010000165.1 GCA_029942125.1 Candidatus Thalassarchaeaceae archaeon | reverse complement strand
CAACTACACCGAGCCAACTGTTGGCTTCTGTCGAAACTTCCGGCTGGAAGTTGATTTTGAAGATGGCATCGTCGGGATCATTTTCCAATTGATCTGCGGTCGAATTGATTTGTAATTTGTATGAGACTGAGCCGATTTCGTTTACGGGGTCAATATCAATTGTGAATGTAGTCGTTTCGCCCATTGGTACATCGAGTGTGAGGGAGCCAACAATGATATCTGCAGCGTCCTCTACAGGCTTAATCACAACAACCTCGACGTTGCGGGCATCGACCAGCCCAGTATTTTCTACATTGATATAGAGCTGAGTAGTCTGACCCAACGCTGCGAATCCACCTTGCGCTAGTCCGATAGCGTCCCAATCTGTCATCTCAATGTGAGGCATGGCGGTCTTAATGTTCAAAGTAATCACCTCGGAAGTAGTGTTATCCTCACTGAGTACCGTGATTGTCACCGGGAATTCCGCATCCCCAACCCACACTTCAGAAGCATGAATGGTAATAGAATAAGCCTGAATACCCCGTGGACCCACCTCAATTGCTGATGCACCGGTTACACTCCATAGTGGAGTGAGGGCCTCAGGTAATTCTGAGATGTGGAAAGAATAGGTGTCATCACCGTTACCAAGGTTCGTGAAAAAGAACGAAAATGACTCATCGTGACCTGGTTGAATGCCGATGGATTCGGGGATTTCATCATTAATTTCAACACCATATTGTTGTGGAACAAACAACTTGATTTCGTATTCGTCGGTTGACTGATCGCTGTGTGTCATCTTGATGAGCATTGAATGGCCCTCATCATATGATTCAGCGACGCTCTCGTTAGGTGCTGTGATTCTAAGACGAAGGTCGGCTGTTACGCCAACATCCAAACCGAGTGTGTAAGCACGCGAGATGTCCCAGAGATCTTCACCAGTTGTCTCATTGGTTCCATTCCATACTTCGACGGTCCAGAATGCAGCATCGCCACCATTCATTTCAACGGTCAGGAGATACTCGTCCTGGTGGTCGTTGCCATTGTAAAGGAGTTCAAGATTAATCTCACCAACTGTGAATTCGTCCCCATCTTCAGTGTCATTGTTGATGATTGTGAAGTCATCGCCATCCTCTTCGGATTGTTGAATAGATGTGTGATTCTCACCAACTGTGAAGGAAATTGAGTGATCTAGTTCGACATTGAACACAACTTGCTGCTCAGGAGATTCAACACCACCGCCTACGACTTCCGCACTCTTGCCGCCATTGTAAGTCATCTCGACGTTGTTCTCAGTGGTTGTAAATGTGCCACTGATGCTGTAATCTCCAGCAGGTAGAAGCAGAGATAGTTCGCCATTGGCATCCACAGTTTCATTCCAACTGTATGCGTTACCACTAGCAAAGACAAGGTTGTCTCCACTATCGATTAGTGCACTGTCTCCGAGTGTGTGTTCAACACCATCGTAGTCAACCCACTTGGTGGTCACAGGTAGAAGGCTGGCTGGTGAAAGCGTGGCATTAGCCTCGCCTCCTTCAGCAACTGCTGCCTCAAGGAAAGACATGGCAGCAAACTGGCCTTCATCGTCATCATAGGTGGCGTACAGAATCCAATTGCCTGGTTCGATATCAGCCGTCCATGTGCCATTCCATGTACCATTCACCAACACCTTAGTCGGGGTCAGCGAATCAAAGGAAAGACCCGATTCTGGAAGCAGCATCAGATTAATGTCATCGGCAATAAGATGCCATTCGGAAGGAAGGATGTGTGTGATCTCCCCGCCGACTGTGACAATACCTGCCGTCAATTCGATGTCAGAGGAATTCGCTGTGTAACCCACCTCAAGTGTGGTTGATCCATTGCTGAATCCATCCTTGCTCGCGAATACATCGTATGTGTCATTCACAGGAACGAAAATTCTCCATGTACCCAATATATCTGTGTTCAAATCCACGGGACCAAAGATGGTGCTGTTCACCGTTACATTGGCGTCTGAGATGCCTTCAGCATAACTCCAAAGATCATCATCGTTGATGTCACGGAACAGATTACCAGCAATCTCGACCCACTTGTTCAATGATAGATTTGTGTCAGGGTTTCCTGAACCAGAGGTGAAATTAAAGGTCATATTGTCGAGAATCCAACGCA
>JAPYUB010000164.1 GCA_029942125.1 Candidatus Thalassarchaeaceae archaeon | reverse complement strand
GTTGTGGTAACTGATTCAGGCACCTTTCAATCCTACATCTACGGCGATATCGAGGTCGAAAATGAAGAGATTGTAGCATTTCAAAGAGACATAGGTGTCGATGTTGCTACAATGCTCGATGTTTTCACGCGCCCAGATATGAGTTTCGATGAGTGGGAACAAGGTGTGCTAACTACGGCTGAGCGAGCCGGCCCGGCTATTTCCTCTGCTCAGGGCACACTCCTGAATGGGCCAATCCAAGGTGGAACGGATCACGAGTTGCGGCGGAAATCAGCACAACTGATGGGTACACAACCTTTCTCGATTCATCCGATTGGCGGGATTGTTCCGCTGATGGAAGAACGGCAATACACCGAACTTTTCGCGATGATACTGGCGATTAGAGGAGATATTCCAGTCGAGAGACCGATTCATATGTTCGGTTGTGGCCACCCGATGTTATTCCCTTTTGCCATCGCCCTCGGAGTTGACCTATTCGATTCCGCGGCCTACGTCTTATTTGCGCGAGATGGCCGTATCCTTACCCCCGAAGGAACCATTCATCTCGATAATTTGCAAGAATGGCCTTTCTCATCTGCAAGTCTTGTCGGAGTTACTCCTGAACAGGTCAGAGATATGAGTGCAGATGAGCGATGCAGAATACTGGCGCGGTCGAATCTGGAGGTGACATTGGCTGAGTTGGCACGTTGCCGTCAAGCTGTGCACGAAGGAAATATCTGGGAGTTGGCTGAATCTCGAAGTCATTGTGACCCCGAACTGAGAAAAGCATGGAATTCTATCATCGCCAGAAAAAATAGTGATGATGCAGTATCGAGTTTGGTCAAGTCACAGCATCTGCAGCGAAGTGGTGGGATTCGCTATATGGATGATTCACCGATTCACCGCCCCGATCTTGAGCATGTTCGCACTGCCATGACGGAGCGTTGGAGAGTACCGCCAATAGGGGGCTGGAACGGCAAAGGTGAACACCGTTTCGTGGCGATTTTTGCTATTGCCAAAGCCCCATGGCGACGCAGCATCGAAGACTGCGTGAAGCGCTTATTGATGCTTAATCCTGCGGCGATTCCTCTCATTGCAACCCCGCTGGGATTGCTGCCTTATTCTCTTGAAGACATCAATCCGTACGCCCACTTGATGCGTACTCAAACAGAGATGCGCGACTTGGATGATGACTTTATCGAATCTGAACTGCGGCGACTAGGACTTGCGGATTTCCCAATGAATGTCATATTTTACGCCGACGATACCGGCATAATGGAAAGCATGGTCGATGCTGTCGTACACGCCGAGCAACTAGGTGAAATTGACCTTACGGTCTTGGATGACGACGCAAATAAACAATCCGTTTCACAGTGGCTTCATCGCTGGTCAGCGGTCGACAAATTAGCCCTCTTTGTCAATGTCGATTCATCACACACTTGGCAGGCTTTGGCCAAGGGAAAAATGGTAATGTCACGCACTGGTAGAGTCAAGAATATCTTGACTTCTGACGGCACCCACATTGCTTCTCCGCGATTGACCGACGGCGGAATTTCTCTTACATTGGATGGTGCGAAATGGCTTCACAGTCTGCCAGCAGTAGGTTCCGGAGAGTTACCTGGCCCTGCGGTGGTTGAAGTCGACGATGATGCCGAACCATTTGTACGCAAAGGCCGCAATGTCTTCCATGGTTTCTGTCTATTCGCAGATTCCACCTTGAGGCCGGGACAGCCCTGCTTGATCATCAACTCCTCGCATGAACTGATCGGTCATGGGATTTCAAGGGTTGATGAAAATGAGATGATGGCTTTTCGCAAAGGCATTGCCATCCGCGTACGTGATGGCGTTAGGTATGAATAACCACACACCTCAAAAACCGCACCTACGGTGCGAAGATTGGCGAGGCCATGTCGGATCAATACGTTATCGAGACCAATGACTTGGTCAAATCGTATGGATCGCATGTCGCCCTCGACAGTTTGAGTCTGAAAGTCAAGACTGGGGCTACCGGATTGCTCGGACCAAATGGAGCCGGAAAATCGACGATGATCAAAACCCTTCTTGGATTGATTGGAGTAACTTCGGGAGATGGCAAAGTTTTAGGTTTCAATATCAGAACCGAGGGTGAACATATTCGCAGTAAAAT
>JAPYUB010000163.1 GCA_029942125.1 Candidatus Thalassarchaeaceae archaeon | reverse complement strand
TTGCGAATGAACGTGTGCGCATGCAGGTCAAGTTTCTGCCTGACAATATCCGTCAGGTATGGTTCTTCGATGACTCCCGTTCGTGTAATCCATGAGAAGTCGGCTTGCCATGCCTTGCCGCGTAGAGGGCTGTTCCCCCATGCAAACTCAATGAAGCGATCGAGGTAACCCTTTGCGTCCGCCATCATCTCTTTGGAGCCCGAACGGAAACTGATAGTCAGACGAAGGTCACCATCACCGTCTGCGCTCACAGTGAAGACCATTGGGCCATGCTCTGAATCGATGAAGAGCTGTCCTTCATTCATGACTTCTGTGGTACCACCATCGCCAAGGTCGACCAGTGTATATGTGGGCGCGGCTTCAATCTCACCCCATCGTGTCCATCGAAGTTCGGCTACGACTTCAAGACCTTCAGACTCGATATAGTCAGGAAGCGTCGACAGCATCAATTCCGCCAATCTTGAATTCCAGTACTTGCTGATGCTCGACACCTTCCCATTCAAGTGTGATTCCATGCGTAGGATTTCAGGTGTACGGGGGTCTCGCTCCTTCTTCTGTGGATTGAATGCTTTAGAGAGCCCATGGATTGTTCCCATCATACCTTCTTCACCATTCTCGAAATGAATCGAAACTTCGTCATTCTTACCATTCTTCTTCTTTCCATTTTGCTTGTTTGAATCTTCCATTTTTTTCACGTCATCACTTCCATTTTCTTGAACTATATAAGCGGTGGAAAGTATGTACAATCTGTCGGAGTACTACTTTCCTCCACGGCTATTCGCCGACCGAGTTGGGGGCTATGAACCCGTCGCATATTTTGCTGTCATCGGATGCTATTTCGAACCAAATCATTCACCCTCAAAATAAGAAACTTCCATCTCCATATACGTTCTAGGAAAAAATCAAGGAACAAAGAGATTATTTCGTGGTGGTCTACGCAACAACATGCCCCTTCGTTTAGAAGTCGCTCTTCCGGGGACTGCACTCTCCGAAGCGTACTACGCCTGTCGTTACGCGTGCTTGCGTGAACCGTTGGGTTTCTCAAAGGGTGCTGAGAGGCTTGAAGATGACATCGAATCTATTCACTCTTGGTGGGAGAATGATGATGGTGTGGTTGTGGCCGTAGGTAGAATCCATCACATTCCAGATGATTCGGACGGATCACAACCAGATTACTCAGGCCCAGGTGCTGCAATCTGTCCTGCGTTTACACCGCTTACTGAAGATGATTCAAAGATGCGCCCTGCTGTGCAGATACGGCAGATGGGAACGCTTACTGAGTGGCGCCGCCAAGGTCTTGCTAGCGGTATCGTTGTGGCTCTGGAGGCCGCAGCAGTAGCGCATTGGGGGGCTAAGAGTGGATGGTTGCAATCCCGGATTGAAGCCATTCCCATGTATGCTGGTGAAGGCTGGTTTGTAATCGGAGATGAATACAATGTCAAGGGTATCGGCCCTCATGTTTCAATGTGGAAGATGCTCGACGGAGAGGATTCAGATTGAACGAAGATGAACGCATAGCCATCTGGTTGGATGTGATGCTCAGAACCGAATCGGATCTTCGACCTAGTCGAGGTGTGACTAAAGAGGCACGAAAAGGTCCACAAACACCCCGAATCATCATTCTAGAAGATGGAGAGATTGCAGGTTATGCTGAATTGCGACGTACAGGCGGAGCCATCGAATTGGCGACCGTGGTCGTTGAACCGACATTACGTGGAAAAGGGCTGGCACATCAGGTTGTACATCAGGCGTGGGAACGTTGGCGGCAGGACCCTGTTCTTCACGAGACTCCCTTGGGTGGACAAGTCGACCTTACTAGGGCAACACTGGATGAAAACAATCCGCAAGTAGTCCGTAGCCCGCTGATATCGTTCACGCGTGATGCTGCGATGGCGGCTGCCCTGGTTGGTGGAGGGTTCACCATGATGCCACGGAAGCGACGTGCATCCAGACTGTGGTTGTGGCGCTCGGATTTTGCAGCCCTATCTCTCATAACTCAATTCTCTCTTTTCTTCGACCGTATGTTCCGTGGTATCGTGTTTTTATTCACGACGCCCAGTCGAATACCGCACTTCATTCGCCACTCTCGCGAATATCGCCTATTTGTCAGGATTCCTGAGACCGCTGAGCGCCCGCCACCCCGCATGCATATGCGGAGTGAGCG
>JAPYUB010000162.1 GCA_029942125.1 Candidatus Thalassarchaeaceae archaeon | reverse complement strand
GGTCTCAAGTGGTCCAGAATAATTAGGAATCGATACGATATCAAGCGTATTCATCGAAAGTGGAACAGATTATTGGGTACTGAGAAGAGCATTATGGCTCGCATCCTATCGACCATTCGAAACGTATTTTCTAATTCATCAAACACAGTAGAGGAAGAGGTGGAAGAGGAATGAAGGTTCTCCACGTTCTTGCGAATGGCCCTCCAGATGTCAACGGGTATGCGGTGCGTACGCAAGGACTCCTGAAGGCATACTCAATGATTGACGAGATCGAACCAGTCGGACTCACATCTCCTTGGTACCCTCAGCGCGAGAGTATGGCAGAACTCATGGAAATAGACGGCATCACCTACCATCGTTGCCTCCACCCAGCTCGAATGAAATCAACCAAGGGTACAGGAATGAAATGGACCGCAGCCCGAGGTCGAGATCGAATCACAGGGAGTGAAGGCTTCGCCGCCAAACCTCTGTGGCGGCGCGCACTCCATTTCGCGCTCAAGCCCCTTCGTCCTGGATGGTCCTGGATTGAAGAGCGAATCTTGTTCAAGCACTTCACAGCTCGAATCATTGAGGTTGCCAAGGCTGAGAAAGCCGACATCATCCATGCCCACGTACCCTACAGAGTCGGTATGCCAGCCATGCGTGCAGCACGTGAACTTGACCTCCCATTCGTGTATGAGATGCGCGGGATGTGGGAGGAATCCGCAGTCGCAGGTGGGCGATGGCGGGCCGGAGGATTGGCGCATCGTCGATTCCGTCGTATGGAGACCAAGGTGCTGCGTAACGCAGACGCAGTCATCTGTATCAGTGAAACACTTCGCAAGGAAGCCATCTCTCGAGGCGCACCTGCAGAACGAATCTCAATTGTTCCCAATGCGGTCAATCTCGAAGAATCAGAATCAAAACCACCTGAATTGTTTTCTGAAATGAAAGCAAAACTGGGCGACAGCTCTGTTGTTGGATACATTGGCAGCCTTCGAGAATTGGAAGGTGTTGATCTCACAGCCGATGCAGTCGCTCTATTGAGGAATCAAGGAATGGATGCCAAACTGTTTGTCCTTTCATCTAAGGCCGGCCAATCTGAATTGCTCGCACATTGTGAAAGGATAGGAATCGGCGAGCACGCACACATTGAGGGTCCAGTACCTCACGAGCAAGTTGCCCAGTTCTACGACCTTATCGATGTCTTTGTCGTTAGTCGACCAGATACTCGAGTGACCCGTTTGGTTACTCCCCTGAAGCCATTTGAGGCGATGAGAAGCGGATGTGCATTGGTGATGGCTGATTTACCAGCCCTAGCCGAGATTATCGAAGATGGTAAGACTGGGCGCCTGTATCCTGCGGAAGACGTCAAAGCATTGACAGCTACAATCTCAGAATTGCTTCAGGATGAACCCCAACGAAGGGCATTGGGTACAACCGCTGCAGAATGGGTGACCTCTGAGCGAACTTGGTCAAAGGTCGTTGGAGGAACAATCGAAGTTTACCAAAGATTACTCTAGGATTCGGGCAGATAATCGCCTTCTCTTAAATTGCAAGGCAATGGCGAGAGCCTTCCAGACTCTGCATACTTCGCCGCTTCTAGTAGGGCATCGGGTGTTCCACAATCAATCCAAAGCGAATCTGGCCAATCGATGATACTCGCACTTCCCTCTGCTACATAGGTCCGGTTCACATCGGTAATCGACACGCCACCTTCGTTGCTTCCAATCGCCGAATCGAGTCGTGACCAAAAGGTTTCATCGAATAGGTAAATTCCACCAATAGCGAACGAGGAAGGTGGATCTTTAGGCTTCTCAACGATGTCAGTAAGCCCACCATCATCACCGAACACAGCAACACCAAAGCGCTCAGGGTCCTCGACTTCACGGCCCACCAATCGGCAACCAGGAGGATCTTTTGAAGCACGGAATTCGCTTACCGCATCGGTGAACTCGATGGTCGTGATGTTGTCGGAGAAATAGATCAGAATTCGACTGCCTTCGACATGAGGTCGAGCCAAATTCAATGCGTGCTGCACACCTTTCGGTTCCTCTTCAATCACGTAGTGAATGTTCTCTCCAGGCAAACCTGTACCTACGTGCTGGGCAATCTGTCCAATGAATCGGTTGCCGATGATAGTGATGTCCGTAATTCCCGCTCGGCGAATTGTTGCCAGCGCGTAGTCAATCAC
>JAPYUB010000161.1 GCA_029942125.1 Candidatus Thalassarchaeaceae archaeon | reverse complement strand
AGTTTGGCGAGGTGTGCTCCCTCAGCGAGAGCGGCATCGAGTTCGTCCTTATTGGCCACACCCGGGACGGCAAGAAGCCCTGCTGCGTGACACTTCACAATCATTCCAGATGGGTTTGTGGGTGAAAGTGCGAATTCTGCACCTGCATCGACGCATTGGTCAATCATACCTACATCGAGCATTGTTCCGACGCCAATCATCACATCATTCGAATCTAGGTCCTGTCGTAATAGTCTGACAATCTCTAGCGCATTCGTACTGTCCAGCGTGACCTCGATTGCAGTGCAGCCCATCTCTGCTAGAGCTAGGCCACGTTGATGCATCCTTTTGGAATTGTTCCCGCGAAGAATGGCAATGACCCCAGCATCCCTGAGACGATTAAGACTTGATTCGATATTGACCTCATCTATACTTTCATTTGGGATTTCGAGCCATCGGTTTTTTCCAGATGAAAATTCCCGTTTCGATTCAAATTCATCGAGTTCTTCGCGCGTGACAGTCGAAACATCACCTACCGTATTCTGACACAGAGCTGCTAGTAAATCTCCACGAAGCGCACCAATCTGGGGTGATACAGGGCCATGCCCATGCTCGCTTAATGCCTCGATGAACCCTGCCAGCCAAGCATCACCTCCACCCAGATTCTCAATGGGTGAATGAATGACGGCATCATTTTCTGTCGAATCCATCCCAAAGGCATGCGCGACAACCGACCAACGCTTCTGTTTCCCATCCAACTCAGGGCGTTTGAATGTGCAGCAGAGGTGAGGGATCAGGAACCTACGTCTCAATTCGGCCAATGCCTGAATATTCTCTTCGTAACTGGTTGGTTTCGACATACCTTCAATTTCAGCAATACTGGCCAAACTATCTGGTGATAGTACGAGCACGTGAAACATGCGCATCCTAGGTCGAACGATGCCCCACAACTCTTCGATAGTTCCCAGTGCGGGCCGGTGGTTTAGGTCCATGGCGATGAGTGTTCCGTCCAGTTCTGCAAAGGTCAGCGCACCACCCCAAGCAGACCGAGGTCCATCTCCAAGCAAAGGAGTAATTCCACTCAGAACCAACCAGCGTGCGCCTGTGAGGATTGTTCTCCAGTCGAATTCTGCTGGATTGAGATGGGCGAAGGCAGAATTTGAGCGATAATACTCGACGGTTTCCTTCTCTTGATTTACAGTGTATGAACCGACAGTGTATTCGGAACGTCGAACATCCAGATGTACCCTTGAATCCAACGCAATATGATCAATAATGGTCGGGTCTTTTGAAAGAGCACTCACCCATGATGCACTTACACCCAATCGAGCCAAGGCACAGGCGACATTGTACTCAGAACCCCCTGGACTCATCAAACCTGACGAGGTTCGCAGCATCGCTTCGCCGAAGCAGACGACCCGTCCCGGTGGTGCGTGCATGCACATCCTAAGTGCTACTTATCCTCAATTCTTTGCCTCAAGGTTCAGTACGGTGAGATTAAGAAGTCCGGTACAAAGCCAACACCATGCACGCAAGTGGTAAGATTCTGTGTGGAATTGGACTCGTTCTAGTATTGATTGGCGGCGGTATGTTCGCTTGGGGTGCCATGGCCATCGAGGATTCAGTCGATGATCTAGAAGAATATGAGTACGTTCTTGAAGGGGCAACCAGTGGCACAGTCGAAATTGTCGACGATGATGGAAATGGTGAATTTGGTTTTACCATTTTCATTGAAGGCACATATGTAGATGACAACGACGATGGTACTTGGGATGCTTGTGAAGGTTTGAATATTGATGTAACACACACGGATGATTCTGAGAACAGTTTCACCGCAGAATGTGACACTGAATGGGATCCAAAGGAAAATCGTACAGAAGGTAGCAAGACCTTGATTCGTGTAGGTCATGCTGCTGGTGGGTACGAGAACGGCACCGCCAGCGTGTCCTGTTCTACTCCTTGCTGGGTACAATATGATGATAAGTTCCTCGTCGATTTCTTCGAAGATGTCGGTGGAGTATTGGGTGGCTTCTTCGCCGCTGCAGGTTCAACCTGCTTCTTTGGTCTCGGTTGCTGCTTCCTCGTCTTCGGTCTGATTTTCGGCCTGACTATCAACGACAAGTCACAGACAATCATTGTCCAAGGCGGCGGTGGCGGACAGATGGTCGGTACACCAGTGGTTGCAGCTGGCGGAGCAGTTCCCGTCATGGG
>JAPYUB010000160.1 GCA_029942125.1 Candidatus Thalassarchaeaceae archaeon | reverse complement strand
GGTCCATTCTCCGTCGTCAACATAACTGTCGTTGTCAAGGTCGGAAGTCCAATTCCCATCTCCATCACTGTCGGTCCAACGATAGATTCTGAGATGAAGTCTGTTTTCCGATTGGAGGTTCTGATTTCCATCGAATGCTTCGCCTTCCATGACGGCTCGCGCGCGTAGAAGAGTTGTAGAAGGGGGGAGGGAAAGATTGGCATCTCCGTTTATGTGCATAGGGAATGCCCAATCGGGGTGACTCTGGTGACCATCCCATGTCGTGTTATTTCCTGTATCGGTGCTGTTCCATACCATGTGATACCCAGCCACAGGAGCAAGTTCTGAAGGAGTCAGTGTCACATTCATAGGCTCGTTGCCAGAGTTAGAGAGAGTTAGTTGCATGGTCTGATTCTGGCCAGGCAGGATGTAGTTGAGATTGCCATCACGATGCGCTCCCTCGTTCTCTCCAGTCATCCATGCTGCAGGGCTCACCAGTAATGATCCGGCGTCGCCATCAAGTGTGGCGACAGCACGACTGGCATTCATCCAACCTCCACCTTGGACAAGGGGATCATAACCGCGGTCATCAGCAGTTGACATGGCGAGGTCTCTGAACGATTGCGAATCCGGCCATGTCCCTGTATTGTTCAACCATGCCTGATAGATGAGGGCTGCAAGCCCAGCAGCGACAGGGGTAGCCAATGACGTACCGGCCCAAGTAGTGTAAGCACTGTTTGCATTGGTGACCTCATTCAATGTCTTATCACCTGTGGCGGACCACCCGACAGCGACAATGTCTGGGTCCAAACGGCTGATTGAGTTGGGGCCGCGATTTGACCAAGAGGCGGATTCGCCCCATGTACTACCCTTTGAGGAGAAAGCACCCACTGACATGACTCCGTGTGCACCCCCTGGAGATGCGGTAGTACCATACCCATGCCCACCGTTTCCTACGGCGACAAAATATGTCGTTTCAGGGGAATGTACACGAGTCAACCAATCGAGATACAGAGACCAATAATCGGCGCCATCATCATGAGCAGCAGAATTGCCAAATGAGAAGGAGCCAATCTGTCCTTGGTCGTGAGAAGTGGAGGCGTTGCCATCATAACCTTCGGATATGAAGCGGAAAGAGTCGAGCCATGAACCGCCAGCATAGAGGTTCGATACAGCGATTAGATCAGCCCCCGGGGCCATACCCAAAACCGCTCCATTGTTGACAACCCCTTGGGCGGCTACTGCAGAAGCACAGAGTGTACCGTGATTCCCACCAGCTTCGGACGCATCATTCAGCATCAACAAGATTAGGTCACCTGAGTTAGCAACCCGATTTTGATATCCATTTCGTGCAGCATAGATATCGCCATACGGAACACCGTTGATTCCATCCGAAATCCACCACAGTAGCCCTGCACTTTGGTCCCAAAGGCCATCTTGATTGGTATCCCTCCCATAGGTTGGATTCGCTTGATTTACGGGACTCTCATCACCAAATTCTCCATCTCGATCAATGTCGATGTAAATGGTGTCGTATACACCTGAAATTTTTGTGTCGACAACGAGGATGATGACATCTCCACCTGCACGTTGAATCAACTTGGAATCTGAATGCAATCCGAAATGATAGGCCCCCGAAACCGAGGAGGGAATTCCCGTGATATCCCATCCTTGTGCGTCCAAAATCGAATCGTTGTTTGAATCAGCATCAATATTTGTCGTCTCAACCCACCATGAATTACCTGCACTCGGATAGGCAAGTCCGTCACGCTGCCAGCGAACAAGAGAGATTGGGTCATGCATAATGCCCCATCCATCGTAAGGTGAACCCGGGTCATCTAGGATGGCTTGTGTTCCGTTCAGGTCAGGATGAGCGAAATCAATCCCCGAATCTGCCACAGCGACGCGAACACCAGAGCCATTGTATCCTCTTTCCCATGCATCAGTAGCACCATGAATCTGGCCGGACTTCACTGAATTTGGTCCACCAGGAAGAGCCCCAACGGGTTCGGGACCGTTGCTGTCGTCATACACAGCGAATACACCTTCGACACCAGCCAATTTCGGCACAAGATGGCCGGGCATAGTGACGCGGCGATGCTCAAGTATTCCACTCGAGGGGGTTACGGTTAAGAGTTGACCGGGCGCTTGTTCGGGCAATAGTTCGTGTTCGGACTGCCATTGATGAAGAGCCTGTAAATCCCGAGTTAGC
>JAPYUB010000159.1 GCA_029942125.1 Candidatus Thalassarchaeaceae archaeon | reverse complement strand
GCGAGGATATAGGCCAATGATGGCGCGAATCCCTGCATTGCCTCTAAACCGAGTGAGTATGCTGCTAACTGAGTTTTGTACTCTTTCTTTCCATTCAATGTATTGTCGCGAACTCCGATCTTCGCACTGGATTTCGATGATGCTTTGACATCAACAATACAATAATGCCAACCTGGATTTTTTTCATCTAAATCCGAAGGATCGTTGAGTTCAGGTGCATTTTGATTAGGATCATCCGTCAACAATGCATGTCCATCTGAAGATCCGGAAAGACTGATGATTTGGGGTAGAATATCTGCGCGCACAAGAAAATCCGGTGAACCAAATATTCGATTTGCAGGGTCTCTCAATACTCCTTGATAGATAATATCGTACCCAGCACGCATGGCATCCAGAGTTTCTATTGCCCTGTTAAGTTGGATGGCTTCGGTCCAATCTAGGCAAACCTGTATGCAGTTGAATTGAGGTTCGAGATAATTCCATACCTGTTCTTCAAAACCGTCTCCCAAATCAAATTGGGCTTTAGTGAAATCAAGTGTTTGGTCATATCCTGAAACAGTTCTTGCATCCCCAACCCAATCGGTGGGCAAATCAGATACGGCTATCTTATCTCGCATTCGATCTAACCAATCACACACGGGAACGCCAAGTGCATAGTTTCGCATCTTGCTAGGACTGACCCAATCATCCCATTCTACTGGTGTAGTTGGATTGACAGTACCTCCAATGGTGATCAAATCTGATGCTGGAGTTACCATGGTTGTCACATCCAATGTTCAGGTATTAGTCTTCTGAATCGTCAAACTCATCATCGGTTTCCTCGTTCCCATCAAACTGTTCTTGATGTTCACTGATTTCTCCATATGGGATTTGACCAGGGTCTTCTCCACTCTGTCGACGTATTCTTTTACGCAATATTCGAGCACTGCGCATCACATTGGTCATGTAATCCCCCATATAGTTGAAAGCCAATCGATGATTGCTGCGCCTACCGGTTCTGACCTGATGCATCAGTTCAAGCCACCCAAATTCCTGAGCGAATAGGTAATCTTCTTCTGTCATCAACAGAGCGATGTTTGCATCAAGGAATACTTCGGATGTATGGAAATCAGCAGAGCCACCGAATCTTACGAAACCTTCAGCCTGGAGAATTTCAAGCATCAGATCAGCCATTGGGATGGGCAGCTCTTCTTTGCTCAAATGGAAGTGTCTTGAATAGCCGCATTTGAGTGGAACAACAAGCCCGACCACAAGTGGGTACGGACAGCGCTCATCGTCATAGGCAATCACGGGTAGAATCCAACCCATCTCTTCCTCAACCATGCCTTGGAAATTGTTTCCAGTGAAACTGTGAAATTCTCGGTAATCGCAGGACATTTCCTTGATTTGGTTCCGAATCAATTCCTCCCACTCTTCCTCTGGAAGTATCTCTGGTGCTTCGTTTTCAGGGGTCTGATTTTCGCTCATAATCGCCATATAATCTAATCTCCTATATAAAGGTAACTGTATATTTTGCTTTAATTTAATTTTTTTCTAATTATTCATCGCCTTTATATAGTGCGACGAATACGGAGGCCTCTGGGAAGCGAGAATATGAAAGATAGCAGAATTTTCAACGAGGAAAGAGAAGTAATCTATGGTGGGCGTGGAGCTCGATCAAAGCGATGCAGAGAGATGATTGAACAAGGCCTTGCGTACGCAATGAATAACGAGGGCGAACTTGTTTGGATGGAGCCACCACAAGATGAGCAAACCATCACTGAATCAGCAGAAAAGATTCGAGATGCTGCAGAAGAGTTGGCTGACACACTTGGTGTGGATGTCACCGGATATGAAGTGCGTATGGATGTAGGCGACAAGACATTCATTGCTGAATTGGGATTGCCCGACGTACGCGTTGTAAATGGTCTGTCAATTGATCAAATTGCTGAAATGGCCAACACCTATGTTGGATGGATGGTACGCAGAGGATTGCGATTCCACGAATACCAAGAGTTGATTGAGAAGGTCCATCGTATGTTGGCTAAGCACCAATTGCCTACAGGTGCCCTGCAAGGCATGCACTTCAATATTCACGACGAGCAAGCAAATAGAGAGAGCCTTGCAGTGAACATGATTCCGGGTAATGCCACAACTAGAGTATGCTATGAGGAATTGTGGATTGTCCCCGGAATGATGCCTTTAGGCCATGTGTGTCGGCCTCATTCCGACGGAATTGAAGAAGTTCATCGG
>JAPYUB010000158.1 GCA_029942125.1 Candidatus Thalassarchaeaceae archaeon | reverse complement strand
GCCTAACCTCATTTGGAGATGTAGTCGTGATGGAAAGCGGAGTAAATGCCGCTGGTAATTTGTTGATTGTCAACGAAAACGGTGCTGTCGCGAGTCCAATCCTGCCTCAAGATGGCATAGACGTCCTCTCAGAGACTCTCAAAGTCAGTTGTACCGCCATCAGTATAGCAGGGAACGAAACACCTGGCAGCGTCGCCGTTTGCAACAATCATGGCGTGTTGCTCCACCCAGATGTCACCGAACTAGAAGTCGAAACAATCGAATCCATTCTAGATGTTCCAGCAATGGTTGGAACTGTTAATTTCGGTTCTCCCTACGTTGGTTCAGGTTGTATCGCAACCGATAATGGAGCATGGGCCGGTTCACAAACTACCGGCCCAGAATTGAATCGAATTGAGGACGCATTAGGATTAATCTGAGGATTGTCCCAATGGCCAATGTTCAAAGACGGATTCGGCAGGGAATCAAGACATGGCGCAACTGCTCTACTCGGGCAAGGTGAAGCAAGTATGGAGTACTGACGATCCTGATGTGATTGAGTTTAGGTACACCAATCAGATTTCTGTGTTCGATCAAATCATCCCTTCACTCATCCCTCGCAAAGGTGAGAGTCTCAATCGAACCTCCTGTCATTGGTTCAGATTGGTTGAAGAAGCCGGAATCTGTGAGACCCACATCATCGAGATGAATGCGCCAGATCGTGTTCTTGCACGCCGCTTTTCAGTCATTCGTGAACCTGGCGAAATCCCTTCGGAGATGGAGAATGTTTTCGTCCCTCTCGAGGTCATTTGCAGACACTATCTGGCCGGTGGAGGTTGGCGCCGATACAAGCGCGGAGATGTCGGTGCTGAGGAATTTGGATTCGAGTCAGGCACGGTTCTGGAAGAAGGTGTCAAACTCCCGAAACCCTATCTTGAGGTTTCGACCAAGTTTGAGAAATTCGACCGCCTGCTCGATCGCGAAGAGGCTCTCCAGATTTCAAATTTGACCAACGACGAATTCGACGCAATCTTGGACATCGTTCTGAAGGTGGATGAGATCATCCAGCGAGAGGCCTCCAAGAGCGGCCTGATTCACGTCGATGGAAAGAAGGAATTCGCCTTGGGTCCCGGCCGTATTCCTGTATTGGTGGACTCATTTGGAACGCTTGATGAGGATCGTTGGTGGGCTGCTGATGACTATGAGAATGGAACCATTGTTTCGTTGTCCAAAGAGTTCGTTCGTGAACACTATCTTCGAACAGGCCACCATACTGAACTCTATGCTGCACGCGAGGCTGGAACTGAAGAGCCCCCCATTCCTGCGTTGCCACAAGACATCATCAATCAAACTGCTGCGCTCTATGAAAGAATGTTTGAGCGATTGACCGGCGATTCGTTCTGAATGGAATAAGGGATATGCTGGGCTAAAGATGCGTCCTCGGGTCGATGATTAATTCTAGTCAATCGTGCGCTCGCATCAGAATTCCAAGGCCACGCTTTTCTGCTGTTTTCAGAATGATGATCAGGTGCCTTACAACGTCTCTAACTCCTCCATCAAAAGATTCGTTATTGGAGACTTTCCAAGCGGATTTCTGTAGATTGGTTCGTAGCATCGTAACATCAGTTGTTGTCAACCAACCGTGTAGAGACATGCCTCCAAAGCCAATACTCAAATTGTCGTGTCCGCGTGTTTCTTTTCGCAACCCTACATCCAGTTGTGTGAGGAGTTGGCAGCCGAGATTATCTTTTGATTCAGGGATGAGATTAGCACGAAGATAGGCTATTGCATTCCCGTCATTTGTAGGAAATCTCCCAAGCCTATCCATTGACACACCTTTGTCCAAGGGTTCAGCTGGACTACCATCTGGTTGCGTTGCCCTCAATGCGATGAACAAGATTGTCGCATCATCCCATTCAATCCCCGTGCGCCCATTCGATAGAACAATGCCTTCAGCCTCCAATTTCTTCGCAACCAATGGATGAGTTGTGGTGAGTGTTAGAAACCCATCTCCCTCACCTTTTCTCGCCGAGTCTAGTATGTCTGCAAGTTCTCTAGCAGCCAAACCTTGCATGGGGTCGAATGTGTGAAAAGGGGTAATATCCCCTAAATTCAGGGGTTCCAATCAATCATCTCCATTTCGTTCTCGATGCTCACTAAGTCGTTGAAGACGAGATTCAAAATCATCCAATGCAATGGGTACCTCTTCAGGCTCGACATCCATTCCCCTAGGTAGGGGGTCGTCTATTCGATCGCCACCTTCATTTCCACCTTCAATGTGAATATCTTCA
>JAPYUB010000157.1 GCA_029942125.1 Candidatus Thalassarchaeaceae archaeon | reverse complement strand
GACTGATGTCCTGCGTGTGTAGGAGGTCCACCAATTCATCGCTGAGTCGTAGTGTGATAGCGACTTCATCGGGCTGATTCTCACCCAAGTCAATATCGATGTCAGAAATCACGAGTTCACCATCTTCGCCCAAACTGACGCACATGGCAATGGATTCAATCGCCGGTAGGTCGGCTTCATCCATGTCCATGAACGCGAAGAAGGCTTCCTTGACCATGAGAGCTTCAATCACCCCATCTTCGCCCACGCTGAGTTCGAGAATTCCAAGATCCTCCAGATTAACAGTCTGTTCATCATTCTGTTGAGCTGAAACCATTCCAGCGCCCAAGGACGCGAAGGTCAACAGCATTGTTCCTATTATGCAATATGTACGTTTTCCGGACATACTAAGAGTTTGGTTCAAGAGGTATATGAAAGAAAATCGGGACCCCCCGGGACTCCCATCGGATTGAAGCAACGGAACGTTTTCTTCAACGAGTGTACAATACATACAACAAGCAATGTATTTTCTGTGGAAATGATGAGCAGAAAGATCGAAGCCGCAATTGCGCTGACCTTGATACTCTTGGTGATTGCGTCCTGCGGCGGCGGACCTCTCATTCTTGCTAAAATTCAATCAAACAATTCTTTATTTGAAGAACATGAAGAGGATGATGAGGATGATGAGGATGACGGACCCTACGAAGATTCCGGTAAGGCACTTGGATACTCAGCAGTATTCTTTCTATTGCTGACCTGTACAATAGCACTGTGGAAGCCAGCTGTAAAATTCGCCCGAAAGGAACTCCCATCAATGCTTGAATATGACGATAGAAAGGTCAAACTTTGGATTGGAAAAGTGAATCGATGGTACATGAAAATCCATGATTGGTTGGGATTCGCTGCTGCATTGATCGGCACTTTACACGGAATTCTCCTGGGTGATTGGAACTGGATGTTTTGGATTGGAATCATCGGGTTGTGGATTTTGGTTATCAGTGGATATCTCATGCGTGTGAAATGGCCACCACGTCAGGTGAAAAAAGGTGCAAGATTGTTGCACATGCAGCGATTGATTGCTACAATCTCAATTGTGTTTCTATGGCTTGCCCACGACTAAGTGCGGATGAGAAAGGGTTAGGGTGGCCCAGTGAAAGGGGCGGTGCATGGTCGAGTTGTTGGATACGCGTCGACGCCCTTTGCGGGACCTGCGTATCTCAGTCACAGATCGTTGCAACATGCGCTGCCGATACTGTATGCCGCGCGAAGTCTTTGGCAGTGATTTCGCCTTCCTCAGCAAGGTGGACATCCTCACCTACGAGGAGATTGACAGACTTGTAGGCCTGTTCGTCTCACTAGGTGTGGAGAAAATTCGACTTTCAGGTGGAGAGCCTCTTCTGCGCAAGGATCTACACGAACTCATCACGATGCTCGCTATTCGCGATGTCGAGATTGCGATGACTACGAATGGTGTCCTGTTGCCGAGATATGCACCGGCATTGTCGACGGCAGGTTTGGATCGTGTCACTGTGAGTTTGGATGCGCTGGATGAGGCGACCTTCGCAGCGATTACTGATTCAGGACACACTGTTGCGGCAGTCTTGGCTGGAATCGAGGCTGCAGATTCCGTTGGTTTGGGTCCCATCAAAATCAATGCGGTGGTGAAAAAAGGTGTCAATGAGGAAGAAATTCTCGATTTGGTCGAGCGGTTTTCGTCGCGAAATATCGCCACACGATTCATCGAATACATGGATGTTGGAACCACCAATGGCTGGGCCATGGAAGATGTGGTCGCCGCTGATGAAATTCGTACCATCCTTTCGGACCTCGAACGTCTACCTTCGCAGTATCAGGGTGAGGTGGCCAAGCGCTATCGATTACCACAAGGCGGCGAAGTCGGCCTGATTACCAGTGTGACAGAGCCGTTCTGTGGCGATTGCACCCGAGCCCGCTTATCTGCAGACGGTCATCTCTACACCTGTTTGTTCGCCAGTCGAGGATTAGACCTGCTGACGCCGATGCGTGAGGGTGCGACTGATGATGACCTTCTGGCTCTCATCGAATCCTGTTGGATGGCCCGTGATGATCGATACTCTGAGATTCGTGCAGAAGAATCTCCCTCGCGCGTGCGCGTGGAGATGTCGTACATCGGTGGCTAGTCGAAGCAAGACTCGGCGGTCTTGAGGACAATCGGCCAGGGTGCATCGGTTCGAATTGCCGGCGCCCCCCATCTGGCGATGGCGGCTTTGAAACCGGCTTCCTGCAAGCCTTCGACGAGTTTGCTAATCCTCGGTGGTCCACCCACATCGCAGTATTTTGGCAGCATATCAGTCATAATCAGTGACTGGA
>JAPYUB010000156.1 GCA_029942125.1 Candidatus Thalassarchaeaceae archaeon | reverse complement strand
TGGCTAAACTGAAGATACGTCTTGAAAGTGAGACGTGGATTTTTGAAGAATTTGAACAAGCATAGAACGTTCTATATATTCATTCTGCGGAGACATTCCCTTTCTTCCAGGTACGCGGATACGCATCCGTAGGTAGAAACACAGAATCAGTTTGTGCGACTTCTCCTTCTTTCATTTCAATAATCGATTCTGATCGTGTCAACATTGAGGCAAGGGCAACCAACTCACCTTTGATTGTCATCAACCGTACTGTATCTCCCCGTTCCAAATGTTCTGAAATAGAGACAATACCAGGTCGCATCAATGGTGCACCGTGTGCGATTGCACCCGCTGCACCATCTTTGATGATAATTTGTGGAAGCTCAGTTACCAGGGATTCAATGGGTGAAAGAATTCGCCGTATGGCCACATCTTCGCCTTTTTCTTGCCACAACCAATATGCATCTTTCAAATTCTGTAGTGTGATTGCTTGTGGTTCCGTGAATCGTCCGGACTTTGTTCGTCTGAGTTCCTTTAATTTTACTGGATGTCCTAGAAGTAAACCGAGATCACGGGCCAACGTTCGAATGTATGTGCCAGCCTCGCAGGTGACCTTAATCGCGGCATCTCGTCCATCGATTTCGAGTAACTGTGTATCCATGCGGCGGCTGCGAACTTGAATCTTCACTGCAGATATTTCAGGGGGTACATTGTATACTTGACCTGAGAGTTGAGTGATTGCTCGACCCAATGCATCGGCATCGAAATTACGGGATGCTCGTAAAACGCCGACATAGGTTTTGTCGTGATTGAGTATTTTCTTGGTCAATCGCATCGAACGACCAGAAAGCAGTACCAGTACACCTGTGGCATACGGGTCCAATGTTCCGCCGTGGCCAAGTTTCTCAAGACCCAGAATATCCCTTGCCCAGGCTGAAACTTGGTGACTATTGGGGCCTGCTGGTTTGTCAATAATTATCATTCCAGCCTCAAGCAATTGCTCGATCGTCCTGTCGAGTGGTTTGCAACCATGAGCCGCCGAGGTCTTGGCATCTGCATCTACTGAAATCACAAATAATCCTCCAAATGCTGAAGAACAAGAGACTGAACTTCATCTACTCCAAGATTATCCGATTGGACGATGCAAGTGTATGGTTCACGGGAATCAATATCGATTCCATAGAATCGCTCATATCTCTCTCCATCTAATTCCATACGCTCGTTAATTAGATTCAACTGATCATCGATAATTCCGCCTTCACGATTTACAACGCGGGACGCACGCACATGCTCACTGACTTCAAGCCAAACTCGGGCGCATTGTAATCCATTTTTGTATGCCCACCAACCAGCTAATCGACTCTCTACAATCTCTGGACTATCATCGGATTGCATAGTTTTCGTTAGCAATGCATCTAATTCTTGGTCAATGATCTCATCATCCATGCATTGTTGTGTAAATTCCTCAAGTGAAATTCCTCGTTCATTTGCCATATCTCTAAACACCTGTCCTCCATTGAGTTTCTGCCAGTTTAGTGAACCGCATAAACCATCGACGAGCGTACTGGTCCCTGAACCAGGGTGCCCACTAACCGTCAGCCGAGCCACCAATTCAACGCCTCCATTCCTCTAGGCACACTTGACACCTATTTCGCCCCGCATCAGTGCGAATGACTGCATTACCTGCACAAGATGGACATGAAATATTTTCTAGAACTCGACCACGCATGAACTGATTGCCGGGGACGTACGAAGTCGATTTTTCATCTTCTTCATCGACAGACCCCCTATTCCGGCGTTGACTTCGTTGGGTCCTTCGGCTGCTTTTAGTCTTCGATTTCTTTTCTTTGAGAAGAACCAGAAGGGGTTCTTCCAATTTCTCACCAGAAGTAACGAGAGGATGGCTGCGATATCGAAATAATTTGATGTGCCTATCTACGATTCGTCCCAGTGGCGCACTCAAAGTGATGTAGGCAACAATCCAGGCTGGAAAGAGAAGTATCCGGCCATTGAATCCCCATTGAGGCGCCCAGGGTAAACTGACGTGTTCCACTCTAAATCCATCTACCATCACATACATCCAACTGAAAATCGCAATGACAAATATCATCGTGAACATCATTGGTTTCATCATGGCCATCTGCATCTTTGTTGATTCAGGCATTAGGTGCATCTGCATTTTCTGGATTTTTTCTAGCCTAACATGATCTCTAGATAAGCGAGCTTCATTCATTAACTTGCGAAGTTGTTTGTTTCTATGGTTGATGTGTGCCTGTACCATGGGGTCCATGAAAAGTGAACGAAACACAGTATTCACAATCATAATTGATGATCCGACAATCAGAACCGTTGGGACAAAATAGAGGTCATGGAAGGGTATGGCTGGCTCAAGGACACTTCCTGCC
>JAPYUB010000155.1 GCA_029942125.1 Candidatus Thalassarchaeaceae archaeon | reverse complement strand
CGATCGCATCGCCATTCTAGATCAGGGTGAATTGCAGCAACATGGGGCGCCGTTGGACGTTTACAACAATCCTACTAATGATTTCGTCAAGGGATTTCTTTGTAAACATATAGACGAAATCGTTGATACGGCGAACAACCTCTTCCCGAAGGAGTGAAACTCATGCGAACGGCGATATCCCTTGTGATTCTGCTAATCTTCTCGTCTGTTATCATCTACGATGTAGATGCAGATAGGGGGCGTTCGACCAACCATTCGGTGGATATACAAAGCATGGCATTCTCTCCGAATACAATTACGATTCAAGTTGGTGATAGCATCACTTGGACCAATTTGGATTCGTTCTCCCACACAGCGACCAGTACCAGTGGGCCCGTCTCGTTTGATTCGGGAACGTTGTCGAATTCAGCGACTTTTACGTTTACTTTCACAACACCGGGAACATACCAGTACAAGTGTAATTTCCACTCTTCGATGACTGCTACCATTGTCGTCGAGGCACCGGCTGAGCCCATTCGTTCTCGTCCCACTCTGACCACGTTCTCGTGGGAGGGGGAGGCCACGAGTGTGGAGGTCTCTGGCGAGTGGGATGATTGGGATGTTCGCAGAGATCTTACTGAAGCAGGAGGCGAGTGGACGGCTTCGTTGGCTCTCGACCCCGGAATGTACTGCTACAAGTTGATTGTCGATGACAATTGGATTTTCGATCCATCTGAACCCTATCGCGGCTACTGTGGAGGGTTCGAGAACAGCGTGATACGTGTTGAGGATACATCCAAGCCGATGTTCACGCACTCGATTGAGAACAGCCTACTGACTGTACTCTGGCATGCCGGAACCGACGGCGGAGCCCCTGAATCAACGCCATTCGCACTGGCCACCGGTCTGTGGGACGAAGAGACGTGGACATGGACCCTTGACCTGTCAACACTTCCCGAAGGGAAGAACACACTACACATCACTGGAGAGGACGTCGATGGCAATCAAGCCGAGGACCTTCTTCTTCCATTCTGGAATGGTCCACAGGCGGATTTCATCTGGGAAGATGCACTCATCTACATGGTGATGACAGACCGCTTCGTCAATGGTGATGGTACCAATGATCCACTTTCAACCAATGCTGCACAAGGTGCTGACTGGATGGGTGGAGACCTCACTGGAGTAACCCAGATGATTCAGTCTGGATATTTCACCAATCTTGGTGTCAATGCGCTGTGGTTGACGCCGTTCAACGCTGCCGCCGATGGCACTGAACTTGCTGCTGATGAACAGAATCCAGTTTCCGCCTATCATGGATACTGGCCGGTGGCGGCCCGAGAAATCGATTCACGATTGGGAACCGAGGCTGAACTGGGAGCATTGGTCGAGGCAGCACACGATGTCGGTATCCGCGTCCTCGGTGATTTTGTCATCAATCATGTTCACGAAGATCACCCCTATTACACAGATAACCCTGAATGGTTCAACGAAGGCTGTCTATGTGGGGAGGAGAACTGCGGTTGGACCGAGAATCGTCTCGATTGCATGTTCCGTCCATACATGCCCGATGTCAATTGGCGCGTGCGTGAGGCCAGTGAGCAGTTGATCTCAGATGTGATGTGGTGGATGGAGACCTTCGACCTCGATGGAGGGCGAATCGATGCAGTCAAGCATGTTGAGGATCTTGCCATCACCAATCTTGCAGTGCGCATCAATGAGCGATTTGAAACAGCTGGGACCAACTATTTTCTGAAGGGCGAGACTGCGATGGGATGGTCTGGACATACTCTGGAAGAAAATGTCGAAGAGTATGGAACCATCAACAACTACATCGGTCCGAATGCGCTCGATGGACAAGCTGATTTCGTTCTATACCATGCTGTGGTTGACAACGTGTTCACCTCTGGAAACATGGACTACCAGCACCTCGATTATTGGACCGCACGAAGTCAGGATCAGTATGTCGATGGGGCAACTATGGCTCCTTTCGTCAGCAGTCATGATGTGCCACGATTCGCAAGTCGCGCTGACTCCGGTACAGATGATGCGTGGAATCAATGGGAAGAGGATGGATTGCCTGGCCAGCCCGGAACCGATGACCCCTATCAGGCAGCATTGCAGGCCTACACCTGGTTGTTGACAACGCCTGGGGCAGGGATCATCTATCAAGGCGATGAGTACGGTGATTATGGGGGCGCGGACCCCGACAATCGTCATATTTTGCGAACCGATTCGAATCTCAACGCGCGCGAATCATCTCTGATGGCGAATATCAGTGCCATCGGCCAATTGCGACAAGACTCAGAAGCACTCCGTCAGGGGACATACGAATCTCTCTCCAATGGAACTGATACGATTGCTTGGTCGATGACCACAGAATTCGACCAAGCAGTGATTGCCATGAACCGTGGGTCTAC
>JAPYUB010000154.1 GCA_029942125.1 Candidatus Thalassarchaeaceae archaeon | reverse complement strand
GGATATCAATCTCGTCGATTTGGTTGCTCAACTCAGTGGATCCAATGACGGTGATTCACTCGATGCAGATTCAGAGGACTACGATGAGTACGAGGGTTCGCGCATACACTGGGCTGACGAGGCCTACCAACTACGCGGCTCCCAGTTGGACTACGACCGCGTCATGGAAGCAGATGACCCGGCAGTGGAATTCTACGCTATCTATGATGAGTTGATGCAGGATTGGGAAGAAGAGGATTTGACGTGCGAACTTTCGCTCAGAGCATCCTCTCTCAATGTATCCCCTCTTGGTGTCTCACCTGGTGACATGCTCAATCTGAACTGGTCGATGACCGGTGCAGTAAGTTCGCAGGTCTACGTCTCTGTATTCAGTGGATGGGGGGCGCAGTACTATCATAGCAGCATCGAGAACAACACCGGCTCGTTCTCTGTCTTGCTACCAAGCACTCTTGACGCAAGCGAGGATTTCCACGCGTACGTCGAATCTGCGGATAATGGACAGCGCACCACAATGTGCTGGGACTACGCTTCTTTCGATGTTCTTGAGGACGATTCCGACAACGGCACCGATGAGGACGTTGAAGAAGAGGAATCCAACGACGAAGAGGGTCCTGAGGTCGAAGACGACTCCGGTGATGAATTGGACGAAGAGTACCACGAAGCACCTGGAGAAGAAAACGATCGAGATGACAGTGACGCTTTGGATGATGTATTGGACTCCCGAGAGGATGAAATCACACAGATTGTCGTGATTGTCAACACCGACGGCGAGATTGCAGATGTGACGGTCATCGTCATCTACGAAGATGGCGATTACGACATGTACGTCTTCACCATGCTGCTCGAGGATCTTCGAGCACGTCTGGCCAACTTCGACGGAATCGTCGTCTGGAACTGGATGCCCTCACCACCTGATGTTGATGAGCGCTGTGTACGCGGAACACTACGCGGCATATTCACTGTTGGTGATGACGGCGGCGGCACAGTTCGCGGTCTGGTCATGAACGCGGAAGGAGATGTTATCGCAAACATGTGGGGCACCTTCGATGCTGATGGCAACGTCCACGGCATGGCTGCTGTCAACGGTACAGCGGTTGCAGAGTGGGCTGGTGGCTACGGAAACGAACACTTCCGCGCACAATGGCGAACCATCGGAACAGATGTCGAGCCCATGCACGGGATCCTGAAGGGTCACTACGAACTCAACGACTCGGGCACCGGCGGTGTCTACCAAGGTAAGTGGAAGGTACAAGACTGCCACGATGACCGCGATGATGACAGCGACAATCTAGACGACATGGATCGACCTGACATCGGAGATACCGGTCCACGACACAGTCCGATTCGAGTGGATGCAGAGAGAATCGACGATGTACGTCAGTTGGACAAGGCTCCTACCACGGACAAGAAATTGATGGACAAGCTTGGCGATGTCATGGACAAGCCTCTTGTTGAGGATGAAAATGGCGGCGCTATTGTCGACATTGGCGAGGCTGCGGCTGGCTCAACCCTCGGTACCATTGCACTACTTGGAGCAGGCTTCATCCGACGCCGCGTCACTGGTGGAATCTAAGTCAAACCTATTGGATTGTAAACCCCTAGAATGACACACAAGCCCTCAGCAGGCACCTTCGGGTGCCTGTTGGGGGCCCTTTTTTTGTTTCAATATTGATTATACACATATTCAAAGGACCGGCGCGGCACGCATCAAGAAGAAGGGGAGCCCATGCTGACCATCACCGACCTGGCCAAAGAGAAGTTGGCGGGCTTTGCTGCACAGGCTGATGAGGCAGATACCTTGGTTCTCCGCGTGGCCATTACTGGTCGTGGTGCAAACGGATTCCAGTACGATTTGCAACTAATTTCACAGAAAGATGCACCTGATGACGATGTTGTTTGCGAAGTGGATGGTGTGATCGTCTCGATTGCTGCGAAGAGCGCGGTGCACATGGATGGTGCAACCTTGGACTTCAAGGAGAGTTTGATGGGCGGCGGGTTCCACTTTGAGAATCCCAATCCTCTGTGGGCTGACCCCACTGAACAGGCGGTTGCTGAAGTGATTGACTCGAAGGTTAATCCCGCTGTGGCTTCACACGGGGGTACTGTAAGTCTAGTTGGCATTGATGAGGGTCAGGCAGTAATTTCCTTTGGTGGCGGCTGCCAGGGCTGTGGCATGGCCGATGTGACTCTCAAGCAAGGCATTGAAGTGATGATTATGGATGAGGTCGAGGGCATTACTGGTGTCGTTGACATCACCGATCATGCAGCAGGAACCAATCCATTCTACTGAGGCGCTGCGCAGTCCCTACCCTCTGAGTCGTACTACTTGAATCAGTGCGTTTTTCACCTATTTCAAAGGATATGCAGGGGTTTCAATCCCTTCATCAGAACCGAATGCCCATAAGGGAAGTGGGATTCGCCAGAACATGTCTCATCGTGATGTCCAATCTGCTCATCAGGAC
>JAPYUB010000153.1 GCA_029942125.1 Candidatus Thalassarchaeaceae archaeon | reverse complement strand
GCTGAGGACGAGAGTCAAGCACTGGCTGCTATGAAGGCCCATTGTTCCTCGATTCGAAAACATTCAGAGAATTTGGCCTCTAAGAATTACGAACAAATGGAAAGTATTCACACCCTTGACTTCGTTTTGATGGTCGTTCCTTTGGAAAGTGCCTTCATCGATGCAATGAGGGCGGATCCAAGTCTCTACGAAGATTTGGTGGGCAACCGTCGAATTAAGGTTGTAAGCGGCTCATCTTTGATGTTGTCTTTGTTACTAATACAAGAATTGTGGAAGCGTGAAAATCAGTCTCGGAATCAGTTGGAATTAGTGAAAAGAGCCGGGTTGCTTCATGATAAGGTCACCTTGTTCCTAGAGTCATTTACTGCAATTGGGTTTGAACTTGGACAAGCAAGGGCTGCCTATGATGAGGCACAAACTCAATTGATTAGCGGAACTGGAAACGTAATCCGTCAAACAGAGATGCTTCAAGAGTTGGGTGCCAAGGTCAAGAAGGATCTTCGAAGCAAGAGCGGTGTCCGTAAACTCGCAGAAGAAGCTGAGGATAATGCCAGACTTGCAGCCATTGAACCCGCAAAAAGGGCCGTTGCTGAAGTGGAAGAAGAGGATTAATTAGACTCTGTTCACAGGTCGTGGGAACATCCTACGCACGAGCAGTTTGCGAAGGATTCGCACTCCATCTCCAACAGATCCAAGTTTGGACTCACCGATACGTGGTGCATAGGAGATGGGCACCTCACTCATTCGTAGTCCCTCAGTGGCACAAGCCGTGTACATCTCGGCCTCAATTTCAAATTCTGTTGAATTCAATGACATCTTCTGGATTGCACTGCGACGGAAGGCCCAGTATCCAGTGCAAACATCGCTGATGAATACGCGATACAAGGCGACGGCGAACCATGTGAGAATATGATTTCCAATCCAATTTAATCGGGACATTGCACCACGTTGAATATCTCCTCTGAGCCGACTCCCGATAACGACGTCATACGAACCCTGCTCAAGATGTTTGAGTAGCCGCATCATCTCGTCAGGTGCATAGGTTCCATCTGCATCCAACATCACCAGCACATCGTCATCATGCGCGAGGAAGCGCGCGAACCCTTCACGCATTCCGAACCCTTTTCCTGCTGCAGGTCCCTGAACAATCAGTTCTAAGCCCAGTTCTGCGGCCCGTTCCTGCGTGCCATCCGTGCTCCTTCCATCGGCGACGACAATACGAGGATTCCATCCTGCGTCTTTGAGGGCATCAATAGGTAGAGCTTCAACCACCTTTGGCAACGCGTCTGCCTCGTTGTAGGTTGGCAGTAGAATTGTGAGACCTATACTCATAGATTTCTCACCTCAATCCAATGCACCCAGAGCCCGTTAGTGTCAATGATCCGATCACTTCTCCCTGAGAGTCCCGCTGGGTCCAACCAACTGTCTGCTTCAACCGTGGCCGAGATGTGAACTTCAATCTCTCCCATGAAATCACTGTGATGCAGAACCGTCAAAGTACTCACGCCCCGTTCCACAACGTTTGCCGTGGCACTGCAGTTCTGTGTTCCCAAATCACATACGATGAGTTCAACATCGATTTCACCGGGTGCGGTAATCTGCAATCCAATCATGAGATCGGTATCCCGATGTTGACGTGGCAGTTCGATTCTATCAAAGTCTAATCCACCACCGGTAAGGAAAGTGGTGTGGTCAGGACGAAGACCGAGATGCGAATTATCTGCATGGGCCCATGCATCGGGCCGCCATTCACACGCTTCCAGACAATGTTCTTGTGTGGGAAAAGTCGTGACGCTGGTCTTGACTGACGCCTCAGTTGGCATAGACTCGAATTGCCACAATCGGCTGCCTTTTTGTTCGGCCAATATCGCCCAATATTCACTCTCGGCGAGAAAGTGCCCCATCTGTCCCCGTGGAGATGTTGCGGCATGCGTAATTCCAAGTTCATTGATTTCTGAGACGTCATCTGATAGAATTGCACGTTCAGCATCCCACTGAATTCGTTCATCCACTGTGAGTAGCCCTAGACTTGGGAAACTGGTCAGTCCCAAATCAGTATTTACATCGTAGAGAATACCCCAGTGAGCCGTTTCAGTGTAGAGTACCGAATCCTTAGGCAGATTCGCAATCGCTTCCCGTAGCATCCGATCACCCTCGGTTTGCGCCTCGACTTCTGGATGTGAAGCAATCTCGATCATCACAATGTGTGAGAGAAGAATGAAGGCGAGAGATAGAGCCATCAATGCTTGAATCGGCCGCTTTTCGACAGCATTTGGGACATCCAATTTGACATAACTCATTTCTCCTCCATCCGCAACCTCGTCCTCTGCTTCATCCAGCCTTCTCTCTCTCATTCGAGGTGTCAGACGAGGTACTTTGGCCAAGATTATGCCTGCTAGGACAGCAAACGGAATGTGGAATCCGTGTAATGCCATAGAGTAGAGCATATACGATATCATTGTCAACACAGAGATTCCAACGAATCCGTCGAGCAAATGGACCCATGTCAGCAT
>JAPYUB010000152.1 GCA_029942125.1 Candidatus Thalassarchaeaceae archaeon | reverse complement strand
TGGCTGTGCCTGTCAAAGCGTCACAGTCTACACCAGCGCACCAGTAGAGGTTCACTGTGTCTGCATTCACATTGAGAAGGCTGTCATCACCATAGCCCCAATCAAGTGCAACTTGTGCACTGGGTTGAGCGGTTGCTGTGAGTCCTGTGACGCCTGTTGCGGGTGGTTCTGCACCTGCAGTTGCGACATCAAAGATCGCGTAGGTTCCGCCACCAAGGTTGCCTTGAAGGCCACCATCGTGAGCGAATGACATCGTTACGCCACCGGCTGTACTAGCTGTAACTGTCACGGCGATGTAGGTCCATGGAGACTCAACGGTTCGCTGGTACCATAGGCCCCATGGAGTCGTTGCATCACCCGCGAAGTCGATGGTCATTGATTCTGGTCCAATGTCACCAGGCTGGAAAATGTTGGTCACGTCCAAATCCATGGAGACGACGCTGTCGAAGGCTCCTGCGTTGGTACCCAACTGCACACCAGTGTACGAATCGCCATCAGTGGCTGATACGTTGTAATTAATTCCTCCACTGTAAACAAGAGAGTAACTGATTGTCGCACCAGTGACGGCCATGTCGACCGTATAAGTGTTCCAAACGGCCATATTCATGGTGTCCGATGCAGATGCACCGTTTCCATCAGTTACAGTTGCAGTAACTGGGTGGGTTCCAATCCATGACTGGTCAGTCTCGATCATACAAACGGACTGATCGCACTCAAACATGTCCATCAAATCGCCACCTGCGGCGATTCGAGTCCATGAGTACATCAGTGCCTCGGAGGGAGTTTCACTGTCTGTTCCTCGCGCACGCATAGTAACGAAGTCACCAACAATGACTGGAGCTTCGACTGAAACACCATCACGGCTGATATCATCCAGAGTCATGAACACGGTTGGGTTGTCGTTGATGACCTCGAAGAAGGTACCACGCTGGTTGTTACCGGAGTTCATGTCGACTGCAGTATCAGGTGTACTAGTTTCGCTAATCATCGACACCGTTGCACTGACCGTGTATCGGCCAGGCTGCAAATCGACGTCAAGGCAAGCAGTACCTTCAGGGGCAGCTGGAGCCATTTGGCCGAGATTTGCGTGTGAGTAATCAACCTCTGGATCTTCATCCAGACATTCATTAGCCAATCCAGGAGCACCCATGAGTGCATCGGCACCGTTCACATCAGTGACGGTGAACGTAACATCCCAATCGTAGGAATTCATGTCTTCTGAACCTCCGAAGAGAACCATGGCCGCTAGGCGGTTAACGCCGACGTTCAGAGTTCCTTCAGTTGCCATATTGGCGCCGCCAGTAAGAGAGGTTAGGGCGACATCGTGGAAGACTGTGAAGTAACCACTGAGGCTACCATCATTGTTGCCTGTACGGTCATCATAATCCAAGGTATTCTCCTTCAAGATAATGGACTGGGTTTCATCCTCGCCGCCAGGTCCGCCAGGACCGGCACCTGCTGCGCCTGCTGCAGGCTCGAAGGAATCAAAAGTTCCCAACATTGCAGTAACCGAGAACGTATTTGGGCTTTCAGTACTGCCTTGTGAACCGGGGTCGCCCTTCAAGACACCGTGGTATGTGTAAGTCGTTTCAAAGACCATCACTTCACGATCCTGTGTGCAGGGGTTGTCCCCATTCGCACAGGGGTTGTCAGCAATATCATTGGGATCTGTCACCGTTGCATCCGGGGTGGATGCGTTTTGCCAGACGTGGACTGCTGCTGTCTCTCCGACTTCAACAGAGAATGAACTTTGTAGTGTCACACCATTTCCGTCATTCAAATCCAAGCCAGTTTGGTCTGCTTGGAAATCGCCATCGAACACGAGTGAGATTAATGTTGAACGGGGTTGCCATTCCAATGAACCCTCGGCAGTAGCCGTAAGTGCGAAGTTGTGTGGACCTGCGCCCTGCGCATTCTCATGACCACCCTCAGCCCTCCAGTCGCCACCAGGGCCATCTGTCCAGCAGAGATCGACACCAATGTCACGGTAGTGTTGACCAGTGACGCTGTATGAAAGAGCGTTGTTGTTCAGGTCCGTGTCTTGTGTAGAATCAATAAGATCGATTTCCACACTAATGGTATATTCGCCAGGAACTGTTGGCGACCAAGATAGGTCACCGCCACTTTCTGCTTGGACGCGGTAGTTACCGCCGCCCAAGAAGTCACCAGATGCTAGTGTGTTGAAACTGCATCCAGTCACTGCTATATCACCGGGACAAACAGCATCATCGAGATTGTCGATTACTGCTGGTACGTTATCTCCGGCTGGAGTAACAGTCACACGAATGTTAAATTCATTCTGTGCGTTGTCACCATCATTAATGATGATCGGCCGGAAATAGACGATGTCACCAATGTCTATTCCATTACGAGTGTTACCGCCCTGATCCACGAATGTTTCTCGTGGCTGCAGGACGTCGTGGAGCGTAATTTCGTACGCTGCACGGCCACCCGTTTCCATTTCGTTCGTATCTTTTAGCTCATCAGCGAAGTCGATTGCAGCAAACAAGCTGGTCAACATCAAC
>JAPYUB010000151.1 GCA_029942125.1 Candidatus Thalassarchaeaceae archaeon | reverse complement strand
ATCCACGGGGAAGAGGGCCCACTGGAGAAGGTCCAGCGAACGTCGCAATGAGTGAACCAATCGCCATCAATGCGACCGGCCCTAACATGTGAAGCAGAACGGCTAACAATGCGGTTTCAGAAGAATCTCCACCTCTAGTTTTTGACCCGAATACCACAATCAATACCGCCGACACAAAGAAAATCGGCCCGGAAAGACGTTTGCGCAAATCTTTCCGATCCGTCAACCAGAATCCTGTTGCCAGACAGAGCAACCCCAACGGTAGCCAGAAGCCAATCCATGGGTCTGCAAGGCTAGACATCGGTATAGCGCCATTGGTTAGGGTTCATCAACATTGACTGCCTTTGCCGCGCAGTCACTCGATTTCAATCCCCCTCGCGCGCGACACCCTCATATACGGGTCGATGGTCGCAGGCTCGCACCCACACGGTGAAGAGGCTAAACAATGGTCAAGATGCCACGACAGGTTAAGCGCTACAGCCCCAAGGCTGGACGCCACACCATGCACACCATTGAGCGTGTCAAGAAGCGCCGTGCAAGTGAACTCAAATGGGGTCAACGCCGATTCCGTCGAGTGACTGCGGGATACCGTGGTTTCCCCCGGCCAAAGCCGGAAGGTCGCGAAAAGCCGACAAAGAGGGTCAACATCCTCTATCGGTGTACCGAAACCGGAAAGGCTCACACTCCCCCATGCAAGCGAGCGAAGAAATTTGAACTCGTCGACAAGTGAGACCAGGTGAAAACAGATGGCTACCAGTAATTTCCTTCGTGTACATTGCCGTGATTGTGGCAATGAACAGATTATCTTTGAACGGGCTACTACGCTGATTAATTGCAGTGTATGTGGTTCCGTCCTTGCACGCCCTGCGGGTGGTAAAGCGCAATTGACAGGCGCAACCGTCGCTGAGATCCTCGAGTGAACGGGGGGTCTAGGGGAATGACGGAAGAAGAAGCCGGTTGGCCAGACCTCGGCGAATTCCTCGTCTGTACCATTACAACTGTCAAACAAAACGGCATTTACGTCGAACTCGATGGATATCCAGGAAGAGATGGATTCATTTTCATCGGCGAGATTGCATCTGGTTGGGTCAAGAATATCAAATCTCACGTTCGTGAAGGACAGCGTGTTGTTGCCAAGGCACTGAAGGTCAGAAAGGACAAGAAAAGTGTAGAACTTAGCATCAAGTCGGTCAGTGATGAGCGTCGAAGGGACACACTACAGCGTTGGAAGAACAAACAACGCGCAGGACAATTATTGCGAATCGTTGGTGAGCGTTCCGGTTGGGATGATGCCAAAGTCACTCTAATGCACTCCGAATTGATTGAAACATTCGGTGGATTGTACACTGCCTTTGAAGAAACAGCAATTGAAAACAACGCCCTTGCTAACGAGGGATTTGAAGGCGACTGGATATCGATTTTCATTGAAATCGCCATCGAGAACATCATTCCTGAATTCGTCAACATTCGTGCGGTTGCCAACATTCAGATTCACGGCAGTGAAGGGATTGAAGCCATTCGAAAGGCATTGACCGCGGTTGAAAAGTGCTCATCCAAATCCGCCGAGGTCGAGATTGCGGCTTACTATGACGGTGCACCAGAATATCGTATCGAACTCCAAGCTCCTGATTGGGAGGTTGCCGAATCTCACTGGGAACTTGTCGAAGCCGCCATCGCTGAGAACATCGGCGATGAAATCGGTGTAGTTGAAATCTCACGCCGCTGACCCTCTCTCAGAGAGAGAGGTTCAAAGGCCGCACCATGAGGGCATGATACATGGCTCGGACTCGTCTGCAGAAATGCACCGCCTGTGGTGCGTACGGATTTTCCGAGACTTGTGAAAAATGTGGAGCTCAAGCCCAAGCGGCAGGACCGATGCGATTCTCCCCTGAAGATACGCGTGCCGACATTCGCCGTAAACTCAAGGACGTTGAATCCAAACAATGGGCCGCCAATCTTCCATCTCCGGAGGATGAGGAGGAATGAGTACTACGATTCATTGGACTGGGGACAATTCTCTCCCAGAACATCAGTTGATAATCGCGGCGGTCCCCGGCGTCGGAAATGTGGGGAAGTTGGTTCTAGATACCCTCAACGAACAGCATGAATCATCGATGATTGCCCGCATCCTTCATCCGGATCTGCCTCCCCATTCAATTCTAGAGGATGGCCTGCTGACTCCTCCGCACCTTTCTATTCACTCTGTGTCATTGGACAATGAGCAGACAGTCATCACAATCACAGGCAATGGTCAACCGATGACGCCTCGAGGTCAACATGAGTTGGCGGTTACGATTCTTGAACTTGCAGCAGCATCTAATACGCAATTACTCCTTGTTCTTGCTGGCTTGAGTGCCAAACCCGGTGATGACAATATCCACCTCACTTGTTCGTCAAAAGCAATCCAATCTTCCTTGAATGAACGAGGAATTTCTGTGAGTACAGAGCAACCATCTGGTGGAATGCTCGGCTTGGCGGGACTGCTTGTTTCCCTCTCACCGATGCATGATGTTTCCAGTGCCGCCTATTCAGCAGAAACGATTGGCACCAGTATCGATGTAGTCACCGC
>JAPYUB010000150.1 GCA_029942125.1 Candidatus Thalassarchaeaceae archaeon | reverse complement strand
GATTTGTGTCATGGTTTCCTGAACCAGAGGTGAAATTAAAGGTCATATTGTCGAGAATCCAACGCATATTGTTGTCCGTTCGATTTAGGCTCAATGTCCATGAGCCCTCCATCAGAGAACCATCAATCAGGCCCGATTCATCGCTGGGGCCAAGGCTGAATTCACCAAGCCCATCTTCACTGATTGCGGTGACCGAGAATCCACTCAGCAATTCACCGCTACCTGCTTCTACTAGCGTGAGGTTGAATTGAGCAGCTTCAACGGTTTGCCATTCAATACTCGTCCCTGGTGTATTGGAATCAATGCTCAGTGTAGCACGGAAGGTCTGCAATGGATCATCATTGGTTTCGTCTCCATCATCGTCGATGAAATCGAGAATGTGAACCAACCAGTCCCCTTCTGGGAAGTATTCTACAATCGTACCGTTTTCATCCGTATCAATGGTGAATGAGTCAGTACCATTGACCTGTGTAAAGTACACAGTCCAGTTGGCCATTGAACCTCCAGATTCATTGCGTAATGTGATTGCAGTGTGCCATTCTGGTAAGAAGCCCAATTCAGCTTCATGATCCTCAGCACCAATTGCGATTTCGATGATGCCATTAGAG
Organism: Candidatus Thalassarchaeaceae archaeon; assembly: GCA_029942125.1. GTDB lineage: Archaea > Thermoplasmatota > Poseidoniia > Poseidoniales > Thalassarchaeaceae > MGIIb-P. The sequence continues at coordinate 1,984 of JAPYUB010000150.1, read as the reverse complement.
TTCGATAGGAGGGTGTTGTAATCTGTAGAATTCTCATCACGTGCAACCTTTGCATCAGTTTCGAAGCCCCACCGACCAATACGAAGTTCTAGTTCAATCGTACCATTATCCCAACGAGCGTCGTCTGCACTGATGTTGACATTTCCGGAATCATCGAACGCATTGGTTGGAATCAAACTGAAGTCTAGGGACAGTGCGGTTCCATTTGACCGGTTTCCATCAGTGGAATGATCGATAAATGTCACAATCGTTGTGTTCACATATGCTGGTTCTGCAATAAGATACAGTGTTGCATTGTCTCCCGATGGTGAGTATGTGTATGGTTCGACCTTCAGAGCCTCATTATTGATGCTGAGGGTCCAGTTTCTGGTTTCGTTCACTCCACCTTCCAATACTCGAGCTGAGAATCGGCCTTGAGATGTGTCGATTGGCCATTGCCATGTGACACCAGTCAAACTATCGAAAGTCTCCAACATGAATGGATAATCACCGAAGCCAGGGACTGATTGTGTGTATGAATTACCTATATCATACAGGAATAAATCACCTGCAGCGCCCACACTGTTCTGTGGATACAAGGAATCATCCTCGCCAGAGAAGTCGATCCCTCCACTTGGCACAGTGAAATGCTTACCAGCGAGCAGGTTTCCAACGACCACATGTACGGTCAAGTTCACCTCTACGCCCACAGGAATTTGGAAAGCAAACGTTCCATTCTCGTCTGTCATTGTTGTTTCAGTGATGCTGCCACCCCATTGGATGTTGACCATCTGATTGTAGTAGGGTTCAGGTTCCTCGTTTGGTTTGTCGCTCAAATCATACATTACAGTGCCATTGACCCAAGCGGATTCAACATACTGCAATACCATGCCCGTGATGTTCTCTTCAAGTTCAATCTCTTCGTAAAGGATGTATTCGTCATCTAGAATACTCTCGACAACCCAAGTGTCGCGAGGCAATTCGATGTTGTACGATCCATTGCCATTGTCACGTGCGTCAATTGTGATTGGCGTGAACTGGTTGGAAAACGTGAGGTTCTGTCCTTCAACAGGCTGATCTTGATGGTCCAATAAGAGGAATTCTATGTCGTACATCGGCAGAATTTTATCGATGTCTGATGGTGTGACATTCCCTGCATTGTCTGGTGTTACTGTAATTGTATCAGAACGATATTCATCAAATCCATCCTGATCACGGTCCATGATGACTACATATTCGCCTTCTAATACAGGACCGATGCCGAATGTACCATTCTCATCTGTCTCAAACCAACATGGAGACCATGCAATATCACCACAAGGTTCTGTGACATTGGCATCCATGTCTTGGAAATCCACAAGTTCCAAACGACCTGTAACGATTTCGCTTGGGCCGCCATCCATGGAAAGCATGGTGGTCGTTCCTTGAATCCAAGTTCCAGGCAATAACAATTCGATGTTCATCGCTTCAGAGCTATGTCGTGAAAGAGGGACAATCAGCGGCATCGGTAGAACCGATTCTTCACCGTTCTCAAAGAGTACGGCCACGTGGTAGGTGCCGGGAATGGCATCTACAAGGTGGAATGAACCGGGTTTGACCATGTCTCCACTGAAATGACCAGTTCCATAGAAGGTGCCTGTACCATTGAGGGTTCCATACGAAGAGAGGTTCGTATCTGAGGAATCAATCACGAATGTGCCTGAACCGATGATAGTTTCTCGATACATCGGTGTCGTGAAGAAAGATGTCCCATTTGAGGTGAATCGGCCATCTACTCCTTGGACATCACCATCGATTAGGAAGGTATCAGTCACATTTGCATCTTCAAGACAGTAGGTCGATGAATCGGGCATCGAACCATTCTCACATGCGATTCCAGATGAATCAGTGATTGTACCAACAAATGTTCCTTGGCCTAGGAGATTTCCTGTTCCCATGTAGGAATGGTTGTGTAGAATACTGCGTGTGTAGTTTCCAGTGAAGTCGGTTGCAGTTACAACACCCG
>JAPYUB010000149.1 GCA_029942125.1 Candidatus Thalassarchaeaceae archaeon | reverse complement strand
AGGAGGTCATGATGTCCGGACGTCGCTTACTGGACCATCCTGGTTGGAAGGCGTTCGTGAAGGAATACTGTTCCAGAGTCAAGGTCTACCGAGACAAGGCGTTCAAACTATTGCCACTACTACCCAAGCAAAGCCGTTACAGTCCAGCCGCCATGATGGCATTCTACAGCAGCATCCTGCGTCGCATCGAAAGATCCAACGGAGATGTGTTCACTGAACGTGTCAAATTGAGCAAGGCCGAGAAGTTGACCGTTGCCGCGGGTGTATACCTGCGACACCGCTTCTTCTCCTTCTGAACAAGCAAAAACTCGGGCTCACCTATGGTGAGCCACGCAACCGATTAAAAATGACGGCAGAGGCGACAAAACAAGGAGGGTAGAGATATGCGTGTAGCTGTACTGTTGGATGATCGCTGCCAACCTAAGAAATGCAACGCTGAATGCGAAGCGTTCTGCCCACCAAATCGCAATGGAATAGAATGTATCGTAATGAACGAGGGCTCAGGAAAACCCATTGTCTCTGAACCACTCTGTATTGGTTGTGGAATATGTATCAACAAATGTCCATTTGATGCCCTGATTATCACCAATTTACCTCAGGAATTGGAATCCGATATGACGCATCGCTACTCAGAGAATGGATTCAGACTCTTCCGACTTCCCGTTCCTCGTGAGGAACAAGTGGTCGGAATCCTCGGAGCCAACGGAATGGGTAAATCTACGGCCATCAATCTGCTGTCTGGAACCCTCAGGCCCAACCTCGGAGATTGGTTAGCAGGTGAGCAGCCATGGGAAGATGTGCTCGAAGCATTTCCCAGAGGCGAGTTGCGCGATTTCATGACCAGTGTCTCAGAAGATGAGGTGCGGATTGCTGTCAAACCACAATACGTCGACAAGATCCCCAGAGCATTCGATGGTGAGGTCAGTGCTCTTCTGGAACGGATTGACCAACGTGGAGTAATCACTGAAGTCAGCGAAGCCTTGGCCATCGACCATCTCTTTGAACGAAAACTACCGGAACTATCCGGTGGTGAACTGCAACGGGTAGCCATAGCAGCGACCTTGCTGAAAGATGCGGATGTCTACTTCTTTGACGAACCTTCGTCCTATCTGGATATCTACGAACGGATGCGGGTTGTGAAAATTATCCAGGAACTATCAGAGTCAGGTAAACGTGTCATCGTCATCGAGCATGACTTGGCGATTCTCGATGTTCTTTGTGACCTCATTCATGTGGTCTATGGAGAACGAGCTGCCTACGGAATTTTCACACCACCTCGCTCAGCAAGAACGGCGATAAACGCCTATCTTGATGGTCATCTCGAGCAAGAAAATATCAGAATTAGAGACAAACCGATTCAATTCCTACGTGGACGGATGCGCAACCAAGAAATTGGCGACCCAATACTGGAATGGGGTGACATGGAGAAAACACAAGGCACATTCCATCTGAAGACAGATACGGGTAAAGTTCACAGCTCCGAGGTTGTCGGGGTTGTTGGGCCCAATGCAACCGGCAAGACGACTATGGTACGAATGATTGCGGGGGAATTGGAGATCGATGCAGGTTGGTGTACAATGGAAGCCAAAGTTTCCTACAAACCTCAGCATGTCAAACCCGAGTTCGCAGGAACCGTACAACTCTGGTTAGATAGTGAATTGGGAATGAAATGGCGTCAAGGTGAATTTCACACAACTGTCATTCGCCCACTACAAGTCCATACATTACTGGAACAAGATGCCCGGAAATTGTCGGGAGGAGAATTGCAAGCGGTCAGCATCGCCATCTGTTTAGGCCGAGAAGCCGATCTCTATATTCTAGATGAGCCCAGTGCCCACCTAGATGCAAATGCTCGAATGGAAGCAGCGAAAGCGATTAGAAAAACCATGGAAGTGAATGAAAAGGCAGCCATGGTAATCGACCACGATATCTATTTCATCGACATCGTAAGTGATTCCTTACTTGTCTTTGAAGGTGAGGGGGGATCTAACGGATTGGCTGTAGGCCCTCTGCCTCTGCGCAAAGGAATGAATCGATTCCTAGAACAAGTCGAAATAACTTTCAGGCGAGATCATGACAGTCATCGCCCGAGGATTAACAAGATCAATAGTCGCAAAGACCGCGAGCAGAAAGCGAATGGTGAGTATTTCTACGTAGGTTGAGACAGATGCCGGTAATCCCACAATCGACGGGCGTACACGCTCGTAGCAGACGTCGTCTAAGCGCATCATCATTAGTCACATGGGAACGGTGTAAACGAGATTGGTTTCTTACTCGTCGGCTCGGTATTCGAGTCGCCACCCATCCTGAGATGTTGTTGGGGCACATTGTCGAAGATGCAGTAACGGCCATTTGGATGGAACGGCCACATCCAACTGATGGCATGGCAAAAGGAGCCGCTACATGGGCTCCAGGGCATGAAGGGGAGACAATGGAAATTGATTCTCTGGACACCCTCAAGGATTGGTTGCGTTCACTTATGAGACCAATAGTGGACAGAATGATTGATGAATTGAATACTGCATGGTCCATTTGTCTATGGAAGGCAGATGGACGTTCCGTAAGTGAGGTCAAACGCGAGAAATTGAATTCGATGGTTAAGAATGCGATTAAGTTGCAAATAGCCGAAGCCGCAG
>JAPYUB010000148.1 GCA_029942125.1 Candidatus Thalassarchaeaceae archaeon | reverse complement strand
TTCGCGATAATGTTTGCCTGAGGGGGCTATTCGATGAAACCAGAAGAAATGGAGGCGGCCATCATCCGGAATCTTGCTGACAAAACCGGGCGAGCGATTGAGGAGTGGTTCGCTGTGCTGAAAGATTCGGGCCTTTTGGAAAAGCGTGACATGAAGAAGCATCTCAAAGAGAAACACGGTGTGGGGTATTTCCAAGCTCAAACCATCGTCAAATTATACTTGCTAGATTGAGTAGTGGTGTACACTCTAATCGTTAATTTTGACGGAGCGGGCTTTCTCGACCGCATCATCAGGAAGGAAGAAGAGATCTGGCACTTTTGACTCTAACTCTGAATCCCAGAAGTGCTGACTACGCGCCCATATTTCTTGTGAACTGCACCACTCAAGCCACTCGTCAATCCAATCACAAGTGGCAATAACTTTCTCATCGCCAGCTGCGTTATCACGTAACAATCGATTCATCATGCCCATCATCACGACGTTTGCTGGAATCAGTGCATAGGTTCCGAAAGGATTGCGCTCGGTGTCAACGGTTCGCTGTTCTTTCCACAGTGCAAAAATCATATCATAAACGTATCCAATTGTCAGAACGATGGCTAACACGCCGACTGCAATTGAGGCAAGGCCCCAATAGGTCATAGCAATACCAAACGTTTCCTTATCTGCATGAAATCGCCAACTAACATATGGCCAAATGAGTAGTGTAAGGGTGGTACACCAGAACACCATCGAAATGAGAGTCTGAGATTGTTGGAGACGCCAATACTGACGCATGAACCACTTCTTCATCGACGGTTGCTTCAACGTGTTGCCTTTGACGATTGCGCATCTACGTCACTTGTGGTGACGATTTCAGCCACGGCCTCAAACGCGGGTGTGAAAGGTAATGTGGGTGTGCCGTGTATGGGTTCGTTGTGATTACTGCAGTTCTGGTTGGACTTGGGCACCGAGGAGTAGGGTATGCTACCTACGCTGATTCTCATCCAGATGAACTGCAGATCGTTGGAATTGCTGAACCCGATGAAGTTCGGCGTAATCGCTACGCTGAACGGTTCGGAGTCACGGCAGAGAACTGCTTTGAGAATGCTGAATCATTATCCGCGGTTCAGCAATTTGCAGATGTTGCCATCAACGGGACGATGGATGAAATTCACATCGAGACAACCCTTCCATTGCTTGAGGCTGGATATGATGTATTGTTGGAAAAACCGATAGCACCCGATGCGGAACAATTGAGGTTACTCGAAGCGGCAGTAGATCGGACGGAACGTAGAGTCGTCATCTGTCATGTCCTTCGATATGCACCGTTCTATGCGGCCATCAAAGAGCGGGTCGCTAATGGTGAAATTGGAGATATTATGCATATTCACACGACTGAAAATGTCTCTTACCACCACATGGCGGTGGCTTTCATCCGAGGCAAATGGAGACATAAAGAAACCAATCCTATGTTGTTAGCAAAATGTTGTCATGACTTGGATCTAATCTGTTGGATGAAGTCGGGTATAAAACCGAAAAAAGTCGCTTCTTTCGGGGGTCGACATTTCTTCACTTCCGACAATGCTCCCGAGGGTTCTGCCCTACGTTGCAATGATTGTTCCATCGAACGTGATTGCGAATATTCGGCAATTCGTCATCACGTAGACAATGAATGGTGGCCGTTCTATGCATTGGCGGGTGAATCGGATTACGAGCAGGGGCTTGAGATTGATGAAGATGCAATGCAATCACATGTTGCGGCCTCGGATTATGGACGATGTGTGTGGCATTGTGACAATGATGTCGTCGATCGTCAATCAGTCATCATTGAATTTGGGGATGGTTGTGTAGCTACACATGACATGGTTACGAATTCTGCGGATGGAACTCGCCGGATTCAACTCACTGGGACAAAGGGCAACATCTATGGTGATATGATGGAAGGTAAATTCACAATTTCAAAGCCGGGTGCTGTGGCTGGTTCTGAATCGATTGTCGAAGAAATCCAAATCGATATGCAAGGAGATCTACATGGCGGGGGGGATGTGCGACTCGTCGCAGATTTCCTCAGTCTCATCCGTGGTGAAGGGGGCTCCCTATCGACTACGTCGCTCTCTGATTCAATCAACAGCCATCTCATCGCTTACGCCGCAGATACTGCGATGCGTGAAGAGCGGGTTGTGACGATTCATTGATGTGAGATGTGCTAAAGTCGCGGATATGACTGGTACTGTATTGGTAACTGGGGCAGCCGGATTCATCGGCTCACATGTTGTTCGTGAACTACTGGCGCAAGGCCATTCAGTTCGTGCTACTGTACGAAATCTAGAGAATGCAGAACACCTGAAGGGATTACCTGGCGCTGAAAATCTAGAAATTGTAAAAATGGACCTTCTAAAACGAGGCGATGTAGATGCCGCTGTCGTTGGGTGTGATGATGTCGTCCATTGCGCTGCAGCTCTCTATGTGGGCGCCAAGGACGCACAGGTCGAGGTGGTTGACCCCTCGATCCAAGGTACGCAAAACCTTCTCGATGCAATCGATGCTTCTGGAGGGATTTCACGCTTCATCCACACTTCATCCGTGGCCGCAGTGCGTCGAAATGGAACAAAAGATGGTCAAACGTTCTCGAATGCAGATTGGTGTGATGATGCGTCGGTTGACTCTAATGCGTTTGGGTTTGCAAAGGCTGGTGCGGAGAGATTAGCCAGGGATTGGGTGGCTGCAAAATCCGATGCAGAAAAACCACGGTATGTTTCCATC
>JAPYUB010000147.1 GCA_029942125.1 Candidatus Thalassarchaeaceae archaeon | reverse complement strand
GAATATTACGTAGAGGTTCTTGTTCTCGACTACTCCATAGAACCCGCACCCTAAGCGATGTTCGATTTTGGGTCGGAAATTCAAATTCTAACCTTGAGGCTTTTATGCCGTCCCGTTGCCCGAGCGGTTTGCGGCCTGCTGGCCCCTCCGCATTGGGCGTAGGGAGGACTTGGAGCCGTGGAGCGCGAGGCACATGGCAAGAAAGTCATCAGGAATGCAGCAGGCAAGCATAAGTGAATTCTTTGAAAAGAACAAACACTTTCTGGGCTTCGATACGCTACCACGGTCGATTATTACAGCAGTCAAAGAAGCAGTAGATAACGCGCTAGATGCGGCAGAAGAAAAACGCATTTTGCCTGATATCTCTGTCGAAATTCGTAAGACGAAAAAGAATGATGAATTGATGCTGATCTGTCAGGACAATGGTCCCGGTATCCCACACAACTCGCTTGGAAAAGCGTTCGGATCACTGCTCTTTGGATCTCGATTCCACTCCATTCGGCAATCGAGAGGCCAGCAAGGAATTGGGATTACAGGTGTTGTCATGTACAGTCAACTGACAACGGGTAAACCTACCAAGGTCATCTCGAAAATTGCCAAGGAAACTGGAGCGGTTAGTGTCAATATTGGTATTGATACAAAGAAGAACAAGGCCATCATAAGTGGTGAGAAGCGATTCTCTATTGAAGAGAGTGATGATTCAAGGGGGCTCCATTGGATTGGGGAACATGGAATTCGAATCGAATCTCGAATCAAGGCGAAATATCAACGAGGAAAACAATCTGTACGTCAATACTTGAAAATGACGAGTATTGTCAATCCACATGCATCCATTTCGTTCAAATTGATTGATGAAAATAACGATGTCTTGGAAGAAGATTATCATCCACGTGTCACAGATGTGTTGCCAAAGGATGCGAAACCTGTAGCGATTCATCCACACGGACTTGAAATCGCAATTTTACAGCGGATGCTGCGTAATCCATCGAAGAAACCTGATAATGCAGACCCTAATATTCAGAGAATGACGAATCTTCAGTATTTCTTATACAAGGATTTTAGCGCTATTTCAAAATCCAAATCAAAACAAATCAGTCAAGCATCGGGTCTTCACAATCGTGAGCCTCAGAGGCTTAAATTTGAGGATGCGCAAAAACTTCTTTCAGAGCTGAAAGAAGCTAAATTGCCTAATCCTGACACTGAATGTCTATCCCCAATCGAGGATTTGTTGATCAAGAAGGGACTCTCAAAAGCGATTGATTCACGATTTGTTTCTACAGTTACTCGGGAACCAAAGGTAACCAATGGCAATCCCTTCCAAGTTGAGGTGGGGTTGATCTATGGCGGTGATATGCTGGTAGATCAACCCATCCAGGTACTACGATTCGCAAACCGCGTTCCATTGATGTACCAACAGGGTGGTTGTCTATTGACGAAGGCACTTGAATCCGTAAATTGGAAACAATACGGACTTGAACATCCAGGTGGCAGAGGGATTCCAAAAGGTCCTGCTGCGATTCTTATTCATCTTGCTAGTACCAATGTTCAATTCACGAGTGAAGCCAAAGAAGCACTTGCTGACAACAGTGAGGTTTTGCATGAACTCGAACAAGCAATGAAAGAAGTCGGTAGAGGATTGCGCAATCATCTCAAGAAGAGTGTGCAGAAGAAGAAAGCCAAAGAGAAATTCGAGTTAGTCAACATCATCTTGCCTGAAATTCATAACAAAGTGATTGCTATACTGGACGAAGAGCCGGTGCCGCTTGAACCTGTCATAACCAAAATCATGAATGCAGTTTTCCTTGAAGAAACGGTGGAATGGGAGCCTGAAAACAAGGTGACTCGTGTGAGTATTGAGATGTACAATTACACCGCGCGACCGCGCGCATATTCACTGTTATCGACGTGGCCTGAACGCGAAGGTGTGGTGATGGCTGACAATCCCCTCGGTGGACGTAGAGAAGCGAAAGGATTGTGGGTATGGAAACTCGACACATTGGATCCCGGTTGTTCGACCACACTTACATTCACGGTCAGTGGGCTCGCAAAAGGGGATTGGACAGAAATTGACATCTTCTTCAGAGGAGCAGGCGACATCATTGGTGCAACCAAACTCGATGAGGCAATCCTCGCCGAGATGCTACGTGAAGAAGAGGCAAGTGTTGAACCCGAAGAAGTGATTGAGATTGTTCCGATGGAAGTACACGAAGTCGAGGTGCGTGTTGAAGTTCCCAGCGAAATTCTCAACGATGCTCCCGTCGAAGTGAGTCCAGATATTGTCGCCCGTGAAGAAACCAAACCATCCGTCGAAGATGAATGGTCTGGGTTTAAATTTGAGGGGAGAGGTGAAGAAGAATGAGTGCGACTCAAAGAAAAACAAGAGAAGAAGTTGTGGAGAATCTCCACGGTGTTGCCAGAGAGATGTACAAGCGAATGGCCAAGGGTGAAGCCCCAGCCATGACGCTGCCAGTACGAACCAAGAACAACATTGGATTCGACGAAAAATTAGGTGTATTCAAGTATGGTAGCAAGCGTTCTATTCGTGATGCTAAAAGCCTAGGGAGTGCCAGACAATTACTACGTGCATTGCATATTATCGAATTTATTGAAGAGATGATTGACAGTGAGAAATCGTCGACTCTGCGTGAGATGTACTACATCTCTGAAGGGTGGGGGCATGGCAAATTTGGTTCTCAGAATGAGAGTAACAATCTCGCAGAGGATCTTGAGATTGTTACCAAGTGTTTGCG
>JAPYUB010000146.1 GCA_029942125.1 Candidatus Thalassarchaeaceae archaeon | reverse complement strand
CGTGGGGTGCTCTTGGTTGGTGTCGAAAAGCGATTGAGGCCGATGAGCGGTTAGGCAATCCTTGGAATGATATTGGGGCCATCTTGTTGCAGATGGAGCAACCCACCGCGGCGATTCCGTGGCTAGCAGCCGCTACGCGTTCTCAACGATATGATGCACCTGGACATCCGTGGTCCAATCTTGCTCGCGCACACGAAGCACTTGGAAACAAGATGGCGGCCTTCGATGCTGCACGCACCGCACTCGAACATTCGCCGGATGATGAGAATTGTTTGAGAATCATTGAGGACCTCGGCGGGTTCCTTCTCTAATCCACCAACGGAACGGGCAACCGGTTGCCCACCCCTGTAGTGTGGCCTATCATTGTGGGTCACTCACTACAGGGATGAGGGTTTCATCTCACATTCGCCCGGTTCCCCAAGTGGTATCTGTACGAGCCCACAAATCGTCCTGTGCATTCCCATCCCTGTTCATGATGTTGCTTGCACCCATCAATCTGAAAGGTGTAGCCAACAGCTCTCCATTGGGGGACCCCCCACTTGAATTAGCACACATCCCATGGGCGGTGATTGTTGCGGTATCACCGGGTAATATCGTAACTTCAATCTCATCACGCAAGACAACGTTCTGCTGACTTGACATTTGATCAACTTGTTCAAATGCGGTGCCAGGTGCCATGCACAATCGGATCTTCCCCTCTGTGTTATTTGTCAGTTCCAAACGGATTGAATCAGCATGATCGTATCCTTGTCCATATGCCTCATCCAAGGTAAGATTACCATTGACGAGGTGGTGATGTAAGCCGTTAACACTGTTGTCGTAATCAAATCCAAGTGCGTTGGGAGAATAGATTGCACATTGGCCGGTTCGTTCGGATTTCAATCTCGAAAATGTTGCCATCAATCGGTATCCTCCAAGCCCTCTATCGGGTTCGTCATGAATGCCTTGGATGTGCTCCCTTGAAGCACCGTAAAATGCTCTTCGGGCCTCATTAAGGGGGGCTGTTGCCCAATTATTGGGCAGAGGTACATGTGTTGTGTTATCCTCTCCGGCGACGATGCAATCGGTTTCTGTACTGTAGATGTCATCGATTGATTGTGGGGTTGCAAGTTCTCCTGTGTGTGTAAATGCCACCCACCGACTACTCTGCCCATGGACAGAGAATGAAACAGCTTCAGCACTCAATACGATGTTTCCGTTAGATGGCATGCGGCCCACTCGGGCACCTGCATCAAAACGGAAAATATGGGTTTCATCGGATGGGTTTCGTAATTCAAGGACGAGAGCGTTGTTCAAATTTCCACCTCCTCAATACCATCTTGCCAATGTATGGTTACACGAATGTCACGGCCGGTGCGGGCGCGAACCTCATCGACAGCCTCGATGAAATTATCGAGGGGGGCTGATCCGCTATCTATCTCCTGTCCAGAAATTGGTTCGGAGGATGGCATGAAAATATGGATGTCATTCCATGTGCCCTGCAGGCATCCTGAATGGGATGCTGCATCAAGATTCTCTGCAACAAATTCACTTGAAAATTGATTCAATGATTCTCTCCAAATTGTGCGTTCGTGGCGGTGATGCTCTTCCCCTACTTCCATTGGATGTCGTTCGGAAATCACAGCAACACTTGGTCTGTGAATTGATCCCTGTGGAATGCATCCTGCAAAGATTAGCACGGTTTCCTCACATGCACCCTTCACTGAAGAAGGAATCACGTTGACGGGTAATCGTCCCCCATACAGTCTTTCGGCGAGAGAAATACCTTCACGGATGTTGCGCTCAAATCCACCGACTGTAGCGCTCTCGCGCAAAGCGTTGGTGTGAATACTCTGTAGAATTTTCATCACAGAATCCATGTTTGCTCTTCGTGTTTCAATTGCCTGTTTTGGGAACTGAATTGTTGCAGTCACATTTTCACCCTCAAATGTATCCACGTTAATGGAGACTTCGGGGACGTAGCCACCCAATCGTTCGGCGGTTTGTAAGAGCCTTCGAATTTCATCTTCGGTATCTCCTTCTGCTCGGCTGAGGCGTTGGAGCCCTTCATCAGTTTCAATGAATACTCGCCCTTCCACAGCTGCGTTCAATGTCTCTCTCGAAATTGTACCCAATCCCGAATAGAGCAGGTCTCCCTGTTGGTCAAATAATCTGTTTGATCTCATCATATCATCTCCTTGGAGGGAGTGGGGGGTTGCCCCCCCAACTCCACTCACTTGCGTCTCAAACAAGGCCTCCTGAGACCACGTAACGGGTGCCACGGCGTCGGCCGACAACATCCATCATGCCGGATTCAACCACTGCTTCTCGTAGGCCGTGCCACCAAGCACTGCGCCCAATAAGCCGAAAGGCGTCCCATGCGTTGATTGAACCACCCTTCTCCACTGCAAGTGCACGTAGAGCCAATATCTGCTCAATTTCAATGGGGTCTTCTCCATTGCGAACCAGATTGACCCAGGCTGTGGTGTCCACAGTGTGGGGGTTGATTGCGTAGGTTGCCCCTCGACGTTTGCCAAATTTATTGATGAGATTTTGAGATAGTAACTCATCTCTAATCCCTGGCCATTTGTCTTCAGGGCAAATATTTGCACCTACCAACTCGGTCTTGTTTGTCTTTCCTAACATCCAAATTGAACACAATACTGCGTTCTTTAGATGCTGCATGGGGGATATGCCCAATGCCTCAATTCCATTTTCCATTTTGGTTTTCATTCTTTCACCTCTTTTGGTTGCGTTTCATGGTCGCCACCCCGTTTTGTTTTTCCAAACATGATTACTACTGCGTTTGTGCAGTA
>JAPYUB010000145.1 GCA_029942125.1 Candidatus Thalassarchaeaceae archaeon | reverse complement strand
AATCCAATGCATATCACATCTGGACGGGGGCAGACGAAGGCGTCTACATGTCGAGGAGTACTGATTCAGGTGTGTCATGGGAGGAGACCAGTATTCGAGTCAGCCCTAACGCAATCATCTCGTCAGTATTCCCTCAGGTTGATGCAGGTGATCCAGGAAGGATTGCGGTCACTTATCTTGGCAGTGAGAACGCCAGTGAATTGAATCAATCTGACATCGACGGGAATCCCTGGAATGGCAACGCCCACTACGCTAATTCCAACGTCAGTTACTATCTCTATGTCACCTACAGTTTGAATGCGCTTGATGAAAACCCCGTCTTCCACACAGTTCGAGCCTCAGCCGACCCGGTACAGGTTGGCAGCATCTGCTTGAACAGCGGCGATTGTCGTGATATTGGCGGTTCGAATCGAAACCTGCTCGATTTCAATGATTTGCATCTAGATAGAGAGGGGCGAGCCTACATCGCATTCGCAGACGGATGTTTTGGAGATTGTGCGACTAGTGACAATCCTCAGCCGGAAGACTCCCGCAGCAGACGGGGCATCATGTGCTACCTTGAGAGTGGTCCAAGCCTGTTCGAATCCGTCGGGGATTTGGTCGAGTTCTCTTGACTTCTCAATATGTTGGAATTGTGCAATTTACTGAGTTTGCATTATCATCCCATTGTAAAGTAGTCAACTTCACTCCGTTTGGCACATCGAAAGACAATATGACAATCCCCGTGGAACCAGCAACTACCTTATCTTCTACATCTCTATCGGGTCCATCATAGACAATTCCGTCATCACCAATGGCTTCCCAACTATACACATTGGTCGCAAAATCTAGAAGTCCATCATTGCTTACTGTGACGTTGAGGGTATGGCACTCCACATCTTCTTCGGAGCCACAATTGGAGTTGTCCCCATCATCTTCTGCATTAGAAGCACTAACATTCAGCGTCACATTGAATGATTGGACAATATCATAACTGGGGATGTCGGTTGAATCTAGGGCCCACTCATAGTCAGAATCAAGCATCTGCGAATTAAAGCGTAATGTAGTTAGTTTTACTCCGTTATTGACATCGAAGCCAAGTGTCAATTCTGTGGTAGTACCGGGACTAATTGTTGAGAGCCCCTCCTTCATGCTTCCCGAATATGCCTCACCATCATCGCCTATTGCAGACCACCAGTATGGGGCGATAGATAGATCATCGTCTCCTATATTGCTGATAGAAATAACCAAAATATGGCATTCTTCAAACGAATAAATTCCGCAGTAACTATCAGAGTAGGGGCCAGTAACGCCAGCAACTTCAATCACCTCAAACTGATGATTAAAAGTTATGTTTCCTGAATCGTCATCGTCTTCAGTAACAACGACACCCCCTATGCAACCAGCAAGAAACAACACGGCAACAAGAATTATGACATTCAACTTTCTACTGAACATATTGTCTTCCACAAACAATTTTCAATTAAACATTTTCAACTGATTGAATTGTGTAAGCATTATTCTTCATCGGATTGAACGAAGGGGTAACGAGGAAGGAAACCTATTACATATCTTTATGATGTAGCAAGGAAAGTTACTTTAATTTCCACACTCTACGCGATGTCATGTCTCTTGAGGTATTGTAGATGGGGGAAATGTTGCATAAGTTGCACGTTTCCCCTTATCCACCCAAAGAAGAGATTGCGAACGTCATCACCCATGGTCTGGGGGTCATCCTCGCAGGGGTGGGCCTTTACTTTCTCTTGATTGAGGCTAATCTAACAGACGACCCATGGAAATTTTGGTCGAGCGTGACGTTTGGTCTGTGCATGATCACTTGCTACCTCTTCTCTACCCTGTACCATGCCGCTACGAATCTTGAATTCAAGCATCAGATGAGAATTGCAGATCATATTGGGATTTATCTGCTGATTGCTGGCTCCTATACTCCCTTCGTCCTAGTGAGCCTCCGTGGTTGGATTGGTTGGACTTACTTCATCCTCATATGGGGTTGCGCAGTGGTTGGAATCACCCTCAGAATCGTCAATATGCGTGTTCCTAACTATGTCTCAGTTGGACCTTATCTCATCATGGGGTGGCTAGCTGTAATTGGAATCAAACCACTGTTTGACTCAGTGGGGTGGAATGGATTGGGCCTGGTTCTTCTCGGGGGGATTTTCTACTCAATCGGAGTTGTGTTCTACTCGTGGGGAAGGGTTACATTCAACCATGCTATCTGGCATCTGTTCGTGCTTGCTGGAAGTATCAGCCATTATTTCGCAATATTGTTAGTAGTAATCCCTCATTGAGATTCATTTTTCACAAAGTCGCATGGGTAGCCTATCAAAGGGCCCACTGAAAGGGTTTTGAAAATCTAAATTCGTTTCAATGGGTATTCGGTTAGACCCTTCCAACTCATCCGAATCAATTGGTTTAGGTAAGGAAATATAATTATAAGCCAATAATCAGTGGGAATTCCATGCAAGCACAAGAAATGCAGCCCATGCAGGCACAAGAAATGCAGCAAATGAATTCCGATAAAGACTGGATGGTCACATTAATTTTGGCTATATTAGTTGGCGGACTTGGTATTGACCGATTTTACTCTGGTTCAATTCTTCTGGGCGTGCTAAAACTTTTCACTCTTGGCGGACTTGGGCTTTGGTGGCTCATCGATCTTATCATGCTCGTCACTGGCAGTTACAAAGACGGAAACGGTAATCCAATCGCATCTAAGTGATTTGATTCCGGGACCCCTCTGAAACGCATTCTGAATTTCAAAGGGCCCCCTCTGTATCTATGTGGGAATAGCCTCAATTAGTTTAGGTGAAAACACCGCGCCATGGAAGATGCTCCATCTGA
>JAPYUB010000144.1 GCA_029942125.1 Candidatus Thalassarchaeaceae archaeon | reverse complement strand
CATGGCTTAATCGAACTCCAATAGCGGTCGCCTCCGGCAGGATCAACCGGATTTCGTGAGAAATCTCTCTGATCCCTAGGAGTCGTTATTGGTCACTTGGTTATCTGTCCTTAATCTGTATATTGACGAGATTGCACTTGAATTTGAAAAAATTTGTTTCTACTCACGTTGCACACATCATAATGTGTATCGTTGTACAATCTTGATCACCTCTCAGCCCCCAACTCGGTTGGGGACCGCACGTCCTCGGCTGCCTCTTTCCGGATGGATTCCTTCATCGCCCTAGGGCTCGGGTTCCAACGCCGTGGTCAGACGCAGCAGCCCCGCGACCGCCCTTTAGTATTTGAACGTGACGAGTTGCCAGAGCCCTGAAATGAGGGACTGCGCCTCATTCAGCACCAAAGAATTCACGCAGAACTGGGTGCATTTCCATCGCTTGTTCTTTCTGTATTTGCTCGTAGGTTCGCAGGATAATACCGACGGCCAAAAGCAGACCTGTTCCAGTCGCATTTCCTACCGTACCCAATAGATCTGCACCAGCGGCCAATAAACCGACGAACGCGCCTGAAAATAGGGTTACAGGTGGAATATAACGCATCAAAATCCGCTCGAGGACCTTTGGATTTTTTCGGAAACCAGGAATCTGCATTCCCGTATTCTCAATCTGTTTTGCGACATCCTTGGGACCCATGTTGGTCGTTTCAATCCAAAATTTCGCGAACATCATCGAACCAAGTGTCATCACAGTTACGTACGTAATTACGTGCAGAATTACTTGCCACAGACTATGGCCGTAAGGATCAGGGGATTGGTTTAGAATTGGCATTAGCCAATCACCCACACCATTCACCATCGAAGCATACCAAGCAAAACCGTCGGTTGCTTGGGTTTGACCAATGTCGTATGAACCGAGATATTCTGCTATCGACCACGAACCCTGAGAACCTAAAATCGGTACCGTAGACATCGTTGGATGACTCCAGAAGAGGAGAGTGAACATGTTCAGGTTAGCCAGCAAGGCAGCCATCAAAATGACTGGAATGTTACTTGCATAAACCAAGCGGATCGGATACTGCCCACGGTGACCACGGACCTTTCCGTGAGTCAGTGGAAGTTCGAGTTTGCTGCTCTCAGCATAGGCCACAATTAGGAACACAACGATACTAGAGAAGAGCGCAACGACAGCATTCGGATGCCCGGCATCACCCAATAATATTGATTCGAAACCGTTGGCTGAGACCATCTCCGAGAAGGATGCGGTTCGCAGTGTATAGAAAATCATCGGCAGGGTTCCAGCAGGTGGATTTTCAAGCGCGAATGCACCGCCATTGACAGCCAATGGAGAGAGTGTGCCCACGAATGTGGATTGAGCAACACCCGCCGCGATGAACAGAGAGATACCCGAACCAATGCCCCACTTGCTGACCATCTCATCCAGCAAGAACACGAGCAGTGAGCCGATGAACAACTGACTGACAATAATCGCGTTTGCCCAGCCTTGTCCAAAGTTTCCTACCAATGTTGTATCCGCTTCAAGGAATCCATAGACCTGAGGAATCGACTCAACGGGAATCATGATGAGAACTAGGATTTTCTGTACACCTTGGTACAACTGCTTGTCGTCGGTGTCTCCCAAGTCCAATTTGATGATCTTGGCACCGGCAAACAACTGCATGATAATCGAACCTGTAACAATCGGGCCAATACCCAAGTGCATAATCGAACCAGAAGCACCGGCCATGATTGCACGGAAGCTGCTGAACACGTCGATGGTGGCCTCTGACAGACCCCAAATCATGACGTTGGTCATGCCGAAGTAAATGATGAGAACGAAGGTGGTGGTCCACAATTTTGAGTTGAACCGTACGTGGCCATCGGGCTTGGAGATTGAAGGGTACACATCGACCAATCGTTTGAGGCCGTAAAGACGACTGCTTTCTTCACCTGTGTACAACAGACAAGCCAAACAAAGACCGGCCATCACTCCCATCAGGATGATGCCGACAAGAAGGAAGCCGATGAGTGCTGTATCGATCCATCCCCAAATCGCCGCACCAATGAAGAATGCAACAAAAATGCTAGGTTTGATACCTCGGCCAATGTACTTGATGTCCTGAATATGTTCGGGAAGATCGGTGGAGACTCCCCAGAGAATGAATCCAACATAAGGAAGTGAAAGCGAAATGGCGTAAAGCGAGCGCATCTGCTCTTCTTGATTTGTGCCGAACAGTTCATCCCACTGCCAATACAGCAATGCGCCCCAATAAATCGCAGAAATAATCAGAATGGCGGGTACATTGGGGCTGCGGACCATTTGTTCTGCCTCCTTCAATTGTTATCTTCAATGTGGGCAAGGATTACTCCTCTTCCCATTCTCCAAATTCTTCACCATCTTCGATTGTGACCGAGCCACCTGCGGCTTCTACCTTGGTAACCGCGTTGGCACTGACGTGCTCAACGGTAACGTGGATTGCGGCGGATATTTGGCCAGAGCCAAGCAACTTGTTGATGTTATGCTCTGAAAGATTGATGCTGTCTCCATCGCCAACAAGTCTAGACAGCTCACTGACATTGCAGGTGTTGTGGCGCACGCGTAGACTTGGATCTCGGTTGAATCCGTACATTCCCCAGTGACGAGGCATATACTTGATTCGGGTCATGACCTTGTGTTTGTTCAGTCCGGCGTTTCCACGGCCACCACGCATTCCTGCACCGCGACCGGCTTTCTTACCACGACCGTGGTAGCGAGAGCGACCACGGAATTTGTTTGTACGGGAAACCATATTTTTCACCTCAAATCATTCGGGCAGCGAGTTCTTCGATCGCATCGCCCCTGAAGCCTAGTGCGCCACCTACTGTGAAGTGACGCTTGACACCGCCCCAACCCTTGCT
>JAPYUB010000143.1 GCA_029942125.1 Candidatus Thalassarchaeaceae archaeon | reverse complement strand
GTACAACCTCCTAGATGTGGGGCCCTATCAAACAGGTACAGTACAATTGGAATTTGATGCCCCAAACATCCACACTGGGACGATGTGGGTTGAATTCAGCACTTGGAGCAGTGGAGCAAGTCAGCAGATTTCCACGGCCATGGTTGAGGTGAGTATTCTCCGAGAACGCAGTGCTACCATTGAATTCAGGGATGAGGATTGTGCCCTGATGGATGCAGGTGATATCTGCACCAGTGAATTCCGAATTCAAAACACGGGCAATTACCAGGACGATTACGAAATCGAATGGGAATTACCGGAATCGCTGGAACTGCAAGTGGCTCAATCCGTGTTCAATCTACAACCCGGCGTATCTACAGATGTTGGAATCATTTACATCGTCGAGGATGGATTGGCTGCAGGAGTCCAACTGACACCCACACTTCGATTGATGACAGGGGATGAGATTGAGATGGACTCGATCTCAACGACGATTGAAGTCGCGACCCTCATCGATTGGGAGATTCATTCCGAGCACATCGCGATGGACGATTGGGACAATATTACACTAACGTACACACTCAGAAACATCGGCAATGCCGAAGACGGGTTGGATGTCACATTATCAACAAATATTTTCGCCGGATATGGATTAATCCCCCCATTTTCAAGTGATTGGGAGATTGGCGACTGGGAGCCCAATCATTTCATCCTCCACGACATCGCCCCGAACGCCACGGTGTCCTTCACGGCCTGGATGCAATTGCCTAGAAATCAAGAATTGAATAGGACGGCCACAATTACTGTTGAAATGCGCAGTACGCTTGAACCCAACATCATTTTCACAAATCGTACTGAATACGAAGTACTCGCCGAATATTGGCCTTCAAAGAATATCGAAGAAGAAAGTACATGGGATGAATTCGTAGACAGTGTGCAGTCATTCTGGAATGACTGGAATCAAATTCTGATCTCAATCATTGTGACCATGGTGGGTGCTGTTGTTCTGCACCGGGCAGTCGTATACCGTCAACGAAGGGATAATGAATGGGACGAAATGATTGCTGCAAGACATCAAGACCCCGAGAAGATCGAAGATTGGATGGGGAAATTCAGTGAAAAGAATGTTGAGATGCCAGAAGTTTCTCGCAGCCCAGAAATGGATGCAGGGGCGTTCAAATTAGCCTTCCAGATGAGGTCGCAATCAAAACAAGAACGCCCAACGCCTTCCGATGATGTCGTGGAAGCAGCCCACACTGTTTTCGATCATCACGATGAAAAGGCCGACTATGACGCAATAGAGAGTTTGACTGAAAAGTTACTCGATATTTCAGAACCGCACGAAGCCAACAAAGCATTGTCTCCCGCCGAATCCTTACCCACTCGAACCATTCGTCATCCACGTAAAGAGTCGCCACAATCCAAGAACGATTCAAAAGATGACGATATCGATCTAGATCTGTGAGGAATTGTATGTGGCGAATAGGGATTGATGAAGCCGGTAGAGGACCCGTGATTGGTCCATTGGTTGTCGGAGCACTGTGTCTGCCTGAAGTGGACCTACCCTTACTGCATGATGCAGGAGTTACAGATTCAAAATTGCTATCTAAATCAAAACGAGAAGAACTTGAACGATGGATTCGAGAACAAGCCGAAGAGCGCGGATGGAAAATTGAGTTGTGCATATCCCAACCTGCTGAAATAGACCGTGCAATGGCCATAACCAATCTCAATGATCACGAAGTCAGCCTGTTCGCTTCCCTCGCTCGAAGATTGCAGGTAGATGGAGGAGGTGTACTCCAATTGGAT
Source organism: Candidatus Thalassarchaeaceae archaeon (assembly GCA_029942125.1). Classification (GTDB taxonomy): domain Archaea; phylum Thermoplasmatota; class Poseidoniia; order Poseidoniales; family Thalassarchaeaceae; genus MGIIb-P. The sequence continues at coordinate 1,105 of JAPYUB010000143.1, read as the reverse complement.
GCTTGTGATGTAGATGCGGCGAGATTCGGAAACAATGTCGCCAGTCGCATCAATGATTGGCCATGGGATGGTTGGTTGATAGACAGTCGACATGGGGCCGATTTACATTGCTTGGCTGTCGCAGGCGCATCGATTTTGGCAAAGGTCGCCCGCGATCAAGCCGTCCACACACTTTCATCTGAGATTGGCATTGGTTTGGGGTCGGGATACCCATCCGACCCAGAGACGATTGCAGCCATACCAAGACTGATTGAGGGGGAAGTACCCCACGATTGTCTTCGATGGGGTTGGATGACCGTCAAGAATGCGTGGCAACAGGCGTACGATGAACCGCCGCCACTAAGGCCGGTTGATTCGAAAGACCCTCCCAACGCGCAGCGTACCCTGTTCTGAGCCCCGCATATTCAAAAACGGTCTGCGAGCGGTTTCGCCCTATGGGCGAACTCGAGCCGGAGGTGGTTGCACTACTACGCAAGTACGCTCTACAGAACGCACTCGAGTATGATGGACAGGGTCAGGTCGGCTCCGTAATGGGGAGAGTGATGGGGGAAAATCCTGATTTACGCTCTCGGGCACAAGAGTTGAGTGGATTCATTGCCAGTCAAGTTGCTGAAGCCAATGCATTGGCTGTAGAGAAAGGATTGGAGCATATTCGCACGATTCTAGAAGATGAATCGCCCGATGCGTTAGAGAAGAAGGTCAAGGAACGACGAGAAGGCCTACCTCCCTTGCAAAATGCTGAGGCAGGTAAAGTAGTTCTTCGATTTGCACCTAATCCCAATGGGCCACTATCATTGGGTCACGCAAGGGGCGTGGTCATAAACGCTGAATTAGCTCGAATGTATGATGGTGAAGTCATTCTTCGATTTGACGACACTGACGCTGTGGTCAAACGACCCGATCCGGAAGCTTACTCCTTGATTGAAGAGGATTTTACTTGGCTTGCAGGGAGGGCTCCAGATCGGATACTCAGGGCCTCTGACAGAATGGAGGTCTACCTTGAGTATGCAACCAAAGCCTTGTGTGAAAATCATGCCTATGTATGCCAATGCTCTAGTGAGGAGTTCAAAGAATTCAGAATTTCAAAAACTGAATGTCCCTGTAG
>JAPYUB010000142.1 GCA_029942125.1 Candidatus Thalassarchaeaceae archaeon | reverse complement strand
AGACACTGATAAGTTCTTGCGGTCCAAGAAGAGGGTGGATAATGTCCGGTTCCTTTGTAAAAAATGTGATGGAACAGAAGATGAGGAAGAACAGGCACCAAGCAATATCTATGGCGATGTGTTCGAATCCACCATCTAGCAGATTTCCATAATTCAAACGCAGTATAATTGAGAGGGTGAGTGACGAGGTGAGAAGGAGCATAGTCACTAATGGACGATAACCAATCAGCATTAGTAGAGATGTGCACAGAAACAACGTAGTCAGGATAATCGCCCTAGGTTTGGTCCCAATTTGTGTACCAGAGTACTCACCAAGCAACCTCTCCACAACGAAGTCGGAGTAGAAGAAATCGAAGAGCCCCATATCGTAAGCGAAGTTGAACATCGCCAGCGCATAAAATGCTAGAAGTAAACCGTAGAAAATCCTCGTTGCCTTACGCAAGTACCCAGGCACGCGATCATAGTCAATCATAGATGCCCTTGGAGTGGACCCGAGAGGTGTTTGAGTGGATGAAAAGATAGGTGGTGCAGGGATGACAATGGTCTGAGTCCCCTCAGTCTCTTCCTGAACAACCTCGGCGGGTTCGGATTCAGAGTCAACTTCCAGCATCTTCGACATCGCATTATCTTCGAGAGAGTCATCTGTAGATTCCATGACCTCACCCACAGCGGTAATCACGCCTTGATCGGGCATCGCTACAATTCGATATCGCGCCAATTTCCTCTGACGTCTCCATTCGGCCCAATCCTCTCTTTTTTGACCCAACCAACCCTGAGATGCCTTGAATTGGCGTTTGTTCCAGGCCAAGAAATATTCCGAATTTTTCTTGGCCCATTCCGCAGCTTCTGCTGTTGAGTGTGACTTTGACTCACTATCTTGTTCAATATTGGATGACTCGGTGGAGTTTCGCCCGGATACTGGGCCGTCAGAACGCGACTGGAGATGCCCAATCAATGCCAACAATAGAACAAGTTCAATCAAACCGAATAGAATGGAACCAAGCATCCCATTGGTAACAATAATGACAAAACAGAGAATTGGTAGCCATTCGGAAATAGCCCAAACCCTACCCCTAAACTCGATTGGTTTCAGTTCAAACCAAGGGTCAGATTCAGATTCTTCAGTCATGCTACACCTCTATTGAGCCACACGGCGATAAAAAGTCATGACGGGTGATTAAGACTCCAACCAATCGTCCATCTTATCGACAATTTTCTCTCTAAAAGTAAGTAAATGCAAACGTGGGCCATCCAATGAGATTGTAATCGTGGCACCTCGAATGAAATGGGTCTCATCCCATCCATCGCTGACCACATATCCACGGTGCATGTCACTGGTGATGATTGTGGGTTCTGCAGTCCATGCCATATATTCCCCGGGCTTCCTCTGTTCCTGATCAAGTTCACGACTGACAAACAGATAATTAGAATTGATTTTCGAACGAGAGAAGGTCTTGCCATCAATATCACAGATGTTGCGGAACCAAGCGCCTTGGCCTACGAAGGTCGAGAACAAACATCCGCTTGAATGCTGAACAACATCGATATCGCCGTTCATCTCATCGCAATCACGCTGCAATCGATAGTGACTGGGCTGATACTGATGGGTGTTTGAGATTAGCAAATCATTCAGTGCAGGGTCGCATTTGATACGATTACCAGAGGTTGTGACAATCTCTGCCTGAAGGCGCGGAAGGTCGTTGTCTATAGCATCACCACCTAGAGCCTTGAGTATGTCTGCAGCGAAGTTCTCGGGATCGCTACCCATGAAGAATCCGAAGGAACCTGAAGGGTCATCGCTTCGAGGATGAGAGTTGACGCCCATCACTGGAGTGTCTGCACCAACATTGTGTGCAATGCTAGTTAGAGTTCCATCACCACCAACCACGATGACTAGGTCGCGTCCAATGAAGTCCGAATGTCGCACTTTCTCTCGGGCCGTGAATTCAGCACGGATGCCACGGGTTTGCACAAGATTCTCTAGGTCTGCCCGAATCTGATCCATGGCACGGTCATGGACCGCTTCGAAGTTCTTCTTGAAGACGACGAGAATGTCTGCAGACAAGGGAAGGCCTCCGGCAGAACGCCGTGGTGCGCCTCCCTTAAATCGTCGATGCTGGTGGATTGAGCCATGTCAAGCGAGGAAATGCTGGATGATGGCAGAGCGCGTCTTCCTTCAGGACAATTTCTCACCACTCGCTTCCCGGTGCTGACTTACGGCTCCACACCCGTTGTCGAGCTCGATGGATGGTCATTCAATGTCTCAGGCCACGGGCTTGCCGAACCGATTGAATGGACGATGGAGGAGTTCCTCACGCTGGGTAAGCATGAGACCACGCGCGACTTTCACTGCGTGACCACATGGTCTCGCTACGACAACGCATGGCGTGGTGTGCCGATTGAAGCAGTCTGGGCGCAAATCAATCCCCACCTTACCGAAGAGGTGGGTGCGGTGATGCTGCATTGCACCTGCGGTTACACGACCAACCTGCTCATTGAGGATTTCCTAGCATCTGACAACCTGTTTGCCACCCATCACGATGGAGAACCTCTGACACCAGATCATGGAGGGCCACTCAGGTTCGTCTGCCACCACCTGTACGCCTGGAAATCTGCCAAGTGGATTGATGGAATTGAGTTGCTCGACATGGATGCCCGAGGATTCTGGGAGCGTAATGGATATCACAAGCGAGGAGATCCTTGGGGTGAAGAGCGCTATGCCTACCAAGAGTGAACTCAATGGGTACCCATCCGATTACGTTTATGATCCAACCATATCGTCACCGAACGCTTGCATTAAAAGTGCAAATGAAATCAAACATGGAGCAACACAACATGCTCCAAACATCGGATGATCCATAGCAACCCCTAGCATCCCCGATAAACCTGCTAAC
>JAPYUB010000141.1 GCA_029942125.1 Candidatus Thalassarchaeaceae archaeon | reverse complement strand
CCTGTTCACCATTCAGCAAGCCCACGGCCACCTTGAAGGGTTGACCGTGGCCTTAATCGGTGATCTGAGATATGGACGAACAGTTCACAGTTTGTCACACGCTCTGGCTAGATTTGACTGTAATCTCATCTTCATCTCTCCAGCTCAACTCGCCATGCCGGTAGAGATTGTCTCGGACCTGATGTCAGCAGGAGCCAAAATTACACAGACAGAAGATCTCTACGGTTCTGTTCCAGATGCCGACGTCATCTACATGACCCGAATTCAGAAGGAACGATTCCCTGATGAGGATGAATATGTGAAAGTTGCAGGAATCTACAAATTGACTGCAGCAGATCTCGTCGGAGCTAAGGGTGAGATGATTGTTATGCATCCATTGCCAAGAGTAAATGAAATCTCCTCCGATGTGGATGAGACGAGGCACGCTCGGTACTTTGAGCAGGCCTTCAACGGAGTGGTGGCTCGAATGGCCCTGATGTGTCGCCTTCTCGGTGTTGCAATACCCAGTGGTGATGTCTGATGTCTGCTGGTGAGATGCGGCGGGTCACTGCCATCAACAATGGGACTGTAATCGATCACGTCCCTGCCGGCTCCGCCCTTGCAGTGCTACGAATGCTGGGTATTAGTGGCGATCGTTCTTCACCCATCAGTTTAGTCATGAACGTACCCTCTTCAAAGTATGGACGCAAAGATATCATCAAGGTCGAGGATCGCGAACTCACTCAAGATGAACTCGACCGGCTTGCCTTGATTGCGCCCAAAGCCAGTGTGGCGATAATCCGTTCATATTCTGTTGCGGAGAAGCGTGAGGTGAGCATCGGGGCTGAACTAGTCAATATTGCGAGTTGTACATTCTCAAATTGCATCACAATCAATCCTCGAGAACCACAGGACCATCGCTTGAGAGTGATAAGTTCAGATCCTCTTGAATTGCGTTGCCGCTACTGTGGTCGTCCACAAGAGATGGATGAACTCATCGACAATCTTCTTTGAGGCTCACTCGTTAACTTCAGTCAACCATGATTTGAAGGTACAGGCTTGACAAATGGTTTGACTCGAAGGTGAACCACATTCGGTGCATTTAGTGGCCTGCCCTGATTTCCATGATTCAGGTGGATTGTCCGAAGAGGACCACAATTCACGGATTGCATCCATGGAATGTACCAAACCATGCATTGTCCCTGGATTGGCGCTCTCCATCTCAGCAAGATGAGCTCTGTGCTTTTGTCGAAGTGCCCCGGGTGCATGTGGGCAATCATCGTGATGAATGGGCAACTCAGCACCAATTGCATAGGCGTGAATCTCACGTTCAGGAACCCATCGTAGAGGAACAATGCGGGGGGCAAGGCCATCCAATGGCATCGATGTGTGAGGTGCCAAACGAATGATTCTCTCCATTTCTCCTTTGCTGAGATTCATCAGAATCGATTGAGCGGTATCGTCGAGATTATGGCCAAGTGCCATCCATCTTGCGCCGACACGTTCAGCGAGTGCATTGAGGCCCTGTCTGCGGAAAACCCCACAATATGAGCAAGGTTTCATGCCTCTTGCTTCCTTGTGATTCTGACCCATTAAGGGCATCGATTGAACAACGGCATCCATGCGTTCATATCCCAACTCTGGATAATTAATAGTCTCAAATAGCAAGTTGTGAGATTCGGCCAATTCACGAGCGCATTCCATCGAAGGTGAGCGATACCCCTCAATGCCCTCGTCCACACATCCACAGATCAATTCGACATCGCGACGATTCCCTACAATTTTCACCAACATATCGAGTAACACCGCAGAGTCTTTTCCACCAGAAATACAGACCAATATAATGGATGGATTGCCATTCTCATCACGGGCATCTGATGGAAGATGCAATTGTTCCCTGAGCGTCTTGGAAACTCGTTTTCGAATTGATTTTGCGAGATGCAACTGACAAAGATGCTGACCACTGTATATCTGGTGAATCACAGCAGGATGGCTGCATCGACTGCAAGTTTGCACTTCCAATGAAACGGACACGGAACTGGGAAGAGGTGCGCCCCTTCAAATCGACCGTGTCAATATGGATAATTTTCCAATTGGATTTACAAATTTTCAATTGCAATCTTGTAGATAGATTAATTATGCCATTTGAGGAAAATTCTCGTAGATTAGATCAGAACAAAAACCACCTAATTGATGGTAATACAGCATTTTTCAGTTGGCGAATCAATTTCACTGGTCAAACGGCCCCCATAGGGGCCGGTGTGGGGCAAGTTCTTGAAGTCGCATTCGACCTCGATGACTTTTGAGGACTACCATGTTAACTCGTCTGCTCACAAATCTCAACGACATCGAGGCCTGCCTTCTCTCCGGAGATGGGCATGTTATGGGCGGCGAGGGAAAAGGAAACTTTGCCCTTTATCATCAGGCTAGGAGAATGGCAACTACACTCCAAATTGGTCGTGTTGAAGAGATGTGGTTCGAAGGCGAGTTGACGATGGTTGCAACCACAATTAGAGGTGGGGCAAGCCTCTGGTTGACGAGTGATGTATTGCCCATTGGTCGATTGAGCCACGAGGCTCGGACGATACGACCTGTTATCGAAGATTTAATCGAGGTGTAAAAATGTTTAATCTACCCCCTGGAAATGCTGTTGATTCTGAAGCCGATTTGAGTGTTGGACAAAATCAGATGCCCTTTGAAACCGGCGCTATCTCTCACTACAAGCCAAGGGCAAAAACGGCATGTGCTCATCGATTGATTCACGGTGGACTTGTTGTTGGTTGGTTGGCCGAATCGGAAGCCAAGCAAACGTTCGTCACCGGGGAAGCCGCAAAGGATCGTCTGTTGGAATTATCAGATGCACATGACCTCAGTGCGCGAGGGGCAGTCTGGACAGTTGCGCAATTCACAGAGGTGGCC
>JAPYUB010000140.1 GCA_029942125.1 Candidatus Thalassarchaeaceae archaeon | reverse complement strand
TTGTAAGTGTCTGCTGTCTTGACCTCGACTGCGGACATCTTGCGCAGTTCATTGGGGTCCATCAGGCTGAACTTAATCGAAGCGATGCGCTTCGGAATGGTTGCGACGTCTCGGTTCATCGGCGGTCCTCCAGTTCGAGTCTCATGGCCACTCCAAGTGATTTCATCTCATCCAGGAGCAGCTTGAATGCATATGATGTTGATACAGGGAAGACTTCCGCCTTGTCACCATGAATTGGACTGACGTAACATCGTTTACGCCAATCCCAGTACGCTATGTGACCACTTTCGGCACATACGTAGAGTTCCCAGCCATCCGACTCATCCAGTAATCGATCCTTGATGACCATCGAAGCGCCGTGTGCAATTAGACAGTCACGCTCCATCTCACCAAATCGGAGACCACCTTGACGAGCACGTCCCTCGGTGGGTTGTCGTGTGAGAATCTGAACGCGGCCACGACTTCGTGCGTGAATCTTACCGCTGACCATGTGATGCAACTTCTGGTAGTAGATGACGCCAACAAAAATCTGGGCGGGGAATTGTTCCCCCGTCTCACCGTTGACCATGGATTCACGGCCCGTGTGGGCAAATCCATGGCGAAGCATGCCTTCTCGAAGACTACCTTCTTTCTCACCATTGAAGGCAGTTCCATCGATGAGGCGACCTTCCATGGCACCGACCTTGCCGCCAATCATCTCCAAGATATGGGCGACCGTCATGCGCGATGGAATTGCGTGTGGGTTGATGAGTAGGTCTGGAACCACACCATCAACAGTGAATGGCATATCTTCTGGATCGACCAATCGACCGATGACGCCTTTCTGTCCGTGTCGGCTTGAGAATTTGTCGCCAAGTTCAGGGATGCGATTTGATCGCATGGTGATTCGAACCAAACGGTTCGAATCGAGGGATTCAGTGACGAACACATTGTCGACGTAGCCACCTTCTCCATGGCGTACGTTCATACTCGATTCACGACGTTCCTGAGCTTGTAGGAAGGCTCCGTGGGTTTCTTCCAAGAAGCGGGGTGGGCTAGTCTTGCCGACCAGAACTTGTGGAGTCCGGTCGCGATCCTGGGGCTTGCTGCTAATTTCTGTCTCAGGAGTGGGCAGGCCGTCGCTCTCTAGATGAGCATAAGATTCAGGCGATTTCAATCCCTTGACTTCATCAAGGCCGGTCCCGGGGATTTCGATTTCATCCACTTGACCACCAGGGAATCTCTTGCGCTCGGCATTGTATGTGCGAATGAAGGTCGAACGGCCCAATGCACGTTCGATACTACCTCGATTCATGATGACGGCGTCCTGCATATTGTATCCATGATGGCTGAGAATCGCGACGACGAAATTCTGTCCAGCTGGCCTACGGATGAAATTCGTTGCTTCCATGGCACGGGTTCCGGTCATCGAGTTCTGCGTGTAGTGCAGAATGTGCTGTCGAGTATCGGGGCGCAAGCGACCATTTGAGGAGGGGAGACCCAATGATTGCTTGACCATGGCAGTACCACCCGTAACACGTGGAGTTGAGTTGTGTTCAGGGTAGGGGACAAGCGCTGCACACACACCAAGAATGAGTTGTGGGTCGATTTCTACGTGCGTATAAGTCAGAACTTGACCCGTGCCGTCTTGATTCTTCCTCTTCTCCTTGCGACGAAGTTGTTCGTAATCTTCTTGATAGTAATTGAGTGGTACCTTGAACTTCTCGGTGAGTTCGGTGCCATTTGGCATGATAATCTCGACAGACAATTTCGCATGAGAAATCCCTTCATCGCCCATATTCAACCATTTGACGTTGGCCGGATTGATGGGGCGACCATGCTTGGGGCTGATGTGGGGGAGGTCGAATGGCCGGGGGGCGACGAGAAGATCTTCTTCTTCTTCAGCATCCACCCATTCCACAATTCCTTCGTTGACGAGATCTCTGAAGGATATGGAACGATCAGTCAACCCATCCAAATATGCCTGTGAGAGAACAAGACTTCCGCCATCGAGAACCAGAAGAGGACGGAGAATTCGACCCTTGTCGGTATTGATGAAAATATCACGGTTGGGAGCGTCATGTCTGATGGTGACCTCGGGGCGAATACGGCCGCTTCGACGACGACGCTTGAAGTGTTCAACCAGTTTGTGCGGATTCATGTGAAGACCGAAGATATCACCGTTGACGTGGACACGAGCGCCTTCAGCCCAACCCACTGGATTGGGGTCGACACCGGCTTCTTCAAGCAGCATTTTGACTTCGTTTTCATCAACAGCCTCAGAGATGTCAATCATCTGTGCCGCGTTCTTCACCAGACCGCAATTCTGGCCTTCAGGAGTTTCGTTGGGGCACAGACGACCCCATTGTGTGGGGTGCAGGTCACGTGCCTCGAAGTGGGGTTGACTGCGAACAAGAGGGCTTGTCACTCGACGCATATGTGAAAGAGCGGACAGGAATGTTGTACGATCGAGCAATTGACTGACACCACTTCGGCCGCCGACCCAGTTTCCAGTGGCCAGAGCATGCATGACCTTTGAGGTCAGGACGTCAGGCCGCAGACACGAGGTGATCTTCAAATCTCGCTTTCGATTGTGGTGGCGCTCAAGCTGATACTTCAGGTCACGTGCCAATTGCTGCAAAGATACGCGGAACAGATCTTCAATAAGGTCACCAGCAAGACGCACACGCTTGTTGGCATAGTGGTCTTTGTCATTGGGTTCCTTGTTTTTGATGGCCATCTCGAGAACCTGTCGTACGATACGACCGAGGAAGATTGCTTTCTTCTTTCGATTGCGAGTTTTTTTCACCTCGGCTTGAGCTTCTAGATCTGGACCTATGCGCTCTTTATCATTATCCGAGAGGGGAGTTTCAAGGTGAGGAAGCAATTCCTTGTCTAGGAGATTCTGGATTCGCTGTTCACGATATTCCTTCTGTTGGCC
>JAPYUB010000139.1 GCA_029942125.1 Candidatus Thalassarchaeaceae archaeon | reverse complement strand
GAACGTGGTTGTGCAGTCTGCATCATGCACATGCAGGGTGAGCCAGGAAATATGCAACTGAATCCAACGTACGACAACGTCGTCTGCGAAGTCTACGCATCACTCACTTCTACTGCCGAACGACTGGTCGCGAAGGGCCACGATTCTGAACTGATATGCTTGGACCCTGGTATAGGATTCGGCAAGAATTTGACTCACAATCTAGAATTGCTACATTCTCGTAGTGATTCGTACTATAGCATCCTTTGGGGCGTCAGTAGAAAATCGATGTTCAATCAATTGCTGGGACGAAAAGAGACTGACGACAGATTGGCCGGTACACTCGGTGTGGCCGCACATGCCATGCTCGAAGGAGTCGATATCTTGAGGGTTCACGACGTGGAGGCGCATACCGATCTCCTGACGACTCTGGCTACCCTGCGTCCGGAGTTGGATTCATGACAGTAGTCGACATCGATGACAACCTGCGCCTGCTCGGCACAGCGCACATCTCCAAGGCCAGTGCTGACGCCGCTCGCAGAGAGGTTGCCGAATACGAGCCTGATATTGTCGCCATCGAATTGTGCAAGAGTCGCTTGGATGCACTAGCACACCCAGACCGATTCGACAATGAGACGTTGGGCAAAGTTCTCCGCAAAGGAAAGGCGCCTCTGGTTCTGTTCCAATCGATGCTCGCTGTGGAACAGCGGCGCATGGGATTGGCAGAGGGTGAAAAACCCGGAACTGACCTGCTGGCCGCCATTCAAGCTGCAACTGAAGCCCAGAAGGAAGTGGCACTGGTTGATCGAGACATCCAAATCACCCTACGCAGGGCTTGGCGCAGAATGCGATTCCGAGAGAAATGGAGAGTGATGTCTGCCCTGCTGTTCCAAGAGGAAGATGACGAGGAAGTGAATGTCGACGAACTTCTTGAGAACACAGACCTGATTACTGAACTGATGGCGGAACTGAGAGATGTGGCACCTGCCGCAGGAGAGGTACTCATCGATGAGCGAGATGAGTTCCTAGCCGGACGCATCCAGCAACTGCGACCAGGAGGAAAAATTCTCGCTGTCATCGGCGCCGGTCATCTGGAAGGAGTTGCAGCCCACCTCAGAAACAACATGGAAGTGGACAAGGAACGCCTACGCGAACTGAATCACATCGCGCCGCCCCATCCCGCTTGGAAGGGAGTCAAGTGGGGCATCCCTGTTCTCATGCTCGGCCTGTTCGTTTGGATTGCCTCACAGGGAGATCTTGCGGCACTCAAGGAGGCAGCCATCACCTGGCTGGCACTCAATGCCGTTCTGGCTGCATTGGGAGCAGCGATTGCCAGAGGGCATCCGCTGTCCATCCTCACCGCTGCAATCGCCAGCCCGATTACGTCACTAAATCCTATGTTAGCGGCAGGATGGTTTGCGGGCTTGGTACAACTGAATGTGGCGGCTCCATCGACCAAAGATTTGCAGGCTTTCTTGAAACTCGATCGACTCTCACTCTTCTGGAAGAACAAAGTTGGCCGTGTCTTGTTGGTTACAGCCTTCGCTAATTTGGGCTCCACTGCTGGCGCATGGATAGCAGGTAGCGCCATCATTGGCAGTCTGCTTTGAGGGAAAACGCAGCCGTACCGTTGAAGAACCGTATGCCGGTCGAAGCATCATGGACGAGGATGTTGTCATCGTCGGAGGAGCAAGAACACCCTTCTGCGAATGGTCTGGAGGCAAGCGTGGCGATGGTGAGCCGGGCGGTCTGCTGGCGGATGTGACCGCTGAGGATCTGTGTGCAATCGCAATTCGTGGTTCGCTTTAAAAAACCGGAACAGAGGCTAGCTCAGTCGACCATGTCGTGATGGGGCATGCTCTGCAAACCTCTGGACAAGCCATCTTCGGTAGTCGACATGCTGGGCTCAAAGCAGGAATCCCTCAGGAAGTTCCGATGCTCACTCTCAACCGTCTGTGCGGCAGTGGTGCTCAGTCAATCGTGACTGGGGCACAGATGATTATGCTCGGCGAAGCCGATGTAGTAGTCGCAGGTGGCATGGAAAATCTCTCACAGGCCCCTCACGTTCTACGCGGGATGCGCGGAACATACCGACTCGGCCGACCACCTCAGGCGGGCACGGAAATCGACAAGGACATGGAGGACCTTCTATTCACCAACCTGATTGATGGTATGTGCGGCTCGTTCATGGCACAAACCTCGGATGAGTTGTGCAAGCGAATCGGTGTGACCCGAAAAGAGGCAGATACTTTCGCTGCTATGAGCCACCAGCGTACGGAGAACAGCATTGATGCAGGTGTCTGGGCGCAAGAAATCGTAGAGGTTGAAACGGCGAACGGAATGGTCGGATCTGGTGATGAGGATCACGTCGTTCGCAATACTACAGAAGAATCACTTTCGGGACTTAGAACCCACTTCGGGCCAGATTCTCTGGTCACTGCTGGCAATGCCTCGGGCGTAGTCGATGGGGCCGCTGCGGTGGTCATCAAGTCGGCAAGTCGTGCGGCTGCCGATGGGGATTCACCTCTCGCACGAATCGTCTCATGGGGCATCGTCGGTCTAGAGCCGGCCATCATGGCCCACGGACCGGTGCCCTCGAGTCGCAAGGCGCTCGACAAGGCGGGCCTTTCGGTGGATGACATCGACCGTTGGGAGATTAACGAGGCGTTCGCCGGTCAAGCAATGGCCTGCATCAAGGATCTCGGCATCGATATCGACAAGGTCAACGTCAATGGTGGTGCTGTTGGACTTGGTCATCCATTGGCAGCCACAGGGACCCGCCTGGTCCTCACTCTGGCACACGAACTCCAGCGCTGTGGTGGCAAGTACGGTATCGCAACAGCCTGCATCGGCGGCGGTCAAGGTATCGCTGTGATAATCGAGTCGATTTGAGGGTTTAATTTGGTCACACTCGAAACGCTGGGTGTAGTAGCACTACTCCTGATGGTCGTCGTCCTGTTC
>JAPYUB010000138.1 GCA_029942125.1 Candidatus Thalassarchaeaceae archaeon | reverse complement strand
GCAGAGACCGCAATCATAGGGGCAACCGTACTTCATAGGGGTATTCCAGCGCTCTGGCATTTCACTGGGCTTGACATAGACCTCGCGGCAACGACGGTAGTATTCCGCATCATCTGATAGGAGGACCTTTTCGCGCTTGGCACATGAATAGCAGAGTTTGTCCATGTAGACATTATTGTCCTGAATAATGATCTTCCCTTCAGCCCGACGTAAGCAATCAGAGCATACGCTAGTGGCTGAATCATAGAACAGGTAATCCCGCACCTTACCGCTCATGGCTACTGGTGGTTGACTTCTGCTATTGAACGTTCACCCGGCTTGCCGTAGGTGAAGAACCACAGCAATCCAAGTACGCATGCCCATTGAATCGGAGTGAGACCAAACAATTCTACTGGAGTGGTGTCTTTGATGGAATCAATGATGATTCGCCAGATTAGATACAGAGCCATGAACATCTGAAATCGTTGACCCACCTCAGGCGTTTTCCATTTCTGTAAGAAGGCCCAAATCGCTCCGAGTGCTAGAATGTCATACAACTGGGTAGGATGTCGAGACCCATCGCCAAAATCGACGCCCCAGGGCAAATCGGTGTGGAAACCATAGGTCGCATCGGGAAGACCCGTCAAGAAGCAGCCAATGCGACCGAGGGCCATCGAAATGATGAGGGGCGTCACATAGACATCCCCAGTCCGAACTGATATCGCGAGAATCTTCTTCGTGATCTCAATTCCAATGGTGCCGCCCAATAATCCACCAACAATGGTTTTTCCACCGAGAAACAGAATCGGTACATCTGAACCAATCTGGTCAGAGTGTTCGAGGAGAGCCAATGTGCGAGCACCGATGAGGGCTCCAACCAAAGCAGCTAGAATCAACCAGGCTCGATTCTCGCTATCGACTGTGTCGCCATGGATTCGCCGCTCCCGCATAAGAAAGGTGAATCCGGCAGCGTATCCTAGAATCTCAAACACGAGATGGGCGGGGATACCCCAGAAGTCGACAGGGAATTCCACATGGCCGGGTTAGACCTTCGGTCCTTAACGCTGAGTAGAGAGTCAAGAAAGAAAAAAAACCGCCAGAGGCACCGAAGCGCCTCTGACGGATTTGTGTGTTATCGTGAGGGTTTGCCGAGGTTCGGGTCACTCTTCTTCGAAAAGTTGGTCGCCGAGCATCAGTGCTGCGGCTGAACCAATACCACCGATAATCATGGTTCCAAAGACTGTAACCATGTTTGCATCTGACCATGCAGATGTTACGATGATGCTACCGATGCTGCTAGCAGTCGACAATTCGATTCCAGCAACGATGAGAACCGCTGCGAAAGCAGCAGATTCCCATGCTCCTAGACGCGACCAAACTGTCATCAGCAAGAAGCCACCGACAAGAGCGGTGATAACTTCGGGCACTCCCATGTCTGCTGATCCACCGGTGGTCAATGACGAGACATCCATGCCCCAAAACAGTACACCTGCACCGATGAGGGCACCAAGAACCTGCATTGCAAAGTTCGTTGCACCTGTTTCCCAGTCGGTTTCACCAGCGGCCATGCGGCCAATCGTGATTATTGGCAAAATCTCGGACCCCTTGAAGGTCATCCACATGATTGCCAGAGTGACACCTGCGACTCCTGCAGCTGCTGCAGACCCATGTTCACTGGTGCCTGCCCAATCTCCGAAAACCAGTAGCGTAACCGCCAAACTGCCGATGATTTCGCCCATCATTCCTTTTTCGTTCATTTCCATTTCCATTTCCATCCTACCCGATTGTATCGAGCGCTTGTGGCCTCTTTGGTGAGTATATAAAAGCGGAGTATCGGAAAAATACGAAAATGGCGGTTTATAGGCACTTTTTCTCATGCGGGCACTAGTTCTAATGAGGGGTAATTGTCATCAAAAAGGCTTTCAGTGCCACGTTTATCTCTGACAAATACCACAATAGAAGGTTGAGCGGCCCGATTGAACGATTCTACGAACCAAATTCGCACACTCTGGGGATGTACATTTCTGGCCTTCGCGATCGTAAACTGAGAACTCATGTGGAAAATAACCTAAATTCCCGTCGACTCCCTTGAATTGTCCATCTCGAAGAGTTGAACCACCCGCCTCAATGGCTGTCAAGAGAACCTTTTGCGTCTCATTGTAAATCTCCTCTGCCATGTTGAAAGAAATGTTCTTTGCCAAGCGTTTGGGTGAGATTCCGGCTCTGAACAGAATCTCACTGGCGTAGATATTCCCAATCCCTACGACAATCTTCTGATCCAACAATGCTGTCTTGATAGAAACGTTTCGACCACTAAGAGAACTGTGTAATTGCAAACCACTCCATGCATCACCCAGTGGCTCTGGACCCAGATGATTGAGCAATTTATGTTCACTCCCGCCTCTGATTAGATCCATGATTCCAAACCGACGAGGGTCGGTGTAAACCAGGCGAGTTCCATCGACAAAATCGATTACGACATGATCATGTTTGCCTTCCAATGTTCTACCGAAACGACCCGTCATGCCAAGATGGGCTAGCAAGGTCAAATCATCCTCCAATCGAATTAACAGATATTTCGCCCGTCGATCGATATCGATAATTTTCCGTCCTGCAATGGAATCCATGTCCTCCGGAAATGGAAATCGAAGGTTAGTTCGGTTTAGTTCAATCGAAAGAATCCGTTTGCCTACGAGTCCTAGGAGGCCCTGTCGTACTGTTTCAACTTCAGGTAACTCCGGCATCAAGACACCACGTGAAAGAGAACGTGTTGGTTTTCCCAACCCGAAAGATCAATGCGCTCCACCAATGTGAATCCTGCATCTAGAAGAGATTGCTGCGCGTGTTCGAATGCACCACCAGTATCGCGCTCACTGGCAGATTTCAGGGATAAAATACCGGTTCCTTTTTCGGCCAAGAATCGATGACAGGAATGAATGAACATCTCAACTTGTCCCGATTGAGAAACATCCTGAAACAACCATGGGACCTTCGCTGAAAGAAAAGGTGAGATGTGCTCAGA
>JAPYUB010000137.1 GCA_029942125.1 Candidatus Thalassarchaeaceae archaeon | reverse complement strand
GAATGAAGTGTCCAATGATTGCTGGACGAGGATTGGCTCACACTGGCGGCACCCTCGACAAATTAGAGTCACTAGATGGGTACGATGTATCCATATCACCAGAAAAAGCACACGATATGGTCAATGATATTGGATGCATGATTGGTGGGCAGACTGGAGAAATAGCGCCTGCAGACAAGCGTATGTATGCGATTCGAGATGTCACTGGACTAATCGCTTCTGTCCCTCTCATCACTGGATCAATTCTATCCAAGAAGGCGGCAGAGGGTCTGGCTGCCCTTGTAATGGACATCAAAGTCGGCCGAGCTGCCTTCATGACAAATGTCGATGAGGCGCGCACGCTGGCTGAATCGATTGTCTCAACTGGTACGGGTCTTGGCATCTCTACCAGCGTCACATTGACGGAAATGGACACGCCATTGGGCTTTGCTGCGGGTAATGCACTTGAGGTCCTTGAGTCCGTTGAAACCCTGCGGGGGGCTGGACCTGCGGACCTTGAGGAATTGGTCTGTATCCAAGGTGGAGTTCTACTCCATGCCACTGGTCTGTGTGAGACCGTAGATGAAGGGGCCTACAGAATCCATGATTCTTTGATCGATGGCAGTGCAATGGCCGTGTTTGAAGAGATGTGCATCGCTCAAGGAGTCAAACAATCGTCATTTGAAAGCGAATCAAATCTACTCGCCGCTCTCGGTTTACTCGATACCACGTTGAATACCACAGAATTCACCGCAGCCCAACCAGGTTGGATTGCCGACATTGATGCGATGGCACTTGGTATTGTAGTTCTCGAACTTGGAGGAGGGCGGCTCAATCTGGGCGATCAGATTGATTCCGGGGTCGGATTTGTTCTCGAAGCCCATGTCGGATCGTTATTGATTGCGGGGGAACCTTGGATTACCATCTATCATCGCGGAGAATTATCCAATACACATCGTGAAATGATCGAAGAATCCATCACCTTCAGCAATGATGCGGTGGATGCTGAGAGTCGCATTATCGAGATTCTTTGACGCACTTGTTGGCGCTTCTATGAAATAGAAGCAGAACACATCTACCACCATGATGAGCCGGAGGAGAAGTTTTCTCTCACTGGGAATGATTCTACTCATGCTAGCTCTACCCTTCACCGCTGTTGCTGATTCCAGTGGCAGAGGGAACGAAGATGATGTAGAGAAAGTGAAGATTTCGACGGAAAAAGAAGTAGGCCAGAATCGTATCAAAATAGATATCGACTTTGAAAATCTCACTGAATACATCACTTACGATTACGAAATAAACATTACAAGGGTTGATGCGAATTTCATTCACCAAAGTTTCGCAGATAATTTCACTACTGGACAAGGAGAAGAAGATTACACAGTTAGGAAATACTGGACACCAGATCAAGAGGGACCGTACACAGTACACACTACGCTGTCCCAATATGGAACTGTCATTACGACAGGTACGGACACCTTCGAATGGGGTGATGTGGTCAACAACAGTGCTCCAGCGTCTGTCAGCATTGATGTGACCCCACAACTGCAACACTTCGACGTCATGGGTAATGAAGAGGCGATGAAGGAGGTGATGTTCAGTTTTGATATGGAGGACCTAGAGAATGGAGCCAACTATGTTATGCAATTCAAGTTGTTTATTGTCGATGATTCAGGCAATGGATCGGATGTTCGACTTTTCTCAATGTCAGTGCAATCACAAACAGCCAATTACAATTTGTCGGGAATCAACGCCACGAGTGAGTTAGAAATTGATGCCGAATACAGATTCAAGGCGTTCCTGTGGATGGATGCTGTGGATGGGGACCTAGTGGATACAGATGAGTTTGTTTTCACTGTTGGAAATGCGCCACAAGACCTCTTGGATTTGGAATTCAACTGTGTCTTAGGTGATGATTATGAGTGGCACATGGTTCTCGAAGAAGGAGATAGCGGGCAAGCGAGAGGAACGGACCTCAACTGTGCCATCTACAATCCGAATATAGTCAACGTCACTGGAACTGTGAACGTGTCTACAACAGGAGTTCCTGATGGCGCAGTAATCGACCATGACATTGGTCCATACTCCATTGAAACCGATTCAAACCAATCCGTGTTGATATATTTCGATTGTGGCGCAGGAAATTGCGCAGCCACCAATGGAACAATGACTTTCAAATTCGATTTCAATGAAGAGGAGCACAATTATTGGAATTCAGGGTCAGTCACCCACACAATCGATTTTGAGATAAGGGATAATCAGACAGTTATCACACCAGAGCCGATTTTCGGGTGCAAGGACCAGTTCGCTAATAATTTCAATCCAGATGTGACCGATGATGATGGGAGTTGCACCTATGACCCACTACGAGTTGTACTGACGGCCAATCAGACCATTGGGGATGCTCCACTCTCTGTGACATTCTATGCAAATATATCTCAAGGGAGAACCCCCTACCAAATCAGTTGGGATTTTGATGATGGAACCTTCGCTGAAAATCTAACAAGTATCGATCACACCTTCTACACAGCCGGAGTTTACAATGTCCTTCTGCAGGTCATCGATAGAGATGGAGACATGTTGGAGCGAGGGATTCAAATTATCGCCACTGAACCACCTGTCATCGGTAATCTTACGGGCTACCTCAGCCACTCAGGTCAACTCGATCCAATCAACAAGGACATGGTCGCCACGGTCGAATTCTATGGAATGGCCCTAGGAGGGGAAGGGCCGTACACCTTCACTTGGAAGTTTGGAGATGACACTGAAGGAACAGGGTTAACTATTCTGCATGAATTTGCCAAAAGGGGGGAATTTACGGTCGAGTTAATCATCGAGGATTCGGCAGGCAGAACTCTGCAACTCAATGAGACCATCACTATCACCAAGGAGAATGATGGAGGGGGGGGCATCACACCACCACTGGAAGAAGTGGATGGGGGTGAGAGTAATTTCGACATCTATGCTACATCCACTGGTGCTATTGGACTGCTGTTGATGTTCGGTTTGTTCGGCCGTAAGCGCCGCGATAGTTTCCTTGAAGCAGAACGACGCTTATCCCAAGGTGAAGGTTCCATG
>JAPYUB010000136.1 GCA_029942125.1 Candidatus Thalassarchaeaceae archaeon | reverse complement strand
GATTCTGTCTGAGAAAATTCACCGCACCATCGCCGCATGGTTCGGTTGTGTTTGTATGCTATTTTTGGGCCTGACAATGGGCGTATTCTCAAGATGTGAAACAGGGTTGCAAAGCGGCGATAAAAGCGGCCACATCATTCCTTGGCTTGGCGACGGCGAACTCGTCGAAATTTGCCATGAGTCACTTGAATCCATGATGCTCAGTTGGATTCATTTTGATGTAATTGGTCTTTTGTTAGGCATGATGATTTTTGCAGCATTGCTTGAACTCTCAGGCTTCTTTGAATACGTCTCTATCAAGGCAGCCAAAATGTCTCGTGGGGACCCTTGGAAACTGGTCGTGTATCTAGGCACATTTACGACACTTATTTCTTTGGTAATCGATAATGTTACAGCGATTATAATCATTGCACCAGTGACCCTGAGAATTTGTCAGAAATTGGAAATTAATCCAGTCCCGCCTTTGTTGGCTGAAGCCATTCTTTCAGATACTGGCGGTGTGGCTTCCATGGTCGGTGATCCACCCAATGTCATGATTGCCAGTGCCACCAGCGATCTCCCCATCGGCGAACTGTTCGGATTCAATGGATTCCTGCTACGCCTCGGAATTCTCACAATCTTAGCCTGGGTCGCGACGTTGGGGTACATGCGTTGGTACTATCGTGAGTGGCGTGAATCGGTGCCCGCACACGTAGAAACCATCCTTGAGGAGGATGAATGGGACGCTATCGAGGACCCCCGTCTCATGAAGATTACACTATTCATTCTTGGTGTGACAGTGGTTATGTTTTCCATGACTGAATTCCTTCATTGGCACATCGAGATTCACGCTATCGCTTTGGCCGGCGCTGGATTCGCGTTGGTCATGGCTCGTCCTGAAGACCATGAGATGCGTGATGGATTAATGCATTCTGTCAGCGAGAAGGTTGAATGGGCGGCGCTGCTGTTTTTTGCGGGCCTGTTCATGCTGGTCGGGGCCATGGGCAACGTAGGCTATCTCGAGATGCTAGCCACCTGGATATTTGAGACATTTTCCGACCCAGTCATGCTCGCAGTCGCCATCATTTGGGTATCAGCCATCGCCAGTGCGATTGTTGACAACATCCCATTTACAGCCGCCATGATCCCAGTCATCCTTGCCATCGGCGCATCCAGCGAAGCCGCAGGAAATCCAATCGATCTCGCTCCCTTGTTCTGGGCTCTTGCTATGGGTGCAGGGTTCGGTGGCAATGCGACCCCAATCGGTTCGAGTGCCAACGTCATGGCGGTCTCAATCAGTGAGCGAGGCCCCAATCCAATCACCACAAAGGAATGGGTGCGAGTGGGTCTCCCTGTCATGTTCATCACCTGCATCACAGCGACAATCTTCATGTTTATCTTCCACGGTATGATTTACAGTTCCTAGAGATTGCAGGCTGCACCACTCGGCGGCAGCATCAAAACGGTCAACGTATCCAAGGAGTTCATGCAGGAGTGTGATGCATGTGGCTTGCTCTTCGGAGGAGCCGTAGAATGCCCATCATGTGGAAGTCGAGTATCTCATACTGCACTGGAAAATATCGAGGATGGTCGACACGGTCGCCCTACGGGTCCACTTCCGGGCGAATCAGCATTGGATGACGCCATTGCAGGTATCGAGGGATTGGATCTAAGTATTTCAGAGGATAACCGCTCAGACCCTCCATCCTCCCTGCCCTTTCAGGTTGGGGGGAAGGGTCAGATATCATCAGCTCTGCCATTTGGGGTTGGAGCTCCAGCAGGCATCATCATCGAGAGTGAGGATGACCTTCCCTCAGTGGTCCAAATTTTCGAAGAAACGCCAAGTTCCGAATCGGAAAATGAGGATTATTGGGCTATGCCAGAAGTAGAATCATCACCCATTATTCAAGCCTCAATCGGTTCAGTGGAGGAGCAGATTGAACCACCGCTGATGGTGTTGCAAGCACGCACCGTTGTCACAGAGGAAGAACAACTGTCAGACGCACCAGTTCTAGTCGAAAATGCTTACCAGATTAAGGCCTCAGCATTCGACGCTGAACACGTTTATGCTGTCGATGAAGATGTTGTTATCCATGATTTCGACGATGATAATCTCGTCACCGAAATCGTCGTCAATTTCGATGAACTTGTGGATCCAGCTGAACAAACAGTTCGCTTCAATCCAGAGATGCTTTCTGAAGGTGAACCTGAATTAATGCCTGCGAAAGCGCTGTCCATTGATGATGGTGGAGATGCCAATATAGCTGGGTACTCAATCGCTGCATTTGAAGCCCTAGCCGATGGCCGATGGAAGGATGCTGCCGATGATTTTCGACTCGTCTGTAATTCACTGCCAGGGGATTCAGCAGCGCTGAATAATTTCGGCCTTTCTCTTCTTCAATTAGCCATTGAGGTTCACGTGAAGAATCCAACTGATACTCCAGCAGAAGAACCATATTTTGAGGCTGCAGTTCTGGCTCTTCGACAGGCTGCACAACAAGACAAATACAATCCAATTATCTTGTACAATTTGGCCACCTGTTTGGCCACTTGTGAACGCCATGGTGTGGCAACTCGAATTTGGGATGCCACAATATCGCTATCCCCCGAGGATGCTGCATCGTTGAATGGCAAGGCAGTTTCTCTCATTGCATTGAATGAATTTGATAATGCTTCAAATATCTTGATGCGGGCTCGAAATATCTCCCCGTCAGAGCCTGTAATTCTACGCAATCTACGCCGACTCCGGCCCACCGTATAATCGTCAATATTCGTATATTGGCTAGAAAGGGCGAAATCGACCCTCTTCTCGGCACGCAGTCCCTCATTTTTACCACCCTGCGATTCCCGAACCATTCATATATGGGGGGTCGGTCCGCGAGATGCTCAAAAGTGCACCCTCGTAGCCTTGACTACGTGGGGAAGAGGTGGAGACCGTCCCGCCCCGTGGGGGAGACAGGGTGGTCTGAGAAACCAGAATCGACGTTTCTGGACACCAGAGGACTCACACAGATGTGAGTGTGGATAAAATTACAAATTGATGCTACAACCTGACTGGGGGATGGCTCGGCTCGAGAGCTGATGAAGG
>JAPYUB010000135.1 GCA_029942125.1 Candidatus Thalassarchaeaceae archaeon | reverse complement strand
GGACAAGCCTCTACGGTATTTGGTATATCAAACCCAATTTATGCTAGTCCCTTGCGGGTATCTTTGTCCCAAATCGCATATGTGTGCTTGGTAAAGTGAAGGTAGGCCGAAAGACGTTGAACATCACAACGAGCCTCTTTAGTCAGACTCTCGATTAGAAGCGTATCCGGAAATCGAATCGCATAGAGAAACAGTAGAACTTCGCGTTCTGTATCGCTTTTCCATTCCCGCCGTTCAAATCCCATCCATTCATCAATCATATCGAGTGTTTTACTCGAATACGGACGGCTAATTCGATACAGCAATTCTTCGTAACCAACAGCATCCTGCTCATCGGAGTGATGGTGGGCATGGAACAATTCGGGAACGCGCTCAAAGAACGGTTTGAGTCGTTCTCTGTCGACATTTAGCAGCCCGTAGGCCAACATTGTCATTGTGTTTCAACTCCTACCTAATTTCCTTTCCATTCGCGGTATTGAATCCACTCTTTTGTGAGGTATTCTTCACACAGTACCTTTTCGTCTTCATCCGTAGGGAGAACACTGTCTAAGTAGGCCATCCATGCATCATCGTCACCCTCGAAGGGTTCTCCCTCCACTGTGAATTTTGAACCATGGTAGTTGCCAACGCTACGATTGAACTTGTCACTGGGGATAAACAATTCAGGCTCGCCATCTTTTCTTGGCTTGCTGATACGAACCATTTCCTCTCTGAGTTCGTTGAAGTAGTGCATCCGTGATTCTTCATTCAGATGTTCGCGATCCGCTTCGACCTCAGCTTCTCGTTCATCGTAGCGTCCCTTGACGCCATAGACGTAAGCCCACTGTGCTGAGGTACTCTCATCTGTACCAAATAGATCCAATCCTGTGCTGACCCACTTGTTGATGTATTTCTGAAGGAAAGTCATTGGTATGGTACCTTGCTTGACAATTCTCCGCAGACCATTCGCTCCGGTTCCCAAGTGAAATGATTCTTCCTTGAGCATAGGACCCATGCTTGCAGCCAATGGCTTGAATGAAGAAGTGCTGAGCATCTTCAATTGGTATTTCCCATCACGGTCGATGAAATGGGTGAAGCAGAAAAAATCTAGCCAGTGATCAATTGGTTCGTTGAACGAACCGAGGATTCGACTGCGATCTTCATCTCCACGAATCGGGTTGCCCAATGAATTCCGCTCAAGTAATTTCATCGCTTCACGGACACCCTGTTCACCAAAGAACGTGCAGAGAACGTAGGCCATTTGCCAACCATGTCGCTGCTCTTCACACATGATTCTGAGTGCTGATTTTCGATCATACTCTGTTGGTGCCGATTCTAGCAGGTGGTGTTGCTGTTCAACACTGGCAAATTCAGTGTCACCTTGTACAGTGACCATCGAAACTATGGCATCTCGAATGTTTTGTTGAGGAACCTGCATTCTTCGATCCCATTTCGGCAGGCCCTCGAAGTCACCGAACTCAATGATATCTCCAGCTGTATCCCAATCAAATTTGATATCGAATGTGTAATCCCCCAACCAACTCGGGTCAAATCCAATACGAGTTTGCCATTCTTGGAACTCTGAAATCCATGCTTCAAAGTTCGGAGTGTACGTCTCCACGATTTCTGTTGTGCTCATGTCTGTCCCGTAGGGACAGTCATATTTGAAATGGTGTTATTTCCTTTCACTTTCCCGAGAAGCGAGGTGTTCTTCGCTCGACGTAGGATGCGATTCCTTCCTTTGCATCATCAGACTGGAAAAGATCTGATTGTAATTCACGCTCTAATGCGAGGTGGTATTCTAGAGGAATCTCGATTCCACTTTGAACACTGCGCTTAATATTTCCAATCGCCTTGGTTGCGGCCAGAGGTAGTGTGAATTGTCCGGCATAATCCAAGACATCTTGTCTGAATTCATCTAGATTCTTGCTATCATAAATATCGTGAATCAAATCAATTTCCATTGCTTCTTCAAATGAGAATTTACGACCTGTAACCATGATTTCCATTGCTCTCGCCTTCCCAACCAAACGGGATAGACGTGCCGTCCCTCCTGTTCCAGCTAGTACACCGAGAGAAACTTCGGGTAACCCTATCTGCCCGTTGTCTTTTCGAGCGATACGAATATCTGCGGCCATTGCAATCTCAAGGCCGCCACCAACAGTGTGGCCATTGAGGGCCGCAACCACGAGTTTAGGCGTTTGTTCAAGACGTGAAAGTGTCTCATTTGCATGCAGGCAGAAGAAGTACTTGTAGCGAGGAGTCAAACTGTTGAGGTAGTTGATACTCGCACCGGCGGAGAAAAATTTGTCTCCATGTCCAGTCATTAGTATGACTGTCACATCGCCATCAAAACGAGCGTTGAGAATGGCTTGATCAATATCTTGCCACATTTCCCTAGTGTAGGTATTGACTGGTGTTTTCCCTTCTGCGAGTGGTTTGCCATCAGAATCAGAAATCAGTTCAATAATCGCAATTCCATTATCAGTGACACCGTAATTCACGAGGTTGTTAGGCATGGCTTCCATTTTGGGCCAATTAGACATAGCATCGCCGAATCATTGCAGGCATATCAAATCGCCGCCGTAGGCGGCTTATCGAATCACAGGCGCTTCTCAGAGGATACGAATTGCCTACGACCATCTGCAACGTGCAGAATTTCCGAGTGCACAGCAACACGATTTCCATCCAGAAATTCAACGCCTGGGAGATAACCAGAACAAACCCCTGAAGCAACGAAAATAGCATCATCAGAAGTACACAATTCATCCCGGCCCCAAATACGATCTACATCATCCCCAACCATCTCTGCTGCGCGTCTTGTGTGATCTTCGTTTGTCGTCACAAGTTGTCCTTCAAAGTGGCCACCGAGGCCACGGAGTGCTGTGGCTGTGATGACACCCTCGGGGGCCGCCCCAATCCCCATCAGCATGTCTACATCTGAGTTAGGATCTGCTGCATCAAGTGCTGCAGAGATGTCTCCATCTCCAATTAGTGGAACGTTAACATTTAATGCCCGTAATTCTTTGATCAGTTGTTCATGTCGTGGACGATCCATGACGACGACTTTGAGTTCGGAAGGTTTCCTGTCTAGGGCCGAACATGCCGCCTCAATATTCCAGTCTGTCGAGGCCTCAAGACTTAGAATACCATTCAATTCAGGCCCCCCTGCAATTT
>JAPYUB010000134.1 GCA_029942125.1 Candidatus Thalassarchaeaceae archaeon | reverse complement strand
CATACATCCAGCAGAGCCGGTCGACCTTTTGGCCCTTTGGACAGTCGGGGGTCTGGACCCCCGAGGCAATATCAGGCGAGGTTTCATGAGAGTGTGGTGCTCAGCCCGCTCCATGAGAAATCAGCAGATGTGCGTACTGGCTCTCATGTTCTGCCTGATGATTCAGCAATTGCCTATGGCCGAATCTTATCAATACGGAATTTCCGATGTTGAGAACGGTTGTATCTGCCACAATGCCGTTCCTACCGAGTCGGTCAACATCACATTTGAGGGTCTGCCTGAGAACTATGAAGCCAACAAAACATACACATTGAACATCTCAGCTATTGATGGGGCTGAATCCATTGAAAATCACACAAATCTAGGCGGTTTCAACCTATGGATGAGTCACGGAATTCTGTCAAATCGATCCAATGAAGTCCAAGTGTTCTCAGACAACGAGGTAGGACATACTGTCGAGGGGAACGATCAACGTGCATGGACGGTCAACTGGACGGCCCCGGATGACGATGAGGCGACACTGATTCGATACCGACTTCATGTCAACACAGTGAATGGTGATGGAGTGCCTTCAGACGACGATGAATGGAATCGAAAATTCGGTTCTTTAACGGGCGTGAATGGTGAATCACAAATCGAACCTGTGAGTGATTTATTCCTCTATGGTGTTCCTGTGGTTTTGCTGCTTCTGGCCGGAGGAGTATATTACCGCGAAATGAGGAAACTAAGCGCTCAAGCCGCTGCCGAAGAAGAGTAATGATGCAGGGGGCAGGATTTGAACCTGCGAACCATTAGGACTGGGACCTAAACCCAGCGCCGTTGACCAAGCTTGGCAACCCCTGCTCGACCTCCGCTCCCCAACTCCTCACTTAGAATGTAGCGATAGAGTCCGCAGATGAGGCAACGGTCAAATGCTCGTGCTTGAGGCGACGCGATACATGTCCAAAATTGCAATCATTGGTATGGGCAATTGGGGGACGGCGTTGGCCCATTGTTGGGCCAATGATTCTCACAAAGTGATTGGTTGGACTGTGGAAGAAGAAGTCTACGGGTCAATCATGGAAACTGGAGAGAATACGAAGTATCTTCCTGGAATGCAATTGGACATTGATGTTACAATGGATATTGGAGAGGCTATTGAGGCCAGTGAATTGATTGTACTCTCTCTTCCAAGTGGCGTTATCCTCTCTGTCGTCGATGAGATTACCCCCCATCTACGTCCCTCTCATGTCGTCCTCGACCTCGCCAAGGGACTAGCTCCCCCTGAAGAGGGAGGATCTGGCCTCATTTCAGAAGCCATTGAAGCGAAATTGACTAGCGCGGGGCTATCGAATTCTGTCGTCGTACTCACTGGTCCCACCATTGCACCAGAAGTGGCCCGTGGAGTCGTCACTACAGCGATGGTCGCAGGACATGATATCTCCGTGGCCAGCCGTATCGCAGATCGTCTATCAACCGATTCAATCATCTTGGTTCCAAGCGAAGATACCGTTGGTTGCGAATTGTGGGGCGCGTTCAAGAACACGGTCGCTCTTTCTTGTGGGGTGGTCGACGGGTTGCGTGACAGCATCGGTGGCGACAATCTCAAGGCCGCACTGATTACTGTTGGATTTGCTGAAGGACAGCGTTTGTTACCGATGATGGGAGCAAGACTCGAGACTGGATATGGACCAGCAGGATTGGGAGATTTGTATGTCACTAGTACTAGTCCGCGATCACGTAATCGAACACTAGGCGAAAAATTAGGAACCGGTAAATCGCTTGAAGAAGCGCTTGGAGAGATGCACATGGTTGCAGAAGGTGTCCGAGCCGCGAGAATGTTCACTGAAAGGGCAGCGGCTGTCGGTTGTGATGTCCCCTTCATCGATTCACTGTGCGCATTGCTTGACGGGACGATTTCGGCTGAGGAATGTGTGCGCACAATGGCCGAATCACTGTTGTGAAAGCCTCAAGTCCCTCGACCTGCTGGGTACGTCATGGCCTTTGAGGACCTGACTGAATTCGAGACGCGTCTGTTTGAATGGATTCGTCAGTCAGACTTTGAGAGTGTCCCTTGGAAAGCCAGTCGGGCGGCCAAGGCATTCAAAGTCAGTGCCGAGGAGATCAATGATGCGCTCGCTGCATTGACCAGCAAAGTTCCTCACAATATCTACGTGCACTATCGGGATGGGGCCATTCGAATCAGTGCTGAGCGCTGAACTACTTCTTCGGAAAGAACGGAATAATCTCCCGCCAACGTGCTCGAGGTGCGTGTACCTCGCTGTCCATGAACCGATGTCGAAGCGAGAGTGAGATTTGGTCAATAACCACAACGGCGAGATAGATAATGAGAATCATCGCTAGGGCGCGATCATATCGAGAGTAGACACTGAGATAATTGGATAGATACCAACCAATTCCACCCGCTCCAACCAAACCGATGATTGAACCGTGTCGAATGTTGTACTCAAACATGAACAGCATCTGACTCCAAAGTGCATTACTAGCCTCAGGTAGGGCGAAATATCGTGCAACTTGCCATCGTGGTAAACCCATGGCTCGTGCGGCTTCAAGAGGATGGCGACTCACACCTTCTAGAGTCTCATACTGTAATTTACCCAAATAACCGATGGTGTAGAGAGTCATTGCGAGCACACCTGCCAAGGGACCCGGGCCGAACAATATGACCAGAAATAGAGCCCAAACCAGAGAGGGGAGAACGCGAAGAGCCGCGAGAATTTGACGCATGAGGAGTGTGAGCCACACTGGGGAGAGATTGTGGGCGGCCATCATTGACAGGGGTAATGCGATTATCATGCCGAATATCGTTGACAAAAAGGCAATCTCAATCGTCTCGATTAAGCCATGCACAGCAGGGCTGCACATCCAATCAGCATCCCAATTACAATCACTGTAGGTATAGGCCGCCCTCTCTGTGACGACGCTAAAATCAGGTGGCCAAATTCTCGGCCACAATAGACCGAGATTGTCCCATGCCTGACCTAAATTATACAAATTTAGACCAAGTGAATCGGCAACGAGGATGACGAGAATCACAATCAGTGCGTAAAGCATCAAGCGAGGTCTCCTTTTGAGAAGTTGTCCGAAATTCATTTGTCCACCTCCTCCAATCTCGTGCCACGAATCTGAAATACACGATTGCAGAATGTACTCGCTCGAACAGGATTATGAT
>JAPYUB010000133.1 GCA_029942125.1 Candidatus Thalassarchaeaceae archaeon | reverse complement strand
GGTTACGGTTAAGAGTTGACCGGGCGCTTGTTCGGGTAATAGTTCGTGTTCGGACTGCCATTGATGAAGAGCCTGTAAATCCCGAGTTAGCACCATCGGTTTGGCAATCTCCTGTTGAATCCAGAAATCGAGGCTGGGGGAAAATGCGGTTTGCTTTGGAAACTGAATTTCAGACTGTATTGATTGGACTTCATGCTGTATTGATTCCACGGGCTGCGGAACCTGCAATAATGGCGAAAAACTGCTCAAAATGAACAGAATGGCCAATCCTATCGCTAGGGTTCCGCGGCGCATAGCGTCGCGAGGTGGACCATCGCCGCTTGACCTTTTGCGTCCCTGTTCAATCGTACCGTTCAATAATCATAGGCCCCCCCGGTCGGCCATAGTCCCGTTGTGTAGCGGTCCATCATCTCTGGTTTTGGTCCAGGGGACGGAGGTTCGAATCCTCCCGGGACTACCAATCATCAACAGCCATCTTGAATTCAGAGAGATCGAGATTCTGACCCTCGTAAATCTCTGCCTGCAATGCCATGTCCAATTTGTCAAGATATCGGACAAATCGTGATTCTGCAGACTCTTGAGCCTCGTATTCATCGAAGGCTTCTGCCGCCTCGACACCCATATGCTGAATCGCTTCTGATTCACGTCGGTGTTTCTCTTCAGCTGTAACATTGTCATGGGGTGTAATATCACCAACATGTACCTCGGCGATATCATGGAGAATGCACAATTTTAATACCCGTTGAAGATTCAAATCATCAGGACATAGTTGCGTGGCCAATAGAGCCATCCCCCATGAATGAGCGGCCACTGACTCAGGATTTTGAACACCAGCTCGAATCCACCCCGCACGGATGACATCTTTCAGACCGAGGGCTTCTTTGAGTGCCTCTTTCGAAGGCATCACTATTCCTCAATTGGGTCGGGATTCTTGGCCAAATCACGAGTGATATTCTTCTGATGGCTCTCAAGTGTCCCGCCGCCTATCTCAAGCAATTTTGCATCTCTCCATAGGCGTTCGACCACGTACTCGCCGACATAGCCGTAACCACCCATGACCTGAATAGCACGATCAGCGATATTCTTGGCTGCTGTGGTAGCAAAAAGTTTGACGCCATCAGAATCAAGGCGTTGTCCACCTGATTCCAAACTCGTGACTCGGCAGGTTTCGTACAGGTAGGCCCTCATCGCACGATACTCAGCCCAAGATTCTCCTATGTGGCGTTGCATTTGCCCAAATTCCTGAATTGGGTGTCCGAAGGCCTCTCGCTCACCAGCATAACGCGTCATATCAGCAAGGCATCTTCGAGCGATGCCAACTGCCTGTGCGGCTAATGAGATCCTTTCAATCTCAAGATTACGCATCATGTGATGAATTGAATTTCCCTGATCTCCAACCATATTTTCCGCTGGTACAATACAATCCTCAAACACAAGTTCTGCCGTGTTTGAAGCTCGCATACCAAGTTTATCCATGATTTTCTGTCCAGCTTTGTATCCGTTCATTCCTTTTTCGATGATGAAAGTGGATATCTCGGGGCGTCCTCTATCGTTAGTACCTGTTCGTGCATACAGCCAAACAATATCTGCAGGTGTACCGACATCATCAATCACGCCGTTGGTAATCCACATTTTTCGGCCATTGATACACCAGTTTTCATCATCTTGACGGGTCGCTGTCGTGGTCATTCCCAGTGCATCTGTTCCGTAGTCAGGTTCAGACATCGCCATGCATCCAATCAGTTCCCCTGAACACAATCCTGGTAGAAAACGTGCTTTCTGCTCATCTGAACCATTTACTGCGAGATTGTTGGCGGTCAGTTGCGCGTGCGCGAGATAGGCTAGACAAAAACCGGGGTCTGAATAAGACAGTTCTTCATTGACGATGGCTGCAGCTGTCGTATCCATTCCAGCGCCCCCATATTCCTCAGATATGGTGATCCCGAGTAGTCCATATTCACCGAGTTGTCTGAAGAGATCTAGATTGAACTTCTCATCACGATCATGTTCCAGTGCTTGCGGCTCAACCTCTTCGCGAGCGAAGTCTCGGACCATCTCACGAATCATAGCATGCTCCTCTGTTGGATTCGCAATGTCGAAGGTGCGCCAGTCGTCCATGTACGTGCGACCAGTGCATTACACATCAAAATTGCCCGTGATAAGCAAATTATGATTCAGTGCTCGTGCCGGAATTCGAATCCGGGTCGATGGATTGAGAGTCCACCATGATGGGCCGCTACACCACACGAGCGTGTTGCGGCCGATTGAATGCCCGTATATCAACGGAACTCCACGGCCATACTCTGGTATGTTCAGTTTCACCTATTAATGAATATGAAAAACGGGGTACTGAATCGCTTCTGCACTTTCATTTTCAGTTTCAGTCACCTGCTTTTATTCATAGGCAGTCCCACATTAGACGCTTCCATGCAAACCGAAAAGTTGCAACATAATGAGAAAGTCTCGTTTGCCACACTTGTGCCAACACGCAGACCGAGAAGCCCGAAAGATGGTGCCCTGGTTCACGCCAGTGGTGACCAAGAGAATGGAAATTGGAGACCATTGGTCCAGCCCAATGTATGGTCACATGTACATCGCCGAAGTCTAGAGGCGATAGCATGAGTCGAACCAAGAGATTGCGCGAAGAGGTGTGTAAATTCCTCGGTGAACGAGAGAGCGCAAATACAGTTGAGGTATTCGATCACCTCAATGAGCGTTTCAGTTGGGGGGCGACGATGAATCAAGTTGGAAACATACTGGCCAAAGATACGCGTTTTAAGAAAGTCGGAAGTGTTCGTGATTTCTTCAGAGGGGCCCGCTACAGTGTTTGCTTGTGGTCCCTCTCAGGACGAGATCATGGTGATTCGGGGCCGTCAAAGGCCACAGCGTAGGCATCAAGTGATGTCTACACCGGCGAGCGCTTGATGGCGCACCCCATTTGGCAATTGACAAGGAGCGGAAACGTCCTAGTGGGGGCCTCTACGGTTATCGTTGGAGCCCTAATGGTCAAGACATCGTTCACTCATATTGAACTGATTCTCGTATCACTGCATGCCCTATGTGTTGCGACATTCATGGCGTCATGGAACGCATTCAATGATGTTCAAGATCATGAAACAGATGCACTGAATCATCCTGAAAGACCAATCCCCAGTGGGGCTTTGACGCTCATGCAAGCCAAAGCAGTAGGC
>JAPYUB010000132.1 GCA_029942125.1 Candidatus Thalassarchaeaceae archaeon | reverse complement strand
GGCCTGGCGTGTGGACGGCCACCCTCGAACTAATTGACGCAGCTGGCAACCGCCAACGACTCCAGATTACAACGAATTTGAATGCACCAGAGGCGACGGTTGGAGAGCAATTGAAAACGCCAGGTTCTATTGAGAATCTTGTCGCAATCAGTATCATCGTAGCACTGCTCTATGTTTTGCAAATGATGAACTCTCAAAAGCCGGAAGACGGTGATTCTTGGGGGTCCGAAACTATAACCGAAATGTTAGAGTCAGATTCGATGTTTGAAGACGACATAGTCGTCTCGCCCAAGGAAGCGACAATATCAAACACTGAATGAGTATGTGACACATATGGGTCACAGTCGTAGACTGTCTATATTTTTGACCTTCCTGATGCTATCCTCATTGTTGATTTGGATTCCACCGGTATCTGCTGCAGACGGCGATAATGATGGTTTTGACGACTCCATCGACGACTGCCAATACGCAGCAGGTAATTCCACAATCACGAAACTAGGATGCCCCGATACGGATGGTGATGGCAATCCTGACATTCTCCAGGGGACAGTGGCAGATTTCGTCGGCGCAAATTATGCCAGAACAGTCCCAACCTCGAGTTCCCGCAGTTCAATGGTCCGTACTCTTGCCGTCGCACCCAACGGGATGTTTGTTGCTGGTTCAGATTCTTGCGATTGCGTCCTTTTGTTCGATGCGGCTGGCAATGAAATCAAGACCTTGTTGACCATTCAATCCAATCCTCGAGATTTGTCTTTCACTCCAAGTGGGACAACGCTCGTCGTCGCGGCGTATGAGGACAACAACAATGCTTCAGTGAATGTATACACAATTGATTGGACAGCACAGACAGCCACACATTTGATTGATCTTTCTGCAAATCATGATGATGATACGTATGCGGCCCACTTCAACCCTAATGGAAGTCTACTGCATGTGGGTGGAAAGGATGAGAATGTAACGACATATTTCACCTCAAATTGGACCATTTCCAACATCATTCCATCATCAATTGGTGATGATGTGTATACAATCAAAACGAGCCCCGATGGACGTTTTGTTGCCTTCACACATGGAGAAGAACTCAGTGTTCACTGGACTTCAAATGGAACCGAATTCTTCAATGTCCACAATCATTCAGGTTACACGCTTGGATTGGACTGGAGTCCAGATGGAAATTGGATTGTGACCGGAAGTTCGGATAATGACATCAACATCTATTACGCATCAAATGGGACTCTTATGGATACTATGGATTACGGTGTTGATGTCAATGAAATTGCGTTCAATCACGCAGGTACACACTTCGTCATTGCAACTAGCGATAATGATCCCACATGGATTGTTCGAACATCTGATTGGACTGTTGAGGCTAGTTTCGGTAGTTTCTCAGGTGGCAGTGGTGGGGGTGGTTCCTCTGGGCGTCGTGGAGCACGTGACGTTGCTTGGTCATTGGATGAGACCAAGATTTACTTCGGTGCGAGATACTATGGAAGAGTTTACACCTACTTTTCCTCGGATGCTTACGCATGGCTGGGTGGCGATGTCACCGGCGAAGTGATGGGGGAACGTTTCTTTGAGTATGTCAATAATCACTCAGACTACATTCCGATGCACTTCAACAGCACAACGATTCAAACTACTAATTTCTTGTGTAACGGCGTCAATCCGAAGGGCGACGCTCCATTGATTGCAGCAGCATCGAGTACCGCTGCTGAGCGATCTACAACCCCCCTGACCAATTATTCTGATAGTGGCATGCGTGATTGTGACAGCACCAGCGCCCGACTCATCGAAGTACCCGTTGCACGAATGCCAGCTGTCCTGATGGTGAATCCAAATACCTTGACACACGAGTGTATGAATGTGACCGGTGGACTCTCAATGGGTCAGATTAGATGGATTCTCTCCGGTGCCTCAAAATCAACCCTCACCTCCTCCAATCCAGTGCACCCGGGGGTGAACTGGAACTCGATTGTACCGAATGATGATGGGGACGATAAAGTAGAATGGAGTGATTTGGATTCTTCCTGCCCAAACGAACCGATTCACGTCATGCATCGATGGGAGAATCGTTCAGTCTCTCAAATGATCTCATCATTCCTCTTCTGTGACCATTGCAACTTCGGTGAAGACTGGTTTCCTGGCGATGGGGTTGAACGTCTTCGATTGGTTCAAGAGACTAGGGAAGAAATCATCAATGGTGTCGCTAACAACGAAGACGTGATTGGAATCACAGAATTGGTTGCGGCTATTGATAGTAATGAGGTATACCATATTCCTATTTTCGACAATTGGACACATGGCGCAGCGGCCGCTAGTTCTTCAGGCAATACTGCAATATTACCCTCCTACAACAACAGTTCAACGGGAGTATGGCCATTCCAAGATGACTATCGTCTTGTGATTAACGAAGATGATCTGGAGATTCTTCGACCATTCCTTGCGTGGATGTTGAGTGAAGAGGGACAGGACAACTTCGATGAGATCGGCTTCGTTCGTCTAGACCCAATCTCCCGAGTACAAGCAGGTGACAGAATCGGTATCAATCTGAGGCATCTATTGCCTGATGATGATGGTGATGGAATCTGGAATGGTGATGACCTTTGCCCGAACACGGAACCAGGCCTTTCAGTCGATCCCACTGGTTGCGCACAAAATCAGAGAGACGATGATGAAGATGGGCTAATCAATACCGAAGACGATTGCCCGAATACATTTGGGACCAGCACACAACCCACAGTGGGTTGTATTGATTCAGATGGTGATGGTTGGGCCGACACTGCCGACTCCTTCCCAGACGAGTCCACCCAGTGGAATGACACCGATGGTGATGGATTTGGTGATGAGCCCGATGGCTTCCAAGCAGATTCATGCCCATCAGAATACGGCATGTCGACCGAGGATCGATATGGGTGTTTGGACGCCGATGGTGATGGATGGTCAGATTTGAATGATATGTTCCCAAGCAACCCTTCTCAATGGATTGATGCGGATGGCGATGGTGTCGGTGACAATTACACCTGGGGCAACGTAATCAATGATATCCGAATCTCTGAATATGGGGATGCATTTCCCAACGACGCCACCCAGCACAAAGATCGAGATGGTGATGGCTACGGTGATAATCCAGACGGATTCCTACCAGATACCTGTCCCGACCAATTCGGTACATCAACAATGAGTGGTAGAATTG
>JAPYUB010000131.1 GCA_029942125.1 Candidatus Thalassarchaeaceae archaeon | reverse complement strand
TTCAGGAGACTGTATGATTCAGACGTCAGGACTACAGATTACAACCAAATCTTGGGATTTACACGTTCACGACGACCGAGTCGCCAATGTGGAATTACCTCGAATCATTGGACGCATTCATGTTCATCGTCTTCCACCAGGACTTTCTGTAGCTCATATCTTGCCTGGACGAGGTACCACAAGTCTCCCCGGAGAACCCGTCAATATCGGCGGGGAATTCGGACGCACCGATTGGATGGACAATGGATTGGTCAGAGTTCTGTTCCGAGCAGATGGAAGATTCGACATTATGGATCATGGAACGGGACGCCACATCTTGGGTGCAGGTCGTCTCGAAGATTCAGAGGATGCGGGAGATTCCTACGATTGGTCAGCAGGTGGACATCCTGTACCACAGGCCGACGGGCGTGGGTCAAAGATGCCCGAGCGCGTTTTGGCTACGGACTCTCGGTTTGCTGATACGGACGAGGCTAATCGAGAGATATATCTCACAATTGAACAACAAGATGACTGGACGGCCACCGTTCGCCTTCACATCGCTTGGGCTTTGCCCGCACGGTTCGATAATGCGACACAGAAACGCAGCGAAGATGTGGAATGGAACACCATTGATCACTACATCACCTTGCGAAGTGGCCATGCTCTGGTCGAAGTCGAAACGTGGGTCAACAATACCAGTGAAGATCATCGCTTGAGAATGCACGTTCCAACCGGAGTTAATGCAAAGAATGTTCTCGCAGGAGGGGCTTTCGATGTGATTGAACGCCCTGCCAATTGGCCTCATCATTCAGGCTGGGAACAGCCACACGTTCCGACTCACCACTTCAGTGACCTGTTGATGACGGAAGAGAACAGTGGCGGGGTGGCACTGTTCTGTCCGGGCTCTAATGAATACGAAGCGATGACTGGGGAAGATGGAACAACGCTCGCGGTGACGTTGTTGCGCGCAACGGGACATCTCAGCAGAGATGGGTTCGCAAGTCGAAGAAATCGTGCTGGACCGGTCTTTGAAGCACCTGGAGCCCAATGCAAAGGTGCACATTGCACTCGTTGGGCCATCATGGCCTACGAGGATTCGTGGACAGAAGCGAGGATTCATCAGATTGCAGAAACCTATGCTTGTCAAGCGAGTTTAATCTCGGCACTGCCAAAGCCACAACTCGATGGCGAATTTGATGAAGTCTGTACCGATGGTGCCCGTGGTCAACGTTTGCAACCAATCCGGCTGGTGGGCACCGGTCCAATGCCAATCATCGCATGCCTGAAACCAGCAGCAGATGGCAATGGAACCGTAATTCGACTCTACAATCCGACTGATGAGGTGTGGGAAGGAAGAATAGAAACGGACTTGCCACTGTTCAATGTTCGCGGTTGTGATCTACTAGAAAATGAAACAACCAAGCCGCGAATTTCTAAATCAGGTTGGCCTGCAAAACTCAATGGCAAGACGATTGCCACATGGCGCTTCAACTGAGGGCTGTTATGCCGGATGAGGCAGACATTCAACGTTGCTTTGCGACCGAATATGTAACCGCGAGGCAGCGATTACTAGACCGGGCCGAAAAAATGGAACTAGATGTTGAAACGATGGCAATCTCAGAAAAAGGACCTCACGAAGAGACACTGTCGACAGATATTGTTTGGATTGGGCCATCCGATGCTTCGAAATTGATTCTCCATACCTCTGGAGTTCACGGTGTCGAAGGATTCCCGGGTTCTGCAGCCGCGATGTGGATTTTGGACGGGATTAAGTCGCGTGAATTGAGATTGCCTGATGACTGTGCCATCGCCTTTGCTCACATCATAAATCCATGGGGGATGGCATGGTTGCGTAGAGTCAACGAAGACAATGCAGATCTGAATCGAAATTTCTTACCCCCAGGTGAGGCCTACGAGGGTGAGCCAGAGAATTATGCACGATTAGATCATCTATTGAATCCAAAGGGAATGAAAAAAGGTAGAGAATACTACTCGATTAAAGCGGCATGGCACTCATTTAGATTGGGTTTCGCCAATGCCAAGCAAGCAGTGCAAGAAGGTCAATACACGCGACCAACCTCGTTGCAATTTGGTGGCTCAAAATTGGCTGAATCCAGTCAGAACTTCATCAATTGGTGTGAACGAAGACTGACAAATGCTGAACAAATCATCTGGATTGATTTTCATACAGGATTAGGGCCCTTCGGAGTGGATTCACTTTTGGTCGGCGAAGGTGCTGATGAAGCGAGATTAAAGGAATGTTATGGAAAACGGATTCAGCCATTGGATCCAGAAAAAGGCGTGGCCTACAAGATCCGTGGAGGGATTCAAGCCGGTATCGAAGCTAGATTCCCAGACAAAGTATGGACAAGTATCACTCAGGAATTCGGCACCATCAAGCCGATTCCACTACTCAAACTGGCTCGAGCAGAGAATCGAGCGACTCAATGGAGTAGCAAACCTCCTCTCCGTCTGTTGCAAAGCAGAGAGCGACGGGATATGCTGAATGCCTTCAATCCTCGTTCAATGAAATGGCGCAGGATGATTCTCCAGCGATCCAGAGCAATCATTGAGGATGCCATCGCGCATCTGTCGGAGGAATGAAGGGAGCGATTGCCTTCGGTGGGTCAGATGAAGCGTGTGGAAGCCCGTGCCCCGGTGCGCCTCGACCTTGCAGGAGGTTGGACGGATGTCCCGCCATACACGTTTGACGTCGGTGGCGAGGTTGTCAATGTTGCAATCAATATCCATGCGCATGCCTCACTGGAAATTAATGACGAAGGCCACCTTTCTGTCAACTATCGATGTGACGCACCGGTCGGTTCAGGGTTAGGGACAACTGGTGCAATCAATGTCGCTTTGATGGCGGTGATTAATGGAGCAGATAACGCCGAAGAAGCCGCTTATCAATTCGAAGCACTGCTTGGTAATACGGGCGGCCGACAGGACCAGTGGGCGTCCAAACATGGTGGATTCAATCATCTCATTTTCATTGGCGACTCGGTCGAAGAGATGCCTTTCGACCCTCCACGCAGCGCACGATTTTGGTTGCAAAAACATCTGATTGTGGCCAACACTGGCATTCCACATGTCAGCGGCGACCTCCACGATGCCATCTGGGAGAAGTATGCTGCACAGGATGAAGGCGTGATTGAGGGACTGATGACCATTCGAATAGCGGCGCGCAAGATGTCACAGGGACTTTCACAGGATCGACGTGATATGGTCGTAGAATCACTACAAGATATCTGCCAGGGTGTAGATGCGCTTGACCCTGCACTTCATGATCCGTTCCGTGAAGTGGTCAATCCGCTTATTGAATCCAAAGA
>JAPYUB010000130.1 GCA_029942125.1 Candidatus Thalassarchaeaceae archaeon | reverse complement strand
ACGGCGATTAGAGTCAACACGAAGAGCGCAAACGGTAGATGATGAAGGCGGCGCCAACCCTGACCTTCGGACACAGTCAACGCTAGCGTCACACCTACTTAAGATGAAATCAATCTGCGTCTTCTTCTTCTTCTGCTGCTGCTTCAACGTGCTCCAATTCAGAAGAACTCTGCCAATCTCGTTGCCATTCTGCATCGACACCTCCACCCGACCATTCACCCTCGATCATAATCTCCTCGACCTCGTAGTCCTCGCGCCAGATGGGCTCTCCCTTCGATCCAGATACAATGAGTCGATTCGTCTTCTTGTCCAATCCTTTGCGAATAAGTTTCACACCTCTAGTCACTGGCAACAGATGTCCAACAGGGGTCCCTGGTGTCACGATAGGGTTGTTCGCTGTGCATATGAAGATACCACGGGAAGGAGCGAGGATATCCGCACTTTCGGAAGGACGCTGTGGGTCGACAATTCGGCCAATGACTTCGCCAGTTTCTACGAATGATCCTCTACTCACGAAGAGGTCGACCAAACCGCCTTCATCGGCTCGAACCCAAGTCGAGCCGCTGGCGAGAAGACGGAATTTCGGGCGAGCCGCATTGCCGGGAATCACATGCAGGCTTCTGAGCACATTCAAAATGCCGTGGATGGCGATTTGGACCGCTTCGTGGTCTGCGAGGTTGGCGCCTCCACCCTCGTAGGTGAGCGAACCAATTCCGAGTCTAGAGGCGGCACGACGCATCGAACCCTTCGGACCTTTGGAGTCAAGGATGACCTCGATGCCGAAAGCGCGTGCGATTCGATTGCTTGGAGGATGGGCAAGATCTGCCCGAACCTGAGGCAGGTTGTCGCGACCATTAGCTGCTGTGTGCAAATCGAGAAGGAAATCCGAGCCTGTGATGAGTTCTTCGAGAACACGATGGGCAACGCGGCCCGTGGTTGAGCCTGTCTCTGACCCGGGGAATTCACGGTTGAGGTCACGGCCATCCGGGAAATATCGGCGCTGTCGGGTGAAACCTGGGGGATTCAAAACCGGAGCCAAACGCACTGTTCCGGCCATCATTTCGGGATCCAAAGGCCGACCAGGACCAGTGAATACTGTCTGAGAGAGTAAACTGGCCGCAACCTGACCAACCATCTCGTCGCCGTGAACGCCACCTGTGATTGTGATTGTTGGACCTGGACGATGACCATGGATGATGGTCACTGGTGTGGGCCATGCGTCACCCAATTTGACGTCTAGCAATGGAAATTCAATATGACGAATGAAACCAGGTTTGATGCGCTTCCCAAAGAATCGGTGTTGCTTGGCTCCAGAAAGGCGGTCCCATTCGGGTCTTCCCGGTTCGTGGGCGTCCAAAGCACGCTCAATCTCACGACGTCGCTTGGGGGGAATCTGGTTACTAACCTTCAGCGTCTTTGTTCGCTTTGGTCGAACCGTTTTCTTCGTATCATCGCCCTTCTTAGGCATGGGTCCATCCCCCTCAATGCTGTGGTTGTAGTGTCTCTGTGTTGCTGCCCCTCTTTGAATGAACCGTCAGTGCGACTCCGTAGGAGTCAATTTTGTCTGTCAACCATCAAAAGGGGCCGATTTCCTGCTCACAGTATGGACGAAGAAAGCGTGCAAGAGAGGCATGCTCCGAATAGCATCTGCTTTGGATGTGGCCCGGCCAATGCCGACGGATTGCGAATTCGCTCCTTCCCTATCGAAAATGGCTTGGAAATGATCTTCGAAACTTCAGATTATCATCAAGCGTTCCCGGGCATTATCAATGGTGGAATCATCGGTACATTGCTCGATTGTCACGGTAATTGGACAGCAGCTATGGCCATCATGACCGATCGTGGTGATGACGAGGCGCCCTGCACTGTCACCGCCCGTTATACAATCAAATTACGACGTCCTACACCACATGGTGTGCCACTTCGTATCACTAGTCAGGTAGAATCAGTGGAAGGGAATCGTGCAGAGATCAGCATGACGTTGACCGCAGACGGTGAAGTCTGTGCCCAAGGTGACGGTTTATTCGTAGCCGTCAAGGAAGGGCATCCTGCGTGGCATCGTTGGCATTGAGTGCTGGGTCATGGTAGAATGACCCATCTTCTTGTTCCCACCACCATCGGCCCTCTGGGTCGATGTATGCAGTAAATCCTGTCGACTGGTCATACACACCGCCCCCCATGAGATGAGTGTGATCTGGAACGTGATGTGTTTCAGGCGCCTCTTCAATCTGGGCAGGGGATTCTGAATCGTCCTCTTCTTCCTCAAGTTCTTCCTCAAGTTCACCTCGTGCCTTCAATCTTAAAGCCAGAATAACGGTGAAAACCGAGAGTGCAATAATCGCCAATACAACCAGAATTGCAAGTATAGAATTGACACCACTGCCGCTCGATTTCGATGTCGACTCCTCGTTATTTCCAGAATCATCGACCGATTCAATCTCCTCTGTTGGAATGTCGATATCAAGTTCGGAGATGGTCATGAGATTCGCACCGTCTGTCACTCGAACATAGAGGTGGGTATTGTTCCAATCATCCCACAGAATCAAGCCTTCTTCAGGATAATCTGACCATGTTGAATTGTCGGTGGACCATTCAATCATCAATGGGCCACTTCCTTCGCCATCATCAATGCTCAATCCGACAACCAGTTTGGAAACAGGGGAACGTTTGGCTTCGATTTGCTGAATGGAAACGATGGGGGCTTGTCGATCAACGCGAATCCACGTTGCATCAGCGGGCCCCACGTTGCCAGCCGCATCGATGGCACGAACCTCAAACGAGTAGCGTCCATCCATCAACATCGTGAGATTGACAATCGATTCGTTTTCGTTCACAGGAGCCCACAATCCGCTTGCCCAACGGACCTCATAATGAGATGTCCCTGATAGATTATCAACGACAGGAGGCCACTGAATGACAATTTCATCCAAATGCGTCCATTCATCCAGAGAGATGATTTCAGGAGCTGGAGGTGGAACCAGATCGGTTTCTGTACTGGCATCTGCTGTCACCAATCTCAATTGATAGGGACCACCGGGGTTGGCCGGATCCCAAGTGACACGGATGTGGTAAAGCAATGCCATTCCTTCTGAATCGTCATTCAGTGCAGAGATTGTGACCCAACGAACTTCATCATCCACTATCCCTTGGCCCAAGGATGCTGAGCCATTCAGAACGGCGACTTCCAAATGAGCACCCTCGGCACTGAGAGCAATCGAAGTCTGATTTCCAGAATCGATGACAATCGCATACCAATCGACCTCGTCCAAACCCATGAGACAACCGTCCAGCGTGAGATTTGGATTGGCGCCCAAATGATGCGCTGATGATC
>JAPYUB010000129.1 GCA_029942125.1 Candidatus Thalassarchaeaceae archaeon | reverse complement strand
CGCTACTGGTTCTTCTTTGGATGGAACGAAAGTTGCTAGGTCGATTCATGGATCGTCGTGGTGCCCGTACATCGCTTCGAAGCCTGTGGGTCGGTGAGAATGGTGTGACTGCTGGTGAATGGTGGACTCAACTACCATTTGGCACCGGTGTTCCCATTGGTATGCTCAACAAAGCGCTGAATGAAATCGCTGGGAACGATCACAAACTCGAAGCGGTATCCCGTGTCAAGAATCGCTCATACCACGGAGTGTGGTGGCTTCTACCTGGCTTCTTCCAGAATTTGGCGGATGGCATGAAGTTTCTTACCAAGGAGCACATGGTCCCCGAGAAGGCCGATCGATATGTGTTTGAGATTGCCCCATTCCTCATTATTGCGACCACTGTGATGTGCTTCACCTTCATCCCACTCGGCCCGAATTTCCATTCTAATAATTCCGAGATGTCAATTCTCTTCCTGATGGCTGTATTCAGCGTTGCGCCTCTCGGCGTATTCTTTGCCGGTTGGTCATCCAACAACAAGTACACCTTGCTCGGCGGTATTCGTTCCGCTGCTCAACTCACAGCATACGAAATCCCACTTCTGGTGACTGTTCTGAGCGTCGTCGTTCTGTCTGGTTCATTTAATCTGGTGGAAGTCATTGAATTCCAAGCCGACAGTGGTGTATGGAACATCTTCCTCCTTCCATTGGGCGCCGTTCTATTCATCATCGTAATGGTCGCTGAAGTCGAGCGAATTCCCTTCGATATGCCCGAAGCCGAGGCTGAACTGGTTGAGGGTTGGTGGACTGAGTACGGCGGCATGCGTTGGGGATTGATGTTCGCAGCAGAATATCTGCGCACATACGCAGCGTGTCTACTGTTTGCACACTTCTTCCTCGGTGGCTGGGAAGCTCCGTTAGAGGACACCATCCCCCTCATCCATTACATCCCCCACATCACCTGGGTCTTCCTCAAGGCTTGGTTCATCTTCATCTTCTTCGTTTGGTTCCGTGCTGCC
Organism: Candidatus Thalassarchaeaceae archaeon; assembly: GCA_029942125.1. GTDB lineage: Archaea > Thermoplasmatota > Poseidoniia > Poseidoniales > Thalassarchaeaceae > MGIIb-P. The sequence goes on along the minus strand of JAPYUB010000129.1, from coordinate 2,396 downwards.
CTTCATCGCGTACGTACAGACCAGATTCTTGAATTTGGATGGCGCTGGTTACTTCCATTGAGCCTTGTCAATCTGGCTATGGCCACCGTACTACGCTTGTGGGTGTATGATGGTGTCAAGGAAGAATGGCCCATCCTCGTTCCTATCCTCATTACATCCATCAGTTTGGCTCTATTCGTCTTGTTATCGATTGACGAAGACCCAAAGGCATTGGAAGCACAAACTCGACCATTTAGTGTAAAGACCGTTGACGTGGCCAGTCCAGGCCAACACAGGAAGTGATTCAGATGGCCTATCACAAGCATGCAACTCCGAATTTCCGCAACCTCATTGTTCGTCCAATGTGGATTACGCTCAAGGCGGCCCTTCGAACCATTCCGTACATCGGTCGGTCAAAATTCCTGAAATCACATGGAACCAGCAAACCCTATCACGGACAGAAAACAGAGATGCTTTCCGATGCTGAACGGGAGATGTATACCGCTCAGGCTCATCCTGTGGTTGATCAGACCTATGCCGCCGATCGAGAGACTACCGAATTGTTCCCTTACCTAGAGCGCCCTGTCACCGTAATGTATCCCTACGAACGTCTTGAGGAGATGGAGCCCTGGCTCTTTGTTCCTGGTAATTACAATGGTCGAATTGGTGTGATTTGGGAAACTTGCACCGCGTGCAAGGCCTGTGTGAATATCTGTCCAAATGACTGCCTTCACATGGAAACAGAGACCCGGGTCAACGTTCTGGACCTGACCGAAGAAGGCGATGACGACCATGGCTTCGGCGTTGGACTTGAAGTCGGTGGAATAGCCGCCCGTCGACTCGAAGGTAGTGAAGAAGCAGCAGAAAATTTCCAACTATCGACCGCTCACGAAGCCCCACCAGAAGAGTATGAATTCGGTGAAGTCATCAATCTGACAGGAGATACAATCAGTGTCCGATGGAATACTTCAGGTTCAGTTGAGGACGTTATGGCGAACGACTTGGTCGGCGCTGAGGTTGACATTGTATCGGGTCGAATCGATATTGGTCGCTGTATGTTCTGTGGTTTGTGCATGGAATCATGCCCATTCAATTCCTTCTTCATGACCAACGAATATGATGGCATGTCAGGATTCTCTCGCGAAGATCTCTGGTTCGATGCAGATCGCACTAGGGTCTTACCAGTACAACATGCAGAAGCGGTGGACCGCGAACTCGCGAAGCGCGTTGATCAGGCACGAAAGAAGGCTGAAAAAGCCGCAGCAAGAGCGAGTAAATCGGAGGCTTGAACATGGAATTACCTGGATTCATAATGGACCCCATCGGTGACATTTTTGGCTCCGTTGAAGGCATCGCCTTCGGCATTATGGCCATCATCGCCATTGGTGGCGCTCTGGGCACAGTCTATTCGAAACGAGTCGCCCATTCGATGCTCTCCCTCATCATGTGCTTCTTTGCAATTGCAGGAGTGTTCCTACTTGCCAACGCTGAGATGCTTGCGGCTATTCAGATTCTTGTTTATCTCGGTAGCGTGATGCTGGTCTTCGCCTTCGGTGTGATGCTGTCTCGGCGTCAAATCATGGAGGAGGATTTTGAATGAGGTTGGTCAGCACTTTTGCTCGTCTCGGCGTTGTTGGTTTGCTTGGTATACTACTTGCAGTTCTCATGGACCCAGAAAATTGGGCTCCAGTAACCGGTTCAGACAGCATGACTACCCTTGAATTCGCTACGGCGATTCTCAATGATTGGGCCTTCACCTTGGTCGTTCTTGGAGCACTGTTGGCCATGGCCATGGTTGGTGCGGCCTACTTGGTTCGCGATGAGCGCAAGACGAACCTCATGTGGGAACTTCACGGAGGTGAAGAGGAATGATTGAACCCAGTTGGATTGCCGGCTTGGGCGCATTCCTATTCTGTATCGGCTTGGTTGGTGTTTTCACACGCAAGAATGCCATTATTGTCCTGATGTGTATCGAAATTATGCTCAATGCGGTCAATCTGAACTTCGTTGCAGGAGCTGCACATTACGAGAATATTGATGGCTGGGTATACACTTCGATTGCCATTGCAATCGCAGCCGCTGAGGTGGCTGTTGGCTTGGCCATTTTCTTGGCATTGTACAGTCAACGAGGTACGATTTCATTGGATGAGGTAACGCTACTGAAACATTGAGGAGGTGAAATGAATGGAAGAACGGAACAAATCTGAGTGGAATCTTGCGCTTCCCATCCTCGCCTTGGTATCGTTCCTTTTCATCGTTCTTAGATTGAATCCCGACTCGATTGGATTCGATGCCAGTACCATCAGAAAGAGAATGGGAAAAGATGGTGGAATTGATAGGTGATGCGCTTGACGGCATCACTCCACCTAAAAGCACGCGCACAAGCATTACCGGCAGATTACTGCATTCGGTAATGG
>JAPYUB010000128.1 GCA_029942125.1 Candidatus Thalassarchaeaceae archaeon | reverse complement strand
GACTAGCATCGATTGGGGCACCCACGGCATCCTCGCATGCATCGATGCTGAGGGAGATGCGATGACTTGTGGGGGATCAACGCTCACGTTGGAGGGCAGTGCAATCGGCGCTCTGTTGCGCCTAGATGCCATCAGTCGGGTCCCTCTTGTGTTAGATGTCGGCCACCAAACCGCTCAGCGATTGGGCCTATCATTCCGATTTTGATCGGCGAATGGCGGCCAGCGCAAACACGCCGAGTCCCGCCAGCAAGGATGGTGCCGGAAGACCGTGGTCTGTCACGACCGTAGCGACGACATTCTCGGCTGAGTACTTGTAATCGGACAGAGTCGCTGAAAGAACCAACGTACCATTGACGTAATGCTGGGTCTTGACCAAGTAACCCTCTTCATGATACCAATCCATGCTGGTTCTTGATTCACCGACAATCTGCTGCTCCATTAGCATCGTCGGAGTGACATCTTGATTGATATCGCCGGTCGACACGTTGGTCTCCTCTATTGCTGTCCATGTGACCTGACGCGCCAAATTCTCAGAGACCCTATCGGTCTCGTTCCAAAGTGCTCGATTGATTCTCTCTTCGATGGTGGTAGTACGCGAGATGGTTTCAGAGAAATCCCATTCGTCGCCGACATTAATCTCGCTGGGCCACAGCCCATTTCGTTCGATGACCTCATCAGTAATCAGTCGGGTTTCGATGTAGTTGTCTTCACCACCTCCGCTGAACCAATTCTCAAGGAATACGGTTTCAACGCGCTTCTCAAAGGCGCTGGCACCGGTTGGTATCCATACTTCGATCATGGTTGTGACATTGATGGTCATGGTGTCGTTCTCATATTCCGTGCTGCCATCGGTGAAGTGTACCGTCATGTTGAGGGAATGCTCGACCAGGCTAACGCGACAGTTTGTACCCTGGCCACCTAAACTGATACTTTCACTAGCCTCGATAGTCAGTCGCATAGGAGCCTCCTCAACGATACTTAGGTGGTCGAAATCTTCGCTCTCAGCCTCCATTTGTGCTTCATATTCTGCAAACACGGCCGCCGTCCAACCGTCGTACTCAAACCAGTCTCCCGTGGAGTAACTGGGCTGTGTGATTGTCATCGCAGCAGATGCTGTAGGAACGAGCAGGCCGAGGACCATGAAAGCGACCAGTAGCCTGCGCATGTATGCCGACTCCCCCTTGAGTCCTTCAATGGAACCCATTCCCGTGGAACCGTTTGGTTGAATAATCAGTGTATTCACCCGTAGGGTGATACCATGTCTCCAGACCGCCATCGGGCTATACTCGCGATTGCCGCAATCGGTCTATTCCTGTTGCCCGTTCTGGCAGCAGCCACACCGCTGCCAACAGCCGAATTTGAAGAGGTTCCGTGGTGGGAAGATACACTGATGGACAAGGACGGCGATGGGATTCAGGACAACATTTGGATTGCGATTGACAACACACAATATGAGTGGGTTGATGAAGAAGGCCGCATCGATGTAATCGTTGATTTTGATCACCTACCAACACAGACCGATGAGAGTCTGCTTGAGGACGAAGTTGACTTTGTTCATTTCCACACTTTCCATCTGATTGACAGTATTGCGGGTTCTGTTCCCGTAGAGCGCATCGAAGTACTGGCCAGTTTGCCCGGTGTTGTCATGGTCGAACTTGATGGAATTTTGGAAATCGCCAACTCTGATGTCAAGGATACACACGGAGTCTGGGATGTCTACGAAGAGACTGGATACAATGGTGCAGGCAGTGTTGTTGCCATCATCGATACTGGCATTGATGGTACCCACGCTGGATTGGATGATATGGACGATGACAATTCTACCAATGATCCGAAAATCATCGCTTTCTATGATGTGGTCAACAATGCGGGTTCAACCAACGGCACTGAAGTATTCCCCTATGATGACCACGGCCACGGTTCACACTGTGCGGGTACTACAGCCGGCACGGGCGCACCCACGTACGAGCATACGGGCATGGCTCCACAGGCTCAATTGGTTGGCGTCAAGGTTCTCGATGGCGGAGGTTCAGGTTCATTCGCCGGTGTCATGATGGGCATGGAATGGACCATTGACATGCGTCACGAATTCAACATTCGAGCTGCAAGCATGAGCCTAGGTGGCCCCGGTGTCATCGAAATGACCAGTGCTGAGGAAGAGAGTGTTGCACGAATGGCCAATGAGATGGTACGTTCCGGCATCGCCCTGTTCATTGCCGCGGGTAACAATGCGATATCTGCTCAAATCGGTACGCCCGGTAGTGCGGAGGATGTCATCACAGTGGGGGCGCTCGACAAGGGCGAGGCTCCCGGGATTGCAATTTATTCAAGTCAAGGCCCAACCGAAGAAGGTCGAATTAAACCCAACATTGCCTTTGTCGGTTCGAATGTGATGTCAGTTGAGGCCAACTCAGGAACGGGATATACGGGGATGTCGGGTACCAGTATGGCCACACCCGGAGCGGCAGGAATTGCCGCACTGATGTATCAGGCCAACCCCGAACTTTCACCCTTTGATGTCCGCAATATCATGCAGGAAACTGCCGAGTACCGACAGTGTCATCACAAGGGCGCCAACGAGCCCTGTGCCGAGGATGCCGCCGTCAAACCACGCCAAAACAATGTGTATGGTCACGGCGAAGTTCGCGCCCTTCCTGCAGTTATGGAAGCGGCCAATCAGGTGTACGGATTCACCGACACTGTAGCAGTCAATCTCTCGACGCCAATTATGGGTGACAACAAGGTCCACGTCGGCCAAGGTCAATCGGTATCATTCACCATAGATGGGGATGCCGAGAAGATTCAGTGGCGCACTTGGGACATGCGTGATGAGTGGATGGATTTGGAGGGCTATGAGTCCGGAGATTCATCGTTTGAAATCGAACATTCCATGTTTGTCGATCGTCTCAAGTATTTGCCGGGCAACACCATTGAAGGCAATCAGACGTTGATGGTTCGCGCTTTGCAGAATACAAATTCAAGTGCCAATGTCGTGACTCACTTGCACATCATGGGCAGCGAGAAAGCAATTGTTCAGGATGACTCAGAGTTCCTCAGCACTGGCATGATTGTTGGCGGTCTTTCCGTCCTGCTCATCATGTCCATTGCCGCTGCTATCGTGCTCTACATGCAATTGCAAAATCTGCGTGGAGACTCCTTGTTTGAGGAAGAGATGGACGACGCTGAAACGGAAAATTAGCGGGATTTCGCACCCGAATCTGTTAATTCCTCCATCTCCATGCCATAGGCATGGGTCGAACGCTCTCGGTGACAATCTGTGCCTTGTTACTACTGATGTCCTATGCCTCGGTTGTGCAACCGACAGAATTGCTTGATCAAGAAATCCCTGTAAATAATGCACAAGGTAATAATTCCTCAATGGATATTGGAAATTATTCAAAGGGGGGTT
>JAPYUB010000127.1 GCA_029942125.1 Candidatus Thalassarchaeaceae archaeon | reverse complement strand
GCCGCAGCATGTCTAGAGGCGAATGGCGGACCACACTTAGAGGCATTTCGAGCCGAGGGTGACCCGTTCGGTACGCCTGCGCCATGCTGGGGAGAGGGTAAAGGGACCGGATGGAAATCTGCCAAAGAGGCTTGCACGTGGTGGGAGGCTTGGGAGATTGCCAGACCTTGGGTCAAGGACCCCCGAATCCTCGTCGCTCAACGTCTATTCCATGAAGATGGATGGGCTGCAGGTGAACTCGATGTGGCGCATCGATGGCGAGGCAAAATTCACATCATCGACATCAAGGCAAATCGTGGACATGGGCGTGACCACTCAGGTGTAGCCCATCAACTTCGATTCTACCAATGGCTATGGTATCAAACGAGAGGGCATCCAAAAAAGCCGACCAATAGAGTTGAAGAAGGGGAAGTGGTTGAAGCAAACTCATGGCACCTCGCAGATGGATTTGTTCACAAAGCAGATCTCATCGAAGACCTTGAAGCCGAATCAAACCGCCTTAGAACGATTCAACACGAAATGGCGATGACAACCTTGGATGATCTGAATCTCAACTCAAACGAACCCTCAACGGAAGGAACTCTTGGCTGCGAAATTTGCCATGCTCTGCAAACCTGTGATTATCCACGGGGTGGAAGAGAACAACCACTCCATTCCCTCATCCCTGATATTGAAATAAAACCCGCTGATTCACCTTACGCGGCCATAGCGGATCTGCCCAGCCGTGTGACTGTGAAAGGCACCTTGCATGGACAATGGGGGCCGATGTCGAATCATTACGGAGACCATGTGATTGGTGCAGCTATTACTGCAGGAGGAAAAACCGCGGTCATCGAAGAAATGGGGGTGAATCAGTTTCCACAACTTCATGATTTCGAGGGTGAAGTTGTTGTCGTCAATGCCGCTCCAGGTCAATGGCGAGGCATGATTCGACTCTATCTCGATACAGAAAGTCATATTCTCTCAATGGATGAGGCTGGGGGCATGGAGGTTGATCGGATCGGACTCATCCCCACCCGCGCCAATGTATCAGGTGTTGTCATCAGTCGGGGAAGCAACAGTGGGACGAATGCCAAAGGCAAGGATTGGTCTATGTCAACAGCGCACATATGGGATGGGACCGCATTGACCGAAGTGGTCGCATTTGGCCGTGGTCGAAGTGATTCATTCGACAAACTCAGAGTTGGAGACCGAATTCTACTGATGGCTGCCGAAATAGGTTGGCGAGAGGGGACACCGCAGTTGCGAATCGATCCCCGAAATACACGTATGACAGTCGAAACGAGACCATCGGACAATTCCACTGATTCGGAGTGAATCAAACGAGGCCGCATGGTTCAAAGACGGCGAAGTGCAGGACAGGGTCGTGCCAGTCCAAACCATTGATGATGATGACCTGTTGGTCAGCAAGTTCGAGAAACTTTCGGCGACCAACATCAATGATTGGAACGCATGCATGCGCCACTGGTGGTACCGTCGGGTCGAGTATCTGAAAGGCCCGCAAATTCCACCCATGATGCGCGGTAACATTGTCGAGGCAACAGTCTGTGCTGTGATGCGAGAGACTCCTGCACTCATCTCAGCTGAAGACCCGCCGGAAATTCTGGCTTCACCACTCGATGCAGATGGTGTGCCCGATCGTGCAACCACATCGGGGTGGCCAGCACAGATTATTTCTCCGATACCCACGGATTTGTGGCCCAAGGATAGGGATACATTTCTGGAATGGGCCTTCGCGCGCGTAGATGTTCACCTACCCGTTCAGAAAGCGGCAGAAATCGAGAAGTTCCTCGATGAACCACAGCGAATTGGCTCGGCTGACCAACTTGACGATGAAAACATGCAACAGATGTGTCGCTCTGCAATCGAATTACATCTCGACGAAGTTGAGCGTTGCATCGCATCGAACGGAGGACCTAACCTTGACGCGTGGCGGCGTGGAGAGAATCGCCCAGAATGGCCCGCACCGGATGGGTTCCCTCCAGAATGGACGACACCACATTCTGTGACACAAGAATCTGGTTCAGTTACACTCCTTGAGGCGTGGGAAATTGCAAGACCTTGGTTCGTTGACCCGGAGGCTGCAACGTTCTCACTTGGAACCACCCATCCTGAGCATTGGTTCTGGGGTGAGTACGATCTTGTCTATCGCTGGACAGGAGTGCCGGCCATCGTTGATTTGAAGGCCAGCATGGGAAATCATGACCGTTCGCACAATTACATCAACCAGATGCGCACCTATGCATGGTTGTGGTGGGAAACTCATGGACGCAACGAGATTGTCGATGATTTGAGAATCTGGTATCTCGGCGCAGCAGCAGTGAAAATTGTAGAGGCCCCAGATGAGGCTGAATTGCAGAAGATTGCTGAACAGATGCGAGAATTGTATCGAGTTACATACAAGGAACGCAGTGACAATATCGAAGATTATCCAATGGAACCTGCGCCATTGAGACTGTTTGAACCCGGAGGTGTTCCGGCAGAACCTGCAGTCGATGAAAATCCGTTGGCACGTTGCGAACAGTGTAACTATCAATCGATATGCCCCTCCATGGGACTTGCAGAAAATCTACCCCATCAATCGACTGTGACTATTGACAAAATTGAACGCCCCATCACTCCAGCCGCCGAATTACAGACGAGGGTGGACATCTGTGGGGAAGTGGCAGGTTTGTCTGGCCCGAATATGACCGATGACGGGCTGGATGTCTCTTTCTTTCTGGTACAGGGTGTCGACCGAATCAAGGTTAGCAACACCTTCATGGGGAAGCCACGGGATGTTACACGAAGAATGGCCAACGGGGTAGCAATCCGGATTCGCGGTGCGCAACCTACAGAATGGAATTTTGTTCCTGAAATCAAAATCGACCAAGACAGTGCCATTGACATAATCGACCCCCTCGATGCAGATGGAGAAGAAATCACAGACTTGGTTACTAGCGCTAGCGTAGTTGGTCGCGTGATGACAATTCGTGATGGGACTTGGGTGAAGAATCGGTCTGGAAGTGGCAAGCCAAAGTGGCGGTTCACGATGCATGATGCCACGGGGCGAATCGATGTGGTCTGCTATGCCTTCACGGTCCCACCAATCGCTCGATCTGTTCGCCCAGGTGACGACATTGCCATCCTCAATGGGGTTTACTCCGAATTTTTCGGACGTCCAGAAATCAAGTTTCAGAAGAATACTCGACTGGTAATTCTCAAGAAAGCCGAATACTAACCGCCACTTGAGACAATAATCAGTTCAATCTCAATGTCGCCAGTAATGGTCGATGTGTGTGGGACAATCTGATCATCCACAATGGTCAGAACAGTGGATGGTGGAATATCCATTCCCTCCAGTACCGAAGATATGGTCGCAGGTTCATCGAACGTTACCACTGTTCGCTTACCTTCGTGAGTTACGCCGACCTCCATGGTTTGGGCTAAGGCATCAGCCTCAAGAGGTTGATGGCGCCGAGAGAGAGATTTGAACTCCCGCGTCACGAGGACAGTGGATTTCGAATCCACCGCGATACC
>JAPYUB010000126.1 GCA_029942125.1 Candidatus Thalassarchaeaceae archaeon | reverse complement strand
GCGGTTTGGAAGCAATCGGCACACAACACGAAATGGTGTCTAATCGGATGTTCAATCGGCGAATTTGGAACTCTGGCATACTACTCTTATTCAGGGATTGCAGCCGACCTCGAAATGTACTCAAAAATGTGGTACTTCTATGCGATTCTACCACTCATCAATGGATTGGCCACTAGCGTGATGCTGGAGACGGTAATCATGATGCGAGGGCAGATGAATTTCCGAAATGCGCTTTCAACGGCTTTGGGTATGTCATTCATTTCCATGCTAATGATGGAAATCGCCATGGAAATCACCGATCTTCTGTTCACCAGTGGCCAACTAGGTATGAATCCTATCGCAATACCATTCATGCTCATGATTGGCTTCTTGACACCATGGCCCTACAATTACTGGCGGCTGAAAAAGTTCGACAAGGCCTGTTGTTAATCAGTACTTGATGCCGAACTTGTCGTAGATGAACGACATCAACCATGCCGGTCCAATCATCAGGTACTGAATGTCCTCAAAGAACGAGGGTTTCTGACCCTCAACCTTGTGTCCGTAGAATTGGCCAACCCAAGCGAGAACGAATACCACGAGACAAGATTGCCAGAGAGGAATTTCGGTCATTGATCCATACAAATGACACACTGCGTAGCAGAACAGTGACCACAATGTCATGCCCACGGTCAGGGATATCGAAAGTCGAGCATAGAATATAATCACTGGAATGAGCATGATTGTTGCAAAGTTCACCCATTGGTTTACTGCCATCACTTCAGGAACTGGAATACTCCATAGCAAACCGACAATGGTCAGGAAAATCAGAGGCACAGCGATCCAGTGAATTTTCTTGTTGAGGGGGTTCTGGTGACTTTCTCCATAACTATCGAGCCAGTCCTGCATTGAGCGAGCTTCTCCCATGTGTGAGCGGAGGCATAGACAGTCCTTCAGGCCATCGACGTAACGTTGAATGGGGCGCAGCGTGAGGGTGGTTCGTGACAGTCATCGCGTTGTTGCAGTTGGACCCGACGGTCGGCGACATTTCTGGCAACGTCGCCATTGTCGAAGCGGCTGCTGCAATGGCAGCCGAAGCCGGCGCTGACATGGCTGTGACCAGCGAGTTGGTCATCTCTGGATATCCACCACGAGACATGCTGATGGATGCCACCTTCGTTACCGCTTGCGAAATGGCTGCAATGGCAGTCAACAGTCCGATCCCTCTGCTCATTGGAACGCCACTATCCGCTGGAAAGGACAGACAGAAACCCTACAATGGAGTTGTCCGAGTGGCAAAATCTCGAGCCGCAAAGGTCGTCGGGAGAAAACAACTTCTCCCCACCTACGATGTCTTCGATGAAGGACGCTATTTCCAAGCCGATGATGGGCCCGGAATAGATCGAAGTCTGCGAGGCGCATCGGTTGGAATCACAGTATGCGAGGATGCTTGGCAGCATATCGGTGAAGTTCCCGCAGATTATCCCGCAGATCCCATCGAACAATTGGCCACATGGCAGCATCAGGGCGAGCCATTGGCCGTCAGCGTCAACCTCTCATCCTCACCCTATCATCTGGCCAAAGAAGGAGTGCGAGCGCGATTGGTTCGCAAGGCGGCTTCCACTCTGGGACATCCCTTCCTGTTGTGCAATCAAATCGGAGGTAATGATGACCTATTGTTCGACGGACGTAGCATCGTTGGATGGCCGGATGGAACGGTTGTTCAGGGCCCTGCATGGTGTAGTGGAATACTCATGGTCGACATCGAAGATCCCAGCGCAGCACAATGGATTGCTCTTGGAGAGGAAGAGATGGCACCAGAAGTCGTCAAGGCTGGGGCAGAACCCTCGATGCCTTCCAAGGGTCAGGATTTGCTCTCTGCTGTTACACTGGGTTTAGCCGATTATTGTCGAAAAGTAGGAATCAGCAAAATCGTACTAGGAATGAGTGGTGGCATCGATTCTGCGGTCTGTGCCGCAATCGCCTGCCAAGCGGTCGGTGCAGACAACGTGCTGGGCCTGGCGATGCCCTCTCGACATTCTTCGGATCATTCAATTGAGGATGCGAAAGCGACCGCTGAGGCTCTGAGCATGGAATTGCAAGTGATGGCCATCAATGACATCCACGACAGTGTAGATTCAACCCTGATGAGGGAACTTGAGGCAGGGAACCCAGTGGCCAAAGAGAATCTGCAGGCGCGAATTCGCGGCACGCTTGTCATGGGTGCCGCCAATGCACGCGGAGCGATGGCGATTGCGACTGGAAACAAGAGCGAATTGGCGATGGGGTACTGTACTCTGTATGGAGACATGAACGGAGGTTATGCACCGCTCGGAGATCTGTACAAAACCGAAGTATACGCCGTGGCTCACGCCATCAATACCAATGCTGGACAACGGCCACCGATTACAGAATCTACGATGACCAAAGCGCCATCCGCAGAATTGGCACCCGACCAGAAGGATGAGGACAATCTGCCCCCCTATACTGTCCTCGATCCCATTCTAGAAGATTGGATTGAGCGAGGCATTCGAAACGATTCACCACTCACACCTGAAGTGTTGGCGCGCATGCACGCAAACGAGCACAAGCGCTGGCAATTGTGTCCCGCACCACGCGTCTCAAATCGCGCGTTCGGCCAAGGATGGCGTCAACCATTGGCTTCACGACGATGACGGGCAATGGACCCGCATATTCATGGGCAAGAGCCGGCCGGTTCCTACTGATGGACATCCCAGCACCGCTCGCAGCCATGCTGGCGGGCGACCATGGCCCAACCAAACAGAAGGCGGCGCGTCTGGTCATCGATTTGGCCGCTACCGCGGGCGCGATTGAGTTTGTTCCGTGCGTACACGCGCACGTGAGTGGTGTCTCCCCATTGACCGGTGGCCATGGGCTGCGTCGCTTCTTGGCCGACTTGGCGGGAGATGACTTGGGTGTCGTCGAAATTCCAACCACACTGAACAGTGCCGGTTGTGACAAAGAGAAAATGGTTGAAATGGATATTGAGGTTGAGGACTTTCTCAAACACCAATTTGAGATTATCCACGCCTACGCTGAACTCGGCATAGAAGCCACACTCTCCTGCACTCCCTACGACAGAGGTATCGACAACGAAGGTATCGGTTCTTGGGCTGAAAGCAATGCAGTAGCCTTCTCAAACTCTTACACATCGCTCATCACTAATCGTGAGAGTGGACTCTCCGCACTGGCGACAGCTCTCACGGGATGGGCGCCGAAATGGGGATTGCACCTTGAGGAGAATCGGGTCCCCAACATCCACGTTCAAGTGGACTGCCCCCTCCAACATATTGCAGATTGGAGTGTACTAGGAGACTGGATTGGCAAGGAAATCCAGCCGAAATGGAACTTACCATGGGGTATGATTCCACACATAACTGGATTGCCTGAATACATTTCATTTGATCAGAAGAAAGCATTGTCCGCTGCTGCAGCCAACTATGGATGCCCGATGCTCTGGGCTGAAGGCTCCTCTCCAGAGCCGCCGGAATATACACCTGAAGGCCGCCTCTTGTTCACCGAAGATACCCTGAACG
>JAPYUB010000125.1 GCA_029942125.1 Candidatus Thalassarchaeaceae archaeon | reverse complement strand
GCCTTTAGCAGCGCATTCACTAGGTATTGAACTGGTTCCCCTTGAAGGCGCAACCAGTTGTGGCGCAGGAATTATTCGCCAAGCTAATGCGGATCTGCAAATCGCTCTCAATGCCCGAACATTTGCACAGGCCGAAGCAATGGGACTCGACATCATCACCTCTTGTGCAACAACAGCTGCCACATTACACGAAGATTTGATGGCGCTTCGCAATGACAACAGATTGAAGACCAAAATCAATGCAATTCTAGAACGCAATTGTGGTTTGACTGTGAGCGGAGATGTCAATGTACATCATATTCTACACGTGATTGTCGATGAAATTGGCATTGATGCGGTCAAAGATGCCCTCAAGAATCCGTTTGACTTCAACATCGCAGGATACTATGGCCCCAACATACAGCAAGAGGGTGCCTGTGGAGGTGACGATGTCTTTGACCCAGATTATCTTGAACAGGTGATTGCGGCTGTTGGTGGCACCCCAGTGGCTTGGTCTAGTCGAACACATAGTGTAGGCGTTCCAGGAATATTTTCAGAAGAAAAAACTGTCATGAAACAAACCTCCGCAGTCTTGGCCGATGCCAAATCAGAAGGCGCCCAATTGGTGGTCAGTGCTTGCAATCTGTCCCACATGCTGTTGGATGTCTATCAAGGTAAGGCCGGAAATACAACTGGACAGGCGACCAAAGTCCCAGCCATCCATTTGACTGAACTTCTAGCATTTGCTTTTGGACACCACATTGATCGGCTCGCATTACTTAGAACACGCGTGATGGTCATCGGAGATTAATCACTGCCCCCCGTGCAGAATCCGCACGATTTCTTGTGCTAGATTCACAGAAAGACCTGGGACTTGAACGATTTCTTCGTCGCTTGCTGTGGACAAGGCCGCCATCGTAGGCCATCTCTCTAGAATACGAGATGCCAGAGCTGGTCCAATTCCAGGAACCTGTTCCAGCATTAAACGGGTGATTCCATGAGCCTCGCGCTGCCGAGTTTCTGACAACGGATCAGTTGTAGCGTCTAGGACGAGCCCGGCTGAGTCCCCATTTCCATCTGCTGTAGAATTGGCGGCAACAATTGCTTCATTTCCCGCATCATTACTGACATGATCAGGATGTTCAGCAGCCCTCAACCTCGCCTGAGCATTTTTAGAGAGGTGCTCTAACATCTTTGATTCTCTGCGAGCCGAGACAGCTATGAATCGTGCCGTTTCCGCCGTATCCGATGAAGTCACAACGGGCAGACCATAGTCGAATGTCAATGTGGCCAATGCACCCATGATGGCTTGGCCATGAACGGCCCGATGCTGAAACAGGTCACTTCCTTCAAGGATGAGCATGGCGCGAGGAGCCGCGTTCACCAATCTAGTTGCTTGATCGAGCAGCCGACCATCCAGCAGACTGTCGACAAAATCACGAGTTTTTTTGCGCTCGATTAAAATTTGATCACTAATCTTCACATCACCAACTGGGAGACTGACCACCTCTACGGTCAATCCTTCTTGTCGCAATCGAGCCGCCAACGCACTTTTTCCTTCTCGATGGTCAATGGACACGATGACTCCGTCCCCCTCAGGAATGGGGGCATCAGCATTGATGGATTGTAGCAACATTTCTGCTTCGATGACAGGCGCTTCCACAATCAGACGATTAGACACCGTTTCTGATGGATATGCATCGAGTCCAATCTGACCGGTAGGCCTCATTTTCCTCGCTATATCTTTGGGTTCTGGTGTATCTTCCTCAGTGGGTTCGGTTAGGGTCACAGTTGGAGCCACAGAATCATCGAGTTCTGGCGCCAATCGTTCGGATTCTGTTTGCAGAAAATCGGCGGCAAGCGTACCATCATCCAGAGAAAAAGCATCGAGATGAGATCCTTCTGTACGAATCGGCGCTCCCCCTCGTTTTCTTCTCACCTGTTGAATTGAGCGAAACATTCGCTCTTCTCGGAACTTGGCGGCGGCCAGTGCACCTTCGTCTCGGGTATCCTTTGCAATCAAACGGTGGACCGTTCCAGCCCGCTGTCTACCCGTGCGACCCCTGCGTTGAATAGTCCGAATCTCACTTCCTGTTGGTTCGTATGAAATCACCAAATCGGCATTGGGTACATCCAACCCCTCTTCGCCGACACTGGTAGCAACCAAGACATTGGCTTGGCCAGAACGAAAAGCATCCAGGCTCTCCAGTTGCTCTTTCTGACTCATTCCTGGTGACCCCTCCCGACTGGCTTGGCCGACGAAGCGCTGAGGAATGGCCCCCTCAATCCCTTCAAGAATTTTAGAAATCTCTTCGACTGTATCCCGGAAGTTCGCAAACACGATGATTCTACTTTCTGGACTTTGCTTGAATTGTCTTCTGACCATGCGCCGAACCATCGTCACCTTGCTGTGAATTTCTTGCATTTCTGCTAGCGTTTCCTTGAGTTGATGGATGCGAGGGTCGGCTGCGAATTCCTTGGTCGATTTCTTCACTTCCTTCCCATCATGCCCGAGCCTAGACAGGTACTCTCTACTGGCCGCTACACCTTGACAAAGAAGATACGATATCAGATTGTTCAATCGCATGGCAATTCCATTGTCCTTCGCTGCTCTATAGCCGATAGATTCCCCATTCCCAATCGACGCGGAAATACGTCCTTGCGCTTCTTGTAATCCTCCTGCTGTAATGTGCCCTTGTCGTGTGTAAAAACCGAGCCTTCTTAGTCGATCCACGATTCTTTCAAGCCAGATTTTCAGTGGTTCCGCCAACAACCTCAATTCATCGGGTACTTCGACGACAACATCGTTGACCTCTAGCCCAGTCGCATAAGGTTCTAAGAGCGAATCTCCAGAAGGTCGGGCGTGTATGTTGACAATCTGCAATCGATCGCATACTTCGTGGATATCAGCCTCGATATGACCCGGGCTTGCTGTGGCAGCGATGACTAGGCCATCGGGTTGTTGCTCTGCGAACAAATCCCCGACTTGTGCCATAGCGTGATTGCCAGTGGCTCGGTGTGCCTCATCGACAATGAGCAAGGCGACATCATCTAGGCGAGTTACTCCATTCTGCACATCATTACGAACAACCTGAGGGGTGGCAACAACAATCTTGGCAGATTCCCATATTGCCTGTCGTTTCTTTGGCGGAATCGCGCCAGTCAAGCCCACAATTTCCTCATTTCCCGGAAGGGCAAGCAAATTCTTCAAATCCGAGAGATGTTGATTGACCAAGGCATTGGTTGGGGCCAGCATAATACCACGCCCCCCAGGGTCTCGGAGTCTTTCGGCGAGAACCATTACTTCAATCGGTGTTTTCCCCATTCCAGTCGGTAGTACTAGCAAAGTCGATGCACTGAGGCAATGATCCAGTGCTGAGAGTTGATATGCTCGAGCCTCAATCGTCCCTTCGACGAGTAAGTCGTGACGTATCGTAGCAGACATGGCCATCCTCCGTTTACGCCGAGGTTCTTAGGCAAATCGCCTGAACAAACCGCATCACGTCGTGCTGTAGGGCCCCCTTTAGGGGGTCCTCTCTAACCGAGCCGTTCATATACGGGAGGTAGG
>JAPYUB010000124.1 GCA_029942125.1 Candidatus Thalassarchaeaceae archaeon | reverse complement strand
TTGGACAGCGCAACAATTTCATCTGGAAACTACAGTTGTGTATTGACTGTCGATGGCGGCGATGTCATTGCCGAATCCAATGAGACTGACAATACTATGACTTCACCGTCTTTTGAAATCATAAACTATGACGAAATGTATGCGGATGATCTTGATCGCGACGGCGTACTCAATGATGTCGATGCTTGTCCAAACACACCTGGCGATTCCACCATGGACCGCCTCGGTTGCCAAGATGCAGACGGTGATGGTTACTCCAACGGTGGAGACGTTTTCATCTACGAAGATACTCAGTGGAACGATACTGATGGTGATGGCTTTGGAGACAACAACGGGCCTGCTGACTACAATGGTGACGCTTGTCCCAACGAACCCGGCATCCTGTCAGGAACTAACGGAACTGGTTGCCCAATTTGGGCTTCTGACACAGATGGTGACGGAATCAGTGATCAAAACGATGCATGTCCTGGGACTGAAGCAGACACTTCTGTTGATGCTCTTGGGTGCCCACTAGTGCTGGCAGATGATGACAACGATGGCGTCCCAAACCTGCTTGATTTGTGCCTGAACACTCCTGCTGGCACACAGGTCGGCATTGACGGCTGTATCGATTCTGATGGCGATGGAATCGATGATTTCGCAGATTACTGTTTGAATACACCTGCTGGTGCTGAAATTGATGAGACCGGGTGTTCTACAGAAGACACTTCTGTAGCGCCTACCGGAGACCCAGCCAATCCAGGCACTCCAGATTCTGGTGATGATGGTGACCAATCAGGCGATACCGAGAGTGCAAGTGGTGACGAATTCAATATGATGCTGTACATCATGATTGCAGCAGGAATTGTACTTCTGCTCGTGGTGATTCTCGGCCTCACTCTGGTCCTACGCGGTGGTAAAGGTGGCGACCCCACAGAGCAAGCGTGGGCGACTGCAATCAGTCCCGAACAACAGGCATACGAACAACAGTTGATCGGCATGGGATACACCGCTGAACAGGCCAGAGCCTACGCTAGCCAGTACTTCCAGAGTTGAGATACAGGGCATTTGCAAATGACGGCCGATGGATAATCCCCCCGTAGGGGGGAATTTCTAGTTTGACTCATAGCGGAGCGGTTATGAAGGGGCAGCAGGTCGGCGGGACACTCGAGGTGCTCTATTCATGGCTCGCATGCACAGTCCAGGTCGCGGAAAGAGCGGTTCAACCAAGCCCCTTGTCGACAAGGCACCCGAGTGGTCAAACTCTGACCCCAAAGCAGTCACTGAACTGATTCTATCTCTAGCTGAAGATGGATATAACACTGCATCTATTGGCACTATTCTCCGCGATCAGCACGCGGTTCCCGATGCCCGCCTCGTTGTCGGTAAAAGAATCGGTCAGATTCTTGCTGAAAACGATATTACTCCTCAGTATCCCGAAGATATGATGAGTTTGATGCGCCGCGCTCTTCGCCTCATCAATCACCTTGAATCAAATCGCAAGGACCTCCACAATTCACGTCAACTTGAGTTGACAGAGAGTAAGATTCGCCGTCTCTCTCGCTATTACCAAGGTCGTGGCCAACTCGACACAGAATGGGCATACAAGCGTGATCAACTTCGCCTCATGGTGGAGTAATCACTCCTGCCGTTGTGGTCAGGTCTTTGAACCGCAAGGGGAACCACAACTCCGCCCCCCATGTCACTACTTGACCTTCCAGCCTTTGCGACAGCCGCACCCGTGTTGCGTGAAGCGGCCCTCAAATTGCGAACGTCAGAGACGTCTCTTACCATCGCGGCTCCACTGGATGAGTCTGGAATCTTCACCTCTGCCTTACTCGAAGCTGCACTGTTGGATGCTGGAATCCCCTACCAACGCCGTTTACGGGAGAATGTGGAGGCTGCGAAGGGCCCGAGTATTGTGATTGATTCAGTTCCGGTGTCTCAACTCCAATCGATTGGAACAGAACCATTGTGCATTCATCTTGCACCTCTTGAAGTCGAGGCTCTGATTGCCAGTGGGGGAGATTCTCGTCGCGGTGTCCTCTCTCCAGTGGCCCTTGCTGCTGGACTAGGAAATTCGATTGCTCCATCGGGGTCGATGTCACGCCTAATGATGCCTTGGGTCTTGGCTGGAAATTGGCTTTCCAGCGGTCTTGAGCATACCTATGACCCCGTGTATACTGTTCTTCGCGATTATCTATCGAATGAAGGATTCATTCGAGTTGTACCGATGCCCGAAGTCCCAGATGTTCATCCCGATAGTTTGCTGGGCATCGATTCGGTAGCGCTTGGGGCTGTTCGTGATCGTTGGGGGCAACTCGACCTTGAAGGACGTGCTCAATCATTGTCACATTTAATGAAACCACTGCTGGATGCAGAGTTGCCTTCAACAGCCCGTCTTGAGGAACTGGGTTGGCATCGCATCATGGCTGCTGGATGGGAACGGGATTTGGCTAGTCAATTGTCTGGTTTCACCAAGTCATGGCGAGACAATTCATCTGGGCGGAGGAGACAGGCGAGTGATACCATCGATAGTCTGCTACGAATCGGTCAGATGCCCTAACCTTCAATTCGTAGGTTTCGTCCACATCCGCCGCATGGAATTCGCACCGGGCGTTCGGTTGTTTCAACTGGGTTCGATGTATTACAAGCGGGGCAATCCACAGTTGGAATATCTCTCGACAATGCTTTTTCATAATCCTCCGAAAGAGACTCATCTCCAAGTACCCAATCGTTCTCATGCCGGGGGGAGATAATGGCCAAGGGCATCATTAGTACTGCACATGCGGTGGCTATTCCCATGACGAATGTTGGAGGTAAAGCGGAAAGTGCGTACACATAACTCATCATTCCTGTAAAGGCGATTGAAGAGATCCCCACAATCCATCTTGAACGATTTTCTGTCAATCGAAGTCCCATTACAATTCCAGATACAAGCAACAATATCGTGGAAAGCAAGGTCACGAACGGTGAGAATAGCGCACTTCCAGCCACTGTATATTCGACCTCAAATTTGTCATTGTCTGAAAGCCCATCAATCTCGATGGTGACTACTTCTGCCAAACCGACTCGATAGTGCGTCACAGTCATGTCTGCTGGAAGATCTTCCTTGATAACACGATACAGTCCAGAGAACGCACTTGTGGTCAGTTTGACATTCAAATTGACCGAGGGGTCTCCATTCATTGTCCAAATTCCATTTCCTAGTTGTGGTCGAATGAAATCTTCAATGAGCATAATTCGTTCTTGTCCAGTCAATGCGAGGACAACATCGATTCGAATTCGCATTGGGGCATCATCAATCCCTGTAACCCCCATAAGATCAATCATGATCTCTGGGTTCATGTCGAACAAATCGGCTTCAAACAATCCATTGGGGTTGAGTGCTAAACCAGTATTCCCCAAAAACAACTCAAGATTTCGTGTGCTACTGTCAATGTGAGTCAACAATGCTTCTTTTTCTATGTCATCGACTTTGCCGTTTTCTCTCAGTTCAGACGCTCCTGTGAAGCCTTGAATTTGAGTGAACAAATGATCTGAGGGCAACGAAGAATTACCAATGTTGTCCATCCCCCAACGCAACCAAGATGCC
>JAPYUB010000123.1 GCA_029942125.1 Candidatus Thalassarchaeaceae archaeon | reverse complement strand
CTCTGGGAAATCCCAAGATTCCCTTAGTCTCAGTTTCTGATAGGCACCCTGCCAGTTCTTTGCGTCGTCTGGGAGCGTGACATGTGTCACGAGTTCTCCCGGCTTGAGCACGTTTCGGGTCATCCCATCGAGTTCGAAGAAATCTGTAAATGGCATTGAACGAGCCCCAGATGCACTGGCCAAGTGTATGGTCGCATCTAGTGCAATGAAGGCCGCAGCGAGATCCGCTTGGTAAGTGGCTACACACAAGGTGTTCTGATTGGGAATCACTCGGCAATCGGCACCTGTATCACAGTCGCACTTGTGACACCAATCAATGCTTCTGCGCCACTCCTCGGTCTGGTTGAACCAATAGCAGCGCGTATCCAGACAGATGTTGCCGCCCACGGTGGCAGAACGACGAATCATCACGCTGGCAATCGTCCCCGCAGTCTCTCGTATGAGTGGATGAACATCCTCGTTGTTCGCTAGGTCATGAATTCGCACCATTGCTCCGATAACATTGCTCGAAAGTGCTGTCAATTCCTGCACCTTTGAGAGAGAAATCACATTTGGTTTTGAATTGAGTTTCCATTTGTAATTGGGCAGTAAATCCGTGCCACCAGAAATCCAGTCAAAATCGTCCAGTTCAGCAGCCAGCGCGAGCGCTTTCGCCAGATTATTTGGTGTATGCAGAGTGAAAGGTGGCATGCGCATCAGACATCAACCTCCTCATCATGGTGATGTCCGTCCTCTTGGTGATGCGTGTGATCGTGACCGATGAAATAGATTCCAAAGAAGAATGCCACGCATTGAACTCCGGTGATTCCTGCTGTCACCCAAGCTTCTTCCATGACGGCTGAACCCAATGCAGCCAAATGGAGGACGCCATCCAATCCGAGAACGATTTGGGCGCCACGAACCAATAGAGTCCGAATGTTTCCTTTCACTGTGTATCACCTTGGTGTCTTCTCTCGACATGGCTCCATGCCCTTGCTGCTCGCTTGTTTGAATCCGTCAAATCCTCAGGTGTTGGAGTCACAGATTCCCTCCATCCTTCGTTTTGTTCAGACATTGGAATGTCTGGGTCGAAACCGAAGAGGACGCCATTCACGTATGATGAGCGATCTTCTTGGATGTCCCTCAGGTAATCACGGGTAGCATGAGCCTCT
Organism: Candidatus Thalassarchaeaceae archaeon; assembly: GCA_029942125.1. Lineage (GTDB taxonomy): Archaea > Thermoplasmatota > Poseidoniia > Poseidoniales > Thalassarchaeaceae > MGIIb-P. Next base: position 2,451 of record JAPYUB010000123.1, on the reverse strand, counting down.
GCTCGCTCTGCTAGTCGTTGCTCCAATGGCCCAGCATCAAATCCGGGGCTCGGTAGGTCCAGAGGGTCATCAATGTCCATTTGTTTGCACTGTTTCTCAATCTTTTTGTGGAGTCGATCCGGTGTAACCGGCAACTCGTCGATTCGTATGCCAATCGCATCGTAGATGGCGTTGCAGACTGCGGGTAGTATCGGAAGCAGAGGACCCTCTCCCGCTTCCTTCGCACCGAACGGTCCTTCGGGGTCATTGCTCTCGACGATGATTGGAACAACTTCTGGCATTTCGTGGACACTCATGATTTTGTAATCGAGTAAGTCAGGATTCATCAGATGTCCATCGCGACCATACTTCATTTCTTCAGAAAGTACCTGACCCATACCCATGTGGCATGACCCGATGATTTGCCCTTTGACCGCTAATGGATTGAGTGCCTTTCCACAATCATGTGCAGCCCAAGCTTTGACGACTTTGACAAAGCCGGTTTCCACATCCACTTCCACTTCAGCGACGTAGGCTGAGAATGAATATGCAGGAGCCAAACCCGCTGCTGCACCTTTGTGAACACCGCCCATGGGGGACGTTCTATAGGCTCCGGATGCAATTAGTGAACCAACGTCAGCCTGTGCTTTGTGCACGGCTTTCAACCAAGATACTCCCACCGCCGGATCGTGCTTGTAGTAGATGCGCCGATCACCGACGACGAGAACATCGGCATGATATCCTGTAATCTCAGAAGCGGCTTTGATTACCTTGTCTCTGAGTTCAATTGCGGCCCGGATAGCTGCATTGCAGTTCATGAATGTCACACGGCTGGAATATGAGCCAAGATCCACGGGTGCAGTATCGCTCTCTTTGCTACGAATTCTAATCATGTCTAGAGGTAGAGCCAGAACCTCTGCGACAGCTTGAGTGACTGCAGTATCGCTACCCTGTCCTATCTCTGCAGCACCGGTGTGCACGGTGACGCCTCCATCCATGTCACACTGAAGGTGAACGGTTGCATGAGGGAAGTTCTCGGGGTCCCAATGTATGGGCAGACCGGAGCCGGATATGAAGAATCCACAGCCGACCCCGATTCCTCGACCAAGGGGAAGTTTGCGAAACTTCTCATCCCAACCGGATTGTTCTCTCACCTTTGCTAGACACTCACGCATTCCAGTGCTGGTGATGCGAAACCCGGTGATGGTCCGACTATGTGGAGGCAGTAGATTGGCGAGGCGGAAGGTCATGGGGTCCACCCTCATCTGTTCAGCCACCGCGTCGATTCCAACCTCTACAGCACAGCGACTATTGACCGCACCATGGCCACGCATGGCCCCACTCGCGGGCTTGTTGGTCCAGACTCTGGCGCCGGTGTAATTGAAGCCCCCAATCTCGTAGGGTGCGGTGTGCAGAACACCGTTGTAGTAAGTGGTCACATGGCCGAAGGATGCGAAGGCTCCTCCATCAATCAGTGCATCAGTTTCAATACCTGATATTCTCCCTTCATCATCGGCGAAGACCCCCATCTGGATTCGTGAGGGGTGTCGTCCACGATTGACCCAGTAGACCTCTTCACGATCGAAATTGATGCGAACAGGACGACCGCATTTTCTAGCGAGAATCGCAGCACACATCTCGTGTGGAAATGGATCGGACTTGCCACCGAAGCCACCACCGACAAAGGTTCGATGGACATTGATTTGGTGCATGGGGATTTCGAGAACCGACGACAGCGCTCTGTGAAGATAATGCGGGACTTGTTGAGGGCTCCAGACTGTCAATCGTCCTGCAGGGTCCCAATGTGCGACAACGGCATGAGGCTCTGTGAAACCGTGGTGTAGTCCCGCTACCTCCCAATCAGCCTCGTGTCGAAACGGTGCAGCACCCATCCCCTCGAGGTCTCCGAACTGCTGGAAAACACGCTTCTGAACATTTGAGTTCCCAATGTGGTACTTGCCTCGGTCATGAATCGGATTCTCTGAATCCAACAATCCATCCTCCATGTCGTGGATGCTCGGAAGCACTTCGTATTCGACTGAGATAGAATTCATTGCCTCAATTGCCGTTGCCTCGTCGATTGCACAGACGCAAGCTACCAAATCACCGACGTGACGAACTTTCTCACGTGCCATGGCATGTTCATCTTTGGTCACAGGAAGAACACCGAACGAATTGGCTGAATCCTGACCAGTTGCGACGGCGAACACACCTTCCAGATCCTCAGCAGCAGACGTATCAATCGATTTGATCTTGGCATAGTGGTGAGGTGATCGCAGAATTTTGCCGATGAGTTCACCCGACAGCCGAATATCATCTCCATACTGGGCCTGACCAGTCATCTTCCAATTGGCGTCGACCAGTGGGGTGGACTTCCCAATCGTGGTTCCAGTGATATGTGGGTCATGTACGTGCGGGCCGCGTGGCTGCTTCTTGCGGCCTCCTTCGGATTCTGGAACGTAGTCAAGATCC
>JAPYUB010000122.1 GCA_029942125.1 Candidatus Thalassarchaeaceae archaeon | reverse complement strand
TTCTGATGGAGATGGTTGGGCCGATGTTGATGATGCCTTCCCCAATGAGCCGACCCAACATAGCGATGAAGATGGCGATGGGTATGGCGATACACTCACAGGATTGATGGCAGACACTTGCCAGGGAACCCTTCCTGAGGAAATCACCTTGGTCGACGGCTATGGGTGTGCCCCCTCACAACGAGATGGTGATTACGACGGTGTCACTGACGACCTCGATATCTGCCCTAATACACCTGAGACAGAGGTCTTGGATGTTGATGAAAACGGTTGTTCGGAAAGTGAACGTGATACCGATGGTGATGGTGCCATAGATTCGGTCGATGAGTATCCGTTTGATCCCACTCAGACCATCGATACTGATGGTGATGGTTTCGGCAACAATCCAACCGGTAACAATGGAGACAATTGTCCTGACGAGGAGGGTACTTCCACAGGGAATCTGCGCGGCTGTATCGACGGGGACGGAGATGGTTGGGCCAATATTGAGGACATCGTCCCCAACATTGGCACACAGTGGAATGACACCGATGGGGATGGTTACTATGACAACTATGCCGACATTCTCTGGAAAGATGACCAGATGCGTGTGAACCTATCGTGGCCCGGTCAACTGGTCCCAGGTGCCCGCGACCCCGATCGATGCCCTCTACATGCAAACTCACTCCAGAATCTTGAGAATCCAGGGTGTCCCAATGATATGTACCCTAGCGGGGGTGATTCGGGGGACAATCTCTCCAATCCGATTGTCACACGTGATTCAAGCGGAGGCCTAGGCGTAACCGCTTGGATTCTGATTGCTGCCTTGGTCATATTACTCATTGCAGTCGGTGGTGGAACGACCATGTTGATGAAAAAGCCAAAAAAGAAGACAAAGAAGCGTTCAATAGTCCATTCAAATGATGAAAAACCCGTTGAATCAGAGACAGACACTGAAGATGTATTGCTCTCCGAGGATGACCCGAATTACAAGGTCGATGAGAATGGATGTGAGTGGTGGTACGACGAAGGTGTCTGGTGGTATCGAAAGCCCGACATGGAAGAGTGGACTGAATACGACAGCTGAATACCCGAAGGGGTAATCAATCACTGCTCACTCGACCACATTATGAGCATTGAGAGAATTGCTGTTCTTGGTGCTGGCCAAATGGGCAACGGCATCACACAGGTTGCCGCATGTGCTGGGTATGAAGTCACAATGATTGACATTCAACAGGACTATGTCGATCATGGCATGCTCACCATTCAAAAATCACTTGACAAACTCGTCTCTAAAGAGAGAATTACTCAGGATTATGCCAATTCAGCATTTTCGAGAATTTCCGGCTCGGTCGATCGCAATTCTGCTGCCGATGCCGACCTCGTCGTCGAAGCCATTCCCGAGATTCCAGAATTGAAATTCTCTACGTTTGCTGAACTCGATGAGATATGTAAACCCGATACCATTCTTGCAAGTAACACTAGCAGCATCAGTATCAATGACATTGCCGCAGCCACATCACGCCCTAACAAGGTCATCGGCATGCATTTCATGAATCCAGTACCTATCATGAAACTAGTGGAGATTATCAATGGTTCAGAAACCGACGAGTCAGTGACAGCAGATGTCATTGCAGTCAGCGAAAAAATGGGAAAAACCGCTCTATGTTGTAACGACTCACCTGGATTCGTTTCTAATCGCATTCTTTGTCCAATGATCAATGAAGCCATCTTGACTCTTCAGGATGGTGTGGCTGAACCCGCTGCCATAGATGGAATCATGAAACTTGGAATGAACCACCCCATCGGACCATTGGCACTGGCCGATCTGATTGGCAACGATACCGTTTTACACATCATGAATGTACTTCACGCAGGTCTTGGAGATGACAAATATGCACCTGCACCATTACTTGTTCAAATGGTTTCAGAAGGAAAACTTGGACGTAAATCGGGCCAAGGATTCTATTCGTATTGATTCTTCATGATTCAGAATGTTGCATAGACTGCGCATGATTCTGACCTTGGGTTCCCGAACCCTGATAAGTCGCGACCGATGGAATCGTTTTGATACACATGGCTGGCACATCCCGCGTCGAAGTTCGAACACTGAAAGTGGGCCGTTATGTCGCACTTGAAGAAAATGCGTACAAAATTCTCGGTATGACCAAACGCAAGCCTGGTAAGCACGGTGCTGCCAAGGCTCGAATTGAACTAGAAGATATTTTTACTAAACAAAAGAAAAGCCACGTGGCACCAGTTACAGATACCATCAGCGTACCAATAATCGAAAAAGGTTCAGCTATTATTACCCACATTGAAGGCACTGAAGTTCATGCCATGGACAATAAAACATACGACACACTCATCCTTCCTCTGGAGCCCGGAATGACTCTCGAAGGCGGCTCTGAAATCCTTTGGATGGAAGCCATGGGTCGATACAAAATCATCCGAGATCACTAATCTCTATGGTGATGCATTGGTCACAACATCTGAATCGTTATCGATTTCGGTTGCGACTCCTTCTGATTTGCAAGCGATTGAACCTGCATGGTGGCGTTTACTCAATCATCAACAAGGGCTAGATTACCGAGGTTCAGAGAGAGAATTGAGGACTCAAATCAATGCAGAAAGGGTCCGCCGCTTTCTAGATTCTAGGGTTCGACAAGGACGCTTACTCATCGCACGTTTTGAAGGTGAATTGGTTGGATTGTGTACCATTTCTCCGGATGGTTTCATCCTCGATGCTCCAACACAGGTTTGGGAAATCGCCGATGTCTGGGTCGAACCGCATGCACGTCGACGTGGCATTGCTACTGCATTGATCCGTGAATGCGAACACGAATGTAGAATTCGTGGTGCTGATGAAGTACGGTTAACGGTATATGCATTGAATGATGTAGCTTTAGGCCTCTACCAGAGTTTGGGTTACGACGTTACATCGTACACACTTTCACGAAATCTCAACCCATACAAATGACGCATTCGATTCCCACAAACCTAAGACCCCTGCTCGATACCCACGAACCGCTCCGTAGGAGCGGGTGTCGTTATGTCGGGAGTTCGTAAATCTGCATATCGCCAACCCGTCACGGCGAAAGGTCTCGCTGCCATTGAGTCGGGCACACTCACTTGGCTCGATGAGGACATGTACAACAATCTCAATACAGGTTTACTCGAGCAATATTTCGAGGAAAAGAACCTCGAAGAATCGTTTGAGATCAGCCATTGGTCGCTTGGGAAAATTATGATTGGCATCCTCATTGGTTCAGTTTTCAGTGGAGTCACCGCCTATATCGGCCTTAAGATTGGACTAGCCGTATCTGCTGCTTGGTATGTCGCCTATCTTCTTGGGATGGCCCTCAAATGGTCTCCATCCGAAGTCAATATCTCAACCAGTGCGACGACTGGCGCAACACACGCCTCGACCGGTTTTATCTTCACATTCCCAGCTATTTTCTTATTGTCATCGGAAATAAAAACTGAATATCATGTGAATGGTGAACCACTTCTCTCAGGAATCGATGTATTCCAATTGGCGTTCATTGGCATCGTTGCCAGTATGTTCGCAGGATTCCTAGGCGTGATGTATTTCATCATCTTCCGTCGGGTATGGTTGGTCGAAGATCCATTGCC
>JAPYUB010000121.1 GCA_029942125.1 Candidatus Thalassarchaeaceae archaeon | reverse complement strand
AAGGAACCGGACATTATCCACCCTCTTCTTGGACCGCAAGAACTTATCAGTGTCTTCCATGAGGACGGCTCAGGTGAAACATTGGAATTGATGAAACCAAAGCGGCCAACTCGTCGAGCAAGACCTCTATTTTTCTACGAAGGTGTATTCCTTTTGGTATCCACAGTTCTATGGCCCTCCTCACTCTTTTCGCTCGCGGCCCTAGCCTCTGTTGAATTGAGGAACCAATTGGGTTTACCCAGTGATTTTAATTCGGGATCCATTTCTGGACAGATGTTCTTGGGTATTCTGTTCGTTCTTTCGTTAATCAGTACCTACATTGTTTACAAATTTGATCGCGAGGCACGTGACGCACCTATGTATGCCAAAGAAATGGAGGCTTACGTCAAACACATGGAGCATTGGATTAACATCAACAATGACTACTACGATCGAGAACATGCACGTCTGACCAAGGATTTGCCCAATTCATCAGATGAAGAGTGAGTAGCATTCATGCCTCATGTCTGATTCCACTGGGCGATAGCATGGGACGAGAGGTGACAGGTCAAGCGGTGACATACACCGAGGAGATCCACGTCAACACACCCGAGCGCTACGAGATTCGCTGCATTACCGACGATGTTCAGCGCATCATTCGAGAGTCTGGTGTCACCGATGGTCTGGTTCTGGTCAATCCCATGCACATCACAGCCTCTGTTTATGTCAACGACCTCGAATACGGCCTACATGCAGACATCATGGACTGGTTGGAGAAGAATGCACCCGCCTACGGTGTGGAAGGCCGCTCCGGCCCTGAATACCGCCACCATCGAACAGGTGAGGACAATGGCGATGCCCACCTCAAACGACAGCTCCTCGGACATCAGGTGACCATGCCCATTTCGGAAGGCCGCCTACATCTCGGTCCTTGGGAACAGATTCACTATGCCGAATTCGACGGTATGCGCCCCAAGCGGGTCCTAGTCAAGATTGTCGGCGTGCGGGGTTGATTGAATGACAATGCAGCGTTGCGGAATCGACGCTATCGAAGCGGCATTGGATGTAGGCGAAGACATCACCCGCGTTCTCGCACTACGCGATTGTGATGACCCACGCCTCTCCGCACTTCTCAATCGATGCATGGAATCTGGAATCGATGTAATTCTAGGCTCGGAGAACGATCTGTGGCGAATGGCGGAAACCAGTCCTGCCCTAGCACTCGCCTTGGTGGGTAGAGAACCTGAAGCGGACCTAGAGACCCTGCTTGAGCGTGGCGGGCTCATCTGGATGCTTGCGGGAGCGCAGTATCAGACCAACATCGGCTATTGTATCCGAGTGGCTGAGGCCAGTGGAGCCAGTGGACTCATCGTTACTGGAGAATGGACCAGCGATGACCGTCACCGCATCGTGCGTGCCGCTATGCGTACCCACCGATTCATGCCCGTCATTTTCGGATGCGACGGCCTAGAGGCGCTGGAAGCCTGGACGGGTCGCGTTGTCGCCATCGAGGATGTAGGTACAGAAGAGCCGTGGGATGCAGATCTCACTGGAGATGTGATTCTTATTATTGGCGGAGAGAACGCCGGAATTTCTGATGAATTACTGGCGGCTGCCGATCAGGCGATTCGCATTCCAATGGCTGGGTTCACACCCAGTTACAATCTCCAAGCACCAATGGCTGTGGTGGCTATTGAGGCACTACGCCAACGCCGCAGTTGACCGTTCTAAGTATGGGTTTTTGTGGGCAAAGGCAGGCAAAGATGAATTAGGGGTGCATCCCACATCGTATCATGGCAATGGCAGAGCGTGGTTCGTTCATGTGGGGCCTTGTGTCGATTACACAAATTTGGTTGGCACTCAAATTGATGAATGACTTTGAGGGTTACTTGAGTACTATTCTCGGGGCTACAGGAGCGGCATGTGTGATGGTTGCCATTATCCTATTCAAGCAAGAACAAAGAGATTTACTCCTCAATCCAATGAAGAAGATTCAGAAAGAAGTACATCCTGATCAAATTGCCAAACAAGGAAAAGGCGTTTGGATTGGTGTAATCATTTGGTTTGTTGCTATGATATTTGGTTCCGTGGCTCTGTGAGGCGCGGATATGTTTGATGATGGTTCGGAAGAATTGTTTGAAGGCATCTGGCCTTTCATGAAACGAGCGTTGATTTTATTTCTTCCAGTTTGGATATTTTTGATTTGTTGGAGCGCCGAACTGAATGTATTCATTTCAGCCATTGCAGCCGGACTGTCTTTACCTCTCATCCAAATATTTGAGAAAATTAAATTGCACCATAAAATGAAATCAGACTCTGATTCGGATAACGTCATTAAGTGATACACTGAGGGGTAATTAGAGCGGTTGCCATGACACTTGTGAATTGGCTGACTGATATCATAGGGATTACCGCTCCATCGACACTTGAGATCATCTTTTTGCTGAGTGGTTTCTTGGGGACAGCATTCTTCATCATACTCATGGCCATGATGATGCTCGGTGATATACTGGGTGGAGTTTTCGACTCTGTTTTCGATACCGATTTCACCATGGATTCAGATCTTTCATTCGAATTATTCAGCATCCAAGGTTTGGCCGCAGCCGTGATGATGTTCGGATGGGTTGGTATGTTTACGCTTGAAGCGACTGATACCGAAATCTATGCCGTCATCGTTGGAGGATTTTCTGCCACAGCATCAATGTATGGTGTTGGTTTGATGCTGAAAGGCATCAAGGGTCTTGAATCCGATGGGACAATGAAGCATGAGGATGCCATCGGAGAACGTGGTCAGGTTTATTCCAGAATACGTGCAAACGAATCCGGTGAGGTACAAGTTGCAGTTGATGGTACTCTCCGTACCCTCACTGCACGTTCTAAGGACAAGAATCTACACATCCCTACAGGGGAATTTATCAAAGTCATCGATGTTATTGGTAATACACTGATTGTAGAACTACTATCAGAAGGCGATGAATTAGTTAACGAAGAGGAATGAGGTGTAAATATGGCAGCAGCAACATGGTTAGTAGTAATTTTATTCAGTCTAGGTTTGTTATTGGGTTTTGGTTTCATACTGGTCACAACCCGTTACAAACGATGTGCATCCGATGAAATTTTGGTGGTTTATGGGCGCGTAAAAGGTGGTAGGGCGTCTATGTGTATCCACGGTGGTGCCCGAATGGTTTGGCCGTTGATTCAGGAATTCAAGAAACTCAGTTTGATTCCCATGACCATCCCCATCAACCTGACCAATGCATTGTCTCAACAGAACATTAGAATCCACGTGCCTTCAACATTCACTATTGGCATTAGTACAGATCCACTCATCATGAACAACGCTGCAGAGCGTCTGCTTCACTTGAACAAAGAACAAATTAACGAAATGGCATCGGAGATTATCTTCGGTCAGTTGCGTTTGACGGTCGCATCTCTGACCATTGAGCAGATTAACCAAGACCGTGACAACTTCCTAGAGCGAATCACGCTCAACGTCGGTCACGAATTGCACAAGTTGGGTCTATACCTCATCAACGTGAACATCACCGATATTACCGACGACTCCGAGTACATCGAGAGCATCGGCAAGAAGGCAGCCGCCACTGCAGTAAACGCAGCAAAGGCAGATGTCGCCATCGCAGACCGTGACGGTGCCATTGGTTCTGCAGAAGCAAACCGTGCTCGTGACATTCAAGTTGCAGAGAACGCAGCAGAGGCCGAGAAGGGAAAGAAGGCCGCAAGCGCCGATCAGCGTATTTT
>JAPYUB010000120.1 GCA_029942125.1 Candidatus Thalassarchaeaceae archaeon | reverse complement strand
TATTGAGTGTGTATGCACTTGGTTTTGACAATGATTTCCAATAAATTGTCCCCAATGTGTTTGGTACTATTTCGCTGAACCATAACACACCTATCGTGAGGAGTGCTGATGCAATTGCCATTGCATATTGACCCTCATGAATAGCTTCGACTTGAGTACCTACACCCAACGCACCGACTGTATGGGCGATTGTGTTTAATGTCAAAATGGCTGTCAGTGGTCGTTCCGGGTCTTCCTTGAACCGAACCCATAGAGCCGCGGTACTGTTACCACCTGAACTCAAGACGGCGACGTGGCCACGTGTTGTTGACAGCAAAACTGCTTCTAAAATTGAACATATAAACGATGCTCCTAGCGCTAAACTAGCATAAATTACAATTAACGATTCCGGACTCATTATTGATTCCACCTAAACCGGAAATTGATTAATGAGAGATATGGGGCAACTCCATAAATGGAGAAAATTTTCAGGGCGATATCATCAATCATTGCTTTCTGCATCCTCATCATCTGCTGCAGACCCGGACCAACCACGCTTCTCACCCCAGTCACCAAGTGACTCGAGTCTGGCCATCCATCCCTCTGATTCTGCTTCGCCACGATCTGCAACTACAAACCAGCATCCAAACATTGCGTCATACATACTTTGAGTTTCACCATTTGCCGCTCGTAACTTGGTCACTACATAGTCAGATAAAACGATTAGTGCAAGTACAATTCCGATTGAAATAATTGTCCAGTTTGCTCCACCCGTTGAACCAGCGCCGATGCCGATGAAAACAATTGCTAGCATGACATACAGAGCAGTAAGACTCGCTAATATCTGATGTATGAATACTGGATGATTACCTTTTGAATTTACATATCTGGTTCTAGTAAGGAACATACCAACTGATCTGTTTGTCTTAAATGGAAGGAATACTAGATTGAAAAGCATCAATGCAAATGAAGCAAGCCAGAAATATGTGAAATCGCTATCAATCATGGAAAATGCACCGAGAACACCAAGGAATGCCCCGTATGTGACAATGAAATCAACCAAACGCCTTGCAAAACGAGATGCTTTCCCTGCTAATTTGAAGCCCTGCGGCATTACACGAGCCTCTTTCGGCACACGTTTTGCTTTGTCCTTACGCGATGCTTTTGCGGCCTTGACTGGTTTTGGATCAGCCTTAGTCGCCTTAGTCGCCTTCTTTGCCTTTGCAACAGCCTTTTTTGGCTTGCCATCATCTTTTATTTTTCCAGCTTTCTCAAGGAGTCCCACATTATCACGCTCCGTAAATTTCGCCCATCTTTTTGTACAAATCAAACTCAGCTGAACTGACGAATGCATCTAGCATATCATCGGGCATACTGCCGAGTTCATTGTTAATCATATTGAAGAATTTCTTGCGTGATTTATCATCAGCACCCTCGGGGTCTGCACCAACCTTTTGGAATAATGCAAATCCCTTGCCATCGACGAAATTGGTAACCCAGTCCTCTGGCATTTCCCCGAGCAATTGGTTAATGATATTGAAGAAATCCGCAAACTCATCTGTCGATTCTGATACTTCATTATCGTCATGGTCATCTTCAGATTCACCATAATCAGGTATTTCTGGACGTTCAGGTATATCATCCAATAGATCGTCATCTGATTCACCCGAAATCACAGACAACAGAATCTTTCGTTCTGCAATCAATGCCTTCAATGCTGGTGCGAGGCGCTTCTTTTCATCCTTTTCTACTGCAGCCTTGTATGCATTTTGAAGAGGTCGTAGAATATTTTCAACTTCTATTAGTTGAATTTTCAACTCATCATCCTCTTCAGATTCTTCAGGGGCAGAAATTAATTCGACAATGGGCACCGCTTCTCGTCGAGCATCCTGTTCGGCACGACGCATCACAATGATTTCTCGATCAAGTTCGTGCCCGAATCTATCGGAATATCGATCCAGTAGTGAACCAATTTCGCCACTACCTATTCGATCGATTGCACCATACATTTGAGGCAATGATTTGTCGGAACGACGTTTCCACAATTCACGATAATCTTCAGTTTGTTCATTTGTAGTTTCGTCGTCAATGTGATTTATTTCAATCGGTTCATCGATATCAACGGTTTCTACTGGTGATGGAGCCGGAAGTGGAGGTAATTCCATCACTGGAGGGGCGGGTAATGGGGGTTGCACGATAGGTGCAGGGGCTAATTCTGGTGTGGGTTCCGGCATAGGTGGTGGAATAATCACAGGTGGTGTGTCTATTGTCGTCTCCGCTCCAACATCATCAATTGATTCAGTATGAGCGGGGTCGAGGGTAACCTCAAGTGTCTCTTCAACGGATGGAAGTTCTGCGATAGGTGTCGTAAGTTCGACCCATTCCTTTGCTGCTAGAGTCAACTCCTTCTTGGTGAGGTACATATTTTTGTTTGCATCAAATGCAGTTGCGTGAACCAAAAATGCATCACGATCGGTAATATCAAATTTTTCAACGACGGCTTCCAATACAGAATCTTTCCATTTGAAATCGGCTACACTATGTTCGATTTCAGGCTGTTCATCCGGAGTGGGTACCGAATCGAGTGCGGCAAGTAAGTCTGGTGTAGTAGATGGTTCTACTGGAATTGACTGTTCAGTTTCGATTTCAATCGGTGTCGTAGATAGTATATCAAGGGCAGATAATGGATCTGGCAATTCCACATGTTCGTTTTCAGATTCATGGGGTGCTGAGAATTGAGAGGGAATTTCAGGCATAATTGGAGGCGCAGGCATCTCAGGCATAAGTGGAGGCGCAGGCATCTCAGGCATAGGTGGCGGAGGCTGCATTACAGGCATGGGTGGAGGCGCAGGCATCTCAGGCATAGGTGGCGGATGCTGCATTACTGGCATGGGTGGTGGGGCAGGCATTTCAGGCATAGGCGGAGGCGCGGGCATCTCAGGCATTGGCGGTGGGAGTGGCATACCTGGCATTGGAAGAGGGGGCAGGTCGCCCATTGGAGGCAACGGTGGTGGAGCAGGCAATCCGTCAGGTGATGGTGGTGGAGGCATAAGAGGGGGCGGAGGGGTTGGATTATCATCTTCCTCAGTCACGCTCAGCACCACCGTACTTGACTTCACCATCTGCAAGCCTTTAACGTATGCTGCGTATGTACTTCCACACCAACTAAGTTAGTGATGGTAATTACATGGGTTGTGCCCATTGTTTCAAGACCAAAAATGTAGCTGTTGCTTCATCAACCAGATATTCCTCACCTTCGATTAACTCACCTTCTGATGAGCCTATACGATATTGAACATCTGATTTGATTGCTCGAACCTTTACATTATCATCACCCATTTTCCAAGGAATGGCTTCACTCAATGGATCGAATGGATTGGCACCATGTGGGTCGAGGCGTTCCAATGGGAATTCAACAACTCGCATACCCGATTTCCCGTGTAGGCTCGTAGGCCACCGAATCACGCGCTTCAAATCGATTGTGACGACTTCATCGGTTTCTCCAGCATTCCCTAACACAACAGACCGATCTCCTTTGACCAATTCACGAAAGATGTCATCATATTCCTTACCACCACGCCTCCCACCAAAAACTGGTTTCAATTCCCCCGATTCGAATCCATTCGTAAGGCGTTCCCGTCGCCCTGGCTCCTGTACTTTCTCAGCAATTGCCTGAATTGATTTGATTCCACAACTTTTTGGTATACAACCAGGGGTTCCGATACGTGAGTCGATTATAGCTTTGAGTTCCTTCTGTGCCTTACGACCATCAGCATCATCCATAGA
>JAPYUB010000119.1 GCA_029942125.1 Candidatus Thalassarchaeaceae archaeon | reverse complement strand
TTCGCGCACATCCTGCCGTACCGGGTAGTGGAACTTGATGCATGATTTCGAATTCAAGTCCGGATTCAGTGGTCCCAGTTGTACTCACGTCAGCCAATCCACCTTCTTCAGGTAGGGCGTCACTGTGACTTGCGCCCCATGTGTCCCCCAAACCTGATCGTTCGATGTCTTCGTAGTCATCTTCCCAATCGCCATTTTGTACGGCTTGCGGGTGTTCGTGACCCTCTCTGTCATCCTTACCGCTGAATTCTGCGATGATACCATTGACATTCCCATCAAGGTCTTCACCAGTGTATTGAGCAACGATGTTTGTGGAACCGCTTGTAATTTCCACACCACCTTCTGGAGATAGTGTCTCAATGGCCTCCATTGCCTTCTGTGGTGATGCACGTAGGATTGCGATATCCACTTCTGCACCACTGACTGGGCCATAGGCATCGTAAGACAGTGCAGTCACACTGTAGGGGGAATCAACTGACATGGTTTCATCTTGGTCCACTAGAACACCAAGGGCGGAACCGATGAATGTTTCATCAGCCCCCTCGTAAATCATCGCTTCAAGCATGCTTGGGCGTAGCGACTTAACCTCGATTCTTGCGTTCGAGACTTCGTCTGCATAGGCGTAGTTTTCCATCGGTTGGCTAAATGACCACACCGTGTCTTTGATTGAATCAGCAGTCAATCGGCCGATGTATGTGTGATGATCATTGTCTCTCTGTGTCAACAGAGTGGATTGAACGTGTATTCCTGAGGAATCAGTCATTGTCATCGTAAATGTTTCTGGGTAATGTGAATTGTGCGTATCGTCAGGGCCATCGAAGCGCATATTGATGCCAAGGTCGAGAATATGTGGATTGTAAACGGTTGTTTCAATATCGTACAATTCCTCGAAGATGATGACGGCAGGACCATTGTCATTCTCACCATCCCCATCCTCATCCTCCCATTCTTGATACCATTCGCTTTCACGCTCACCGCCGGAGGCGTTGGCCATCCATGAACCGAAGTCACCCACTGCTTCTCCAGCAGATTCCCACGCAGGATTCTCAAACGAATTCATAAGATGTTCAAAACAGTCCTCTGGAAGGGAATTGAAATCATCGAATACATCGTTGACCCACGAATCACTGGATTCCATGCTGGCCGTCCATGCTTGCCCTTCCGGCGTCTCCATGAGTTGCTCGTATTCCCAGATGAACTGATCTGGAATTTCATCGCCATCGGTATCCACCATCTCAACATCTTGAATGACAAACCCGACGACGAGCTTCTGCATCGGCGTCATGTTGTCAATATCCTCATTCATCAACGGCTCAAGATAGGCTTCGATGCCTGCAATAATCGCCTCAGGGTGGACTGATACGGCGAGTAGAGCGATGTTCTTCATCAGCGTCTGTGCGGCCTCGAACTGTTTCGTGCTGTTGGCTAGATCATCGAGTGCACCCTTCAGTGCAGTCCACTCATCGCTGCCCAACATGGTATTGTATGCGGCTTCAAACTGGTCTGTGCCGTCAAATCTAGTGAAGTTCTCAATGGGGTCGAAAGTCATCATGTAATCTGCCATCTCGTCAAAATCATTCATCGATCTTGGCAGTGGAAATTCGTTTAGGTAGGTCATCAATCCAGCAACCATTGCAAGTGTCGCATCGACATCATCCGAATCGAAGAATTCCATCAGGAATTCAAGGAATGTGGCTCCTTCAGCCAAGTCGTATCCCTCTGCAGAATCCAACATGGCCTGCCAACTACCTGGTCCACTGCCCTCGGTTGCAGCATCCACAAGGGCGGGGAATCCACCATTGGAGAGAACCTGCATCTCAAGGACATCGAATTCACCCTGAATCTCTACCGTAGGGTTTGCAGTGTCCCATGCATCATCGATGGCCTGCAGGACGGTTTCGATTTCATATCGGAATATTTCTTGCAATTGTGTGGGAGTATCGGTAGCTTGCATCATACCGTGTTCGGCGGTGAATTCTGCTGAATAAACGCCACCTACCTCGGCTACTGGGAGAGTGAAGGTTCCATCCCAGATGGCCGTATTGGCATCATCCTCGTGGACTCCCGTCTTTGTTAGAACCACAGTCCCAACCAATGTACCAACTGTAGACATTGGATTTCCAAATTCTCCTAGCAAATCCATCGGATCGATGTTGAGTCGCATGATGTCAGCGGTGACAATCGTTTCACTGGTATGTCCCCTTGTTAGGGCTTGCAATGCGACATCTCCGCCAACGCTCACCAATTTGGTGATGACAGAGCCGTCAATGCTCAGAGTGTCTTGGTTTCCGTAGTTATCATTGGGTGCTGGAATCCCGGCATATTCAGCCATTATCGGTTGCATAGACATGCAGGCGAGCAGGGCTACAATCAGTACAGCGGTGCGCTTCATGCGCGCGCATGGGAGCCGCGTCGTATATTATCCATCCGTTAAATCGATTTTTTCCTACGAAATACTCACGGCAAGCCTCAAAAAGCCGGTTTCATCGACCAAGGAGGCGCATCCACGTTCCTGTAAATCAACCTCTGTCCAAGTACCTGCTACAGGCGTGAACGACGTGCTTGGAAGAGCCAGCGCTTCGAGATAGATACTCATTGGTGCAACTGCAGTTGAACCAAATCCATTCACAGACCATGCTTGTGCTGAGGTTACAGTTTGATTCTCACCAAGGCACCAACCATGCAAATCATATGTTTGTTCATCAAGTTGGAGCAATTCACGAATCTGTTCAGTGTTTGTCGGTGTTTGATTGGTACTAGACACATTCTCAAGTTGAATCCAAGGGCTCGGGTGTGCAATTTCCATTGCGGGCTTCACTGGCTCAAGAACAGAGGTGAGATCAATGTCTGATTGAGAGCCCGAATTACAAGTAAATGTGTCAGGTAGACAGCCTTGGGTATGTTGTGAACCATCGAGTAACGATTCGATTAGAATCCATGGCCCCGTACGACTCTCGTCCTCTGAGAACGCTGCATTGAATCTATCCTCAGGCTGCCACATCGGTGGGTCGTGTACAATCATGATGTCCCATTGAGATGATAGATCACCGGCATCCCAATCAAAAGTTAACCATTCACGATCAATCAGTCCATCTTCAGTGGACTCGCGTAGATGCAGGATACTGAGTTGAGCCTCCACTCGACCCATTCCACCTGGCCCACCCTGTAATTCGGTGACATTGACTTGTCCTTGCATTGAGATTCCTGTACAATCAGCGCATTCTGCACTGACTACACCCTGAACCTGCATATCCACAGTAGCTTTTGCTCCACGATCGAAATCATTCAGCCCCAGCGCATTCATTGATGCCCGAGTCGAAAGGGTGACCGTACCTGACATGTGAGTAACTTCTAGGTCGACATCTGTTTGTGGATTCGGGTCGAATCCAATAGACAGGGTGGCCAGAACGACAAGTCCGAGAACCATCCATTCAGCCGAGGGGGTCATCGATTTGAACGTCACTCTGACTCTTCCTCAATTGTTGAACGGATGGTCTGCAGGTGGGGCCGTCCAGCCAGTGGGTCCAACGACATACATCGTATTCCTCGTCTCGATTCTGGCGGTTGCCCTCTCATCATATTCGATTCCGAGAACCGTAGATGTCCTAACGGGTCCTTCACCGAGTTTGGGATGTGCGTAAGCATATCCCTTCAGGCAACCATCGACGATTTCCGCATCACGAATGACAACCTCGGGTTTGTGGTGTATCGGTTCAGCATCATTTTCGGAACTAGCCATGTATTTGGCCAATTCACGATAATCGATTTCCGAATCCATTCCGATTCCGAGCGTTGTGAACTCTTCTAGGACATCATC
>JAPYUB010000118.1 GCA_029942125.1 Candidatus Thalassarchaeaceae archaeon | reverse complement strand
CACAGTACATTCGAGATGGCGGCTGACAAGACCTGCCAGACGTGCCATCAACCAGTGGCCCAGCCGTTGCTCGCTGATCTATTCCTAGACGGGAGTCCTGAACTCATTCTAGCGATGATGGATGACATCAATGATGAACCAAATCTAGTCGCTCTACCCCTCCCTGTATCAGGCACCCCGGCCCCTCTATGGGAAGTGACATTGGACGATGGAACACACCCATCTGACCCAGTTTGGGTGCAAATCGACGAGGTCTCTTCTGCGATTCTCTTGACCACCATTGATGAGAACAATGGAGAGATGTGGATCTGGAGAGTGAATGCGGCCACTGGACAAGTACAGTATGCAAATACCCTCAACAATCTCGACGGGGATACGGCATCCCCTCATGTCCGTCTACCCGGCCCTGTGATTACACAGTTGGATTCTGATCCAGCTCCTGAGATGGTTGTCACCATCCCAACCGACATGGATGGAGCAAGCACCAGTGACGGGGCGACTTTCATCGGACTCGAAGTCATTGATGCGTCAACGATTTTCTCATTCTCTGCAGCCAATGGATATGCAGATGCACCGCCCACATTGATTGATTCAGATGATAATGGGATCACTGATCGAATCTGTTGGAATACCTGGTATCGCGATGGGATATCTTGGCATGGCATGGTCGGATGCAATCATTACAATGAACAAACGCAGAATACAATGATTGATTGGAATCAAATTGTCGAAGGTACCTCTGGGAATCCGAACGACGAGATTGCTGTATCCGCCCCTACGCCGATGGATATCGATGGCACGGGTTTCGATGAGATTCTGGTGACTTTCGGGCGTACAATCTATGCTCATGACGGGGAAACCGGATCGCGCTCATCCATCAATTCCGAGTGGGTCTCTGGGCTTGAATTGACGCACCGTACATGGGCAGACCACGTGCTCGCTGATTTTGACAATGATGGCGCTCTCGACCTTTTGGTGGGGGACATGTTGATTTCCCAGGCGGGTGCTGATATTCGTCCCTTTGAAGATGGGTTGGCAATCACATTCAACCCCAGCACGCCTGACCCTGGTGAATTGGTCACCGTCACGGCATATTTCGAAAATGCTGGCACCGATTCAACAACGGTCGACACGTTCGCAAGAATGTATGTCGATGAAGAACTCACCCACACACACAGAGAGGGGGTGTTGGATCCGGTCTCACCAACAGGAGATGGGAACTTTGCATCATTCTCATTCGATTGGTCGGGAGGACTTGGCGAACACACATTTGAGTTGAATCTGGATGAACATAGCAATGTTACGCAGACGCGCACTGATAACGATGTTACAACCACCGTTCTAACAATCATAGCACCCTACAATGTCAGTATTGGAGTGCCCCCCGATCCGGTCAGGGTTCTCCCAGGTGGTCAACAGGATGTTCAACCACTCATGACATCGACTGGGCGTCTGGCTGGAACTTGGTCGATGACCATAGATGATGCAGGATTGCCCATGAATTGGACCATCACAGATCTTGACCCAGCCGCCTCATCGAATGTGCAAATAGGGGTTGGAGCCACATGGAGTCCGACACTACGAGTTACTGCGCCTTCGGAAGCATTGGGCACAGACTCAGGGTTCGTAGAAATTATCATGACACTGGATTCAGACGTAAACGTCACACAGACGGCGATTTTGGCAATCGAGGCAGAACGAACGCGAGGGTTGTCTCTTCGAGGTGCAGATGGAACAGGGAATTCCAACGGCAGGGGCATCCCTGGAGAAGCTGCGGCAGCATGGATTCTAGTCGAAAATCTAGGTAATGCACCTGAGACGGTTTCATTGCAATGGAATTCAACCCCGTGGGGTAATGATCTAACTCTACATGACGCGGCTGGACAAGAGGTCAATCCACTCACCCTAAATCCCAGTGAGATTCGTGAATTGACTGCTCGCCTTGATGTTCCTATTGCAGCCTTACTGGGAGACAATGTATCGACACAACTGACTATGTGCATAGGAGCGGGAGAAGAGGGGGATTGTCGTTCGGTGAGTCTCACGTTCATTGCCAATCAGGTCCAAGTCCTCCCTCCCCACATCAGATCGGTGCCTGCCAATGATCGAACATGGAATATAGAGGTGCAATTGCCTTCAGGTGTCGATGAAATGGAATGGGACATGGCATCTGCCGGCATGATTATGCCCGATTGGGTGTGGATTGCGAATGGTGCACTATCAATTGATGGAACCACACTTCGTGTCTCTGGAAACACCGGTGCACGTGTAACTGGCGCCTTAATTCTAGATATGCCCTATGCAGCACCTCCAATGTTACACACATGGACTGCAGAAGAGGCAAACAACAACGGGTGCATTCTATCCTTCTCGTTGCAAGTATTGCAAATTCACCGGGCAATTGTCGTGGTGACGTCCCCCGTTGAACAACCCCACCGGATGGACGTAGGCGTTCAGGATACGCTGATGCTGCGGCTATCAAATCCAGGGAACGGCCCGGATGCTTACGATATTTCATGGACTGTTGTGGCCAATGTCAATTTCTCAGAAGATCCCGGGCTTCAGATTCAAATTCCTTCGTCGCAATATGCACTCGGAGCAGGGGAACTCCGCAGCGTCCCCATCACACTAACATTGCCCGAAGAAATGACGGCGGCGGTCGCCCTAACACTTCGATTTGAGATGCGATCACAGGGCGACATTGGAGTGAATTCAACTGCGGACATTCTTATCGAAGCACGCCAAGACCATCGTTGGGAAATGGAATTAACACACGATGGAATACAAATCTCAAACGGGAATACAATCAATGCGGATCCAAATGAACAACTCAACTTTGTTTTCGGCGTCACAAACGATGGTAATCTTATCGATCAGATTGTCATTACGCCAGAGATTACCGTACAATTAACGGGAGACGATGATGGGACGGGGTGGACCGCCTGGGGGGACGCAAGTGACAGCATATTGGTCAATAATACACAGAATCTCTCAATCGGCGTCAATACATCAACCACGGCATGGAAAGATTCCGTGGCCACTGTGAGTTTCAACGGATTGAGTGATGACACCACGATTGTACCATTTGTTATTCACATTCAAATAAATCACGTACCGGGATGGTGGATTCTTGCAGGCGGAGCAGATTTAGATATCGACAGAAATGGGGCCAATGTAACGCTGATTGTAGAGCAGCGTGGCAATTCACCAGCAGAACCGTTCATCAGCGGCTGGGTTGATGTCGGAGGGTGGGACATCAATGTCAGTGAGAATATCTCGTCTCTTTCCCCCGGTGAAAGTGCGAATTTTACCTGTGAGATCATTCCACCAGAGGGAGCTATTTCAGGCCACACTGTCGAATTGACACTTCGGGCAAAGAATGGAGATGGAGCGGGCATGGGTCAAACAACACTGCCCTTACGTGTCGCTGCGTGGCACGATTATGTGCTAATGCATGATGATGAATGGGCCATTTCAGATACAGGAGGACTGCCCTTGGCAATGCTCTCCAATTTGGGCAATGCACCGACAACAATAGGCATTGAAATTCTCGGTTTGCCTGAAGGATGGACCCTATACGGACCGAATCAAGTGAGTTTGGGCGTGGGGGAAAGTTCAGGCGTTCCAATTTCAGCAATCCCCCCAAATTCCCAGACGGGTTACAATACCAGTGTCACATTGCGCACACTCGATGAGACGGGGACGCAACGAGAAGTTACACTCACACTCACTCAGAGTAATCGTTCATGGGCTACCAGTCCGGTGCTGTTTGGAACATCTGGAGATATTTTGGAACTTGACTTCAATCCAGGATTTGAGGTGAATACGGCTCAACAAGGAGGAGTGGTACTACCTCAATCAGAAGACGGAGGTTGGCTCTGGATGGTCCCAATCATGGATTCGGAT
>JAPYUB010000117.1 GCA_029942125.1 Candidatus Thalassarchaeaceae archaeon | reverse complement strand
ACCGTGCAGGCTTGGGTAATCATTCCCTGTGAACATTCGTAGGGTTGCCCATTGGCACCATTCGGTGGCATCCACAACATATCGATGGGGGCTTCGGGTGTTTGGGTGTCAATATCACTGTGATCATAAGCATTGAAGGTCACAGATTGACCGACTCGGACACTGGCTGCACTGGACGCAAGATTGACAACGGCTGGACGATTGTTCACAATCACCAGAATAGAGGTGCGGGCGACGTCGTCTTCATCATCAACGATAGTGAGGTTGACAACGTATTCTCCATCATCGTCCCATGATTCTTCAATCATACATTCTGGCACCACATGTGAATCGATTGTCCCATTCTCCATTTCAATGTCAATGAGACAGAGAACGTCACCGCCATCAGGATCGATGGAGTCAGAGGCATCGATGAGGATGGTCTCATAGGTCAAATATGGAACCAGATTAGCAATCTCTGCCGTGGGCAACCGACCGACGAAGAGCGTGAAGGCGCCCTCATTGTTCGTTCGGTTCGCATCTTGAGTCACTGCCTGTGCAGGGTCGACAGTGAACAGAACCTGAACGTCACCGATTGCCTGTGTTGAAGGCACAGTCCAAGCGACGTCGGCGGTGAATACACCCCATGGTGACAAGGATGGAACGTTGACGGTGTTTGAGGATCCATCCGGAGCCTGAATCTCCAAAATGGTGGCTGGAGCCGCTAGGATGCCTCGATTCTGTACAGGTACACTGAATGTGAGTTCGTCACCAGGAATCGAATAGTAACCTGTAATCGAATTGAGTTGATGTGAGACGCCATCCCGCAGTCGTACGACCGACACACCAGAACTAACGGCGGCAAGATCGATTTCGACCAAATTCTCATCGAGTGTAATTGTAGATGCGCCAATCTCTTCGGTTAATGGAATCCAAGCGATGACGCCATGGCTCGCATAATCAAAATTGGTAGGTGATGGGTCCATACTGTGTCCCGTTTCAAACGCTAGATAGGCACTGCCATTGGCTGCCGTGGTTACTGTTCGAATGTCCTCTTCAATCTCATATCTGAATTCGACATCCTGATTGGCGACAGGGGAGCCGGTGCTATCGGTGACACTGATCAAAACACCCAAATCTGTGTCCAAAGGCCAAGCGGGGAAGTCAAGGTCCACGGTTAAATCATTGGTTCGTGCAACGGGGTTGTACTGACTCAATTTGAAATCGATGTCAGCCCCCACGTCGATACTCTGGTACCACCATGCATCATTTCGAGCGTCCTCACACCACCATCGATAGCCAGTGGTGTCGCCCGTACTTGCATCATAAGACGTCACATTGTAAGAGGTGGAACAACCGGCATAATTGACTCCCGGGTCGCCTGAACCTACTATCTCGTAGCGTTCAGTGGTCGGGTCTGAGGAATCCTCAGGGAATTCAAACAGGTTGTCGTAAACGGTGCCAGACCAATTGGTTGTTGTGGTGGTTTCTGTATCCCAGATTTCACCAACATTCATGGGAAAATCGTAGATTTCCTTGGGGGGAGCATAATACGTATCGATGCTCATGTCAGCTAGTGCAATTTCGCTGCCAACAACCCAAGAGGCCAAACCTGTGATGTTATTGAAATCGACATCCAAATTCATGTTGTACGTGATTTGACCTAAATCGGATGCTCTGACGAGTTCTTCCATATCGACCTGAACTCGGAGATCTCCGGGGACATCGATTGTGGAAGAAATGCTTGCATCATAATCATTGAAGTCGCCGTATGAAAATAGTTCGTAGACTAGAGTGGAGACGTTCTCGATTGTTTCGTATCGAATATCGGTCACTTGACGAGATAGTTGGCCGGTCAAAATGTCTACCTGTGAACCGGGAGCGCCGCCAGCAATCAACTCTTCAACATCGAATTCAGCGTCGTAAATCCATTCATCTCCGATACGCCAATTGGCCACGTCAATCAAGCCACCACTCTTGGTCGAGACGAGATTCAACGAAGATTCAGACTCCAATTCAGAGGATATTTGTAGCTGCGAAAGAGGCAGCAATATCGAAAAAATTAGTAGCAAAACGAGGCTGATCGGCAGCAGACGTGAATGGTCACCCATAGGGTGACCAGAGAAGTAACTCTTTTTTAATTTAGCGTGATGCGGATTATGGAGATAATTGTGGTACTCCACATCCATACCAACATGGCGTTGCGAGTCAGTTCTGTGGGAGGTCGCCAACCCGTCAGAGCTTGTGTGACCTCTTTCACGAACCAACCTTCTTCATGATCATCCACATGTTCATTCTGAAGCAATTGATGCTCCCAAGTCGTGAAGATACAGGTTCGATTATTGAATCGCCAATGTAGCCGAGTGAGGGGTGTCATGATGGCGTGAACCAACCAAGCGACAGGCCATGGCAAGGCCCAACCGAGCATGAGGAACAACATCACCAACAAATGAGTCAGACGAACGCATTTTGCAGCCAACCAGCGCCACATGAACTCACCCAATCACGAAGAGGCGAATTGCACATCCACCCAGACTCGCATACGAGATGGCGTAGGACATTTTTGAAGCAGTCTTGAAGGTGATTGAGATGCCGACCAGTCCGAACAAACTGACCAGAAAGGATCCCTGTTCGGGGCTTCCCGCATCAGGGTGGCCACGCAGCGCCATCTCCCATGTTCGCAAAATACAGACATCAGCAATCTGCCAATGTATAATCATCACGGGGATGAAGAAGAGTGCGAACCACAGCGCGCCCTCCCAAGGTAGGACCCAAGCCCAAGTGACGAAGACCGTGGTCAACACATGAAGGCCATAGACGCCGTCGGCGGCGTATTTCCGCAGAGGACCGACGTCGTCGGTCATGTTCGTGACCTCACAGGAGATCGGCGAGTTCGTCCTTAATGATCTCTACAGCCTCAAGAATCTCGTCCTTGTGACGAGCGCCGGTAATCACCATCTTGCCACTGCCGAAAATCAGACAGACAACCTTTGGATAATCAAGGCGATAAATCAATCCAGGGAACTGCTCAGGTTCGTATTCTACCTTGTCAAATGGAAGGTGGAAGACTAGGTTATTGAGATTGAGTTTACGAGGTACGCCTGCTTGAGGCTCGCCAGTCCACTTGTCCATTCCATCGTAATCCACAGGATAATGCAGAGCATAGGTTGCCACCATGTTCTGCACCTCGATGGTGACATCTTTGAGGTCCCATGTCTCGATGCCAGCACCACGTAGATCGGCAATCATGCGCTCGATGCCGGTGTGAATGTTGTCCTCGTTCTTTCCACCAGTGCAAACAGCACGGCCGGAGCGGAACATCAGGATGGCCAACTTGGGGTCTACCACACGGTATACCACACCTGGGAATTGTTCGGGTTCATATTCGCAATTCAACTGAATCGCGATATCGGGGAGGTTCAGTTCCTCGGCCACACGGGTCGAGGCAACGACGTTTACTACAGTTAGACGCTCTTCGTCAGTTGTTCCCACGAGGGCTAGCGCTTCTTTAGCTGCCTTGTCTGCCGCCTTCTTCTTCTTATCAGCGTCTTTGGCTGCCTTGGCTGCCTTGGCTGCCTTCTTGGCTGCCTTGGAATCTTCATCACTTTTTGCCATGGGGCCGCCCATCGAAGCCTCCTTTATAAGGCCAACCAATTGTCATTTATAACCGAATTATAGTAATTAAGCCCGCAATCAATCGTTTTCGATGCGAACACCTGATGCACCCAATTGAGAGATCATTGTTCGTCCACCAGCCAGTTCGATTGCCTCAGCGGTTCTGCGCGGTTCGGTGGTCAAGGCAATCATACATCCTCCACCACCAGCCCCGGTGAGTTTTGCACCCAAACTAAAGGGTGATGCGGCTTCTACCATTCGATCCAAATCATCATCTGATACCCCCAAACCTTGCAACAGTCGATGGCATTCGTTCATGGCAATCCCCACAGCCTGTAGATTTCCCAAGGATAGAGCGGTCGCACCAGCTCGGGTTACATTTCCAATCCGCTCAATATCTTCCATTCGTTCCGGTTGATTGGCCAACAATCTCGCGACTTTGGCCACCATCTGAGCAGTGGGTCCGGGACGACCTGAA
>JAPYUB010000116.1 GCA_029942125.1 Candidatus Thalassarchaeaceae archaeon | reverse complement strand
GTCTAGACGTCTGCGGGAATCATGGCACGCCGGATTGGGATACTTGTCAATCCTGATGCGGGTCTTGGAGGAAGGCTTGGATTCAAGGGGAGTGATGGGCGAGCCGCTGAAGCGAGAGCGGCCGGGGCCGAAGACCGGTCAGGGCCCCGTATGCGACAAGCATTGGAGCGATGTCAAAATCGAATGATGGGGGTAGAAATTCTCACTTGCTCAAATCGTATGGGTTCAGATTGGATTCCGATGGAACATTCCGTTGTGTTTGAAACACCGGAACAAACCTTTGCTGAAACCACACGAGAAGCGGTAGCAACTCTGTGTGAAGCCGGCATCGAATTGTTGCTCTACGCTGGTGGAGATGGAACGACAAGAGACATCATCGAAGCACTGGCAAATCCAGAACTTCCCCTCATCGGGGTCCCCGGTGGGGTCAAAATGCACAGTGGATGTTTCGCAGCCTCCCCCAACGCTGCTTCTGAGGTACTCATCGCTTGGCTTGAAGGTGATTTACTGTTGGCTAGAACCGAGGTCATGGATCTGGATGAGGATGTTTATCGAGAGGGGCGTTGGTCCGTACGGATGTATGGCGAAGCGATGATGCCGGCAAGTCCTCGATGGATGCAAGGCGCAAAAATGCGAGTTGAAGCTTCGGAAGAAGACGAAGTGTTGGAGGCACTTGGCGACCACATTCAAGAGGTTCTAATTGAGGATACTGAGCGCTTAGTAATCTGGGGTTCAGGTGGCACGCTACGTACGATTGCCGAAGGCCTCGGATTCAATCCAACGCTGCTGGGAATCGATGCGAGTATCGGGAATAATCAGGTCGGAACAGATCTCAATGAGGAATCCTTGTTGGAACTAATTTCCAGACACGACGGGGCTTACACATTGCTGGTGTCACCAATGGGAGGTCAAGGGTTCCTGTTGGGAAGAGGAAATCTGCAACTCTCTCCTGAAGTTCTGAGAGCCATTGGAATTGATGCTGTTCTGGGTGTGGTCACGCCCGCGAAGATGCTGACAGTTGCACAATTGAGAATTGACACTGGCGATACTGAATTGGATGCGCAATTCCAACTGAAGAAGTACCTCAAGGTTTTGCAAGGATATCGAACTACGCGCCTGTTGAGAGTGGCTACTGACTGACTCACTGGGCATTTAGTGCAGCTTCGATGAGACCGACAAAGGGTGGGCTCGGTCGATTCGGTCGACTCTTGAATTCTGGGTGATATTGGGTTGCGAAGAAGTATGGATGTCCTGTCAGTTCAATGATCTCCATGCGCTCTCCTTCAGTATCCTTGCCTACGAATCGCATGCCTGCCGCTTCCAACTCTCCAATCATCTCAGGGTTGACCTCATATCGATGGCGATGCCGTTCATGAATCTCCATATCGCCACCATAGAGCCGGAATGCATCACAATCCTTGGTCTGGAGATTGGTTTGCCGACTGCCCAAACGCATGGTTCCACCCATATGGGTTCGACTTCCTTCGGGCATGAATATCACCGCTGGGTGAGGAGTGGTTTCATCGAATTCAGTGCTGTTGGCACCGACCTTTCCAAGTACATCTCGCGCGAAATCGATAACAGCTATTTGCAAACCAAGGCAAATGCCGAGATATGGCTTTCCTGATTCACGGCAATAGCGGGCTGCACACATCTTCCCTTCCACACCACGATTGCCAAATCCGCCTGGAACCAGAACGCCATCCGCATCCTTGACCATCTGCCAATACTCCGCATGTTTCTCGGGATTTTCCTTGGCCTGATATGGTTCAAGATATTCTGCTTCAACCCAATCGATGTACATCTTTGCGCCGGCATTAAATCCAGCATGTTGTAATGCCTTGATGACACTGAGATAGGAATCAGAGAGTCCAGTATATTTGCCAACCATTGCAATTCGGAGTTCTTTGTTAAGATTGTCCACACGCGCTGTCATTGCCCGCCAGTCGTCCAGAAGTGGTTTTGAGGTTGGGATATCCATCAAAAATCGATCTTTCATCATTTCAGAAGCACCCTGCTCATTGAGCATCAAGGCGACGTGGTAAATGTTGGGAACATCGTGTGCACTGAAAACGTGTGACGGTTCAACATGGCAGAAGGAGGAGAGTTTCTCTTTGACCTCGGGGAGAAGAGGCTCACTACTACGGCAGACGAGGAAGTCTGGAGCGAGGCCGGCGGCCCGGAGTTCCTTCACTGTGTGCTGAGTTGGCTTGGTTTTCTGTTCACCTACAACACCGATGACAGGAACCAGAGACACGTGGAAGAAGCAAATGTTCTCTCGACCCACACGGAACTGGAATTGTCGAAGAGCTTCTACGAAGGGCGCACTTTCGATATCGCCGACAGTTCCACCCAATTCGATCACACAAACATCTGGTGTCTCTCCAGATCCATCGGTACACTGTGCGGCCACACGCTCCAGCCATTCCTGAATCTCATTGGTAATGTGAGGCACCACTTGAACGGTCTTGCCCAGATAATCTCCACGGCGTTCTCGCTCAATGACGCCAGAGTAAACCTTGCCTGTGGTCAGGTTGTTGTCACGACCCAAGCGGATGTCGAGGAAGCGTTCGTAGTTGCCAAGATCCAAATCGACTTCGCCCCCATCGTCGAGGACGAATACTTCACCGTGCTCAAAGGGACTCATCGTACCCGCATCGCTGTTAAGATAGGGATCAATCTTGATTGCAGTGACGCGTAAACCCATCGATTTCAGTAACACACCAAGGCTTGACGCAGTCACACCTTTTCCAATTCCACTCAGGACTCCGCCCGACACCACGACGTACTTCATGCCATCAACGGGGTTTACATCACGTATGTCTTGCCTATGAAGGTTCGCCAAAGAATTTCAGAATTGGGCGCCTTGAGTGGTCTTCCTCCATGTTCAAGTATCGCCCGACGTTGAGACGGTTCCATGGGTCCACGCATTCTGGTCACGGGTGCACTCGGTCAAATCGGGACTGAATTGGTTGAAGCGCTTGAGAAGAAGCATGGCCAAGGAAGCGTGATTGCCACAGATGTTCGACAAGGAGACGGTTGCCAAATTCTCGATGTGATGGATGCAGAGAGAATTCATTCACTGGTGAGCAGTGAAGGCATTACAGAAATCTACCACCTTGCGGCACTATTGTCAGCCACAGGTGAGCGCAATCCTGAATTGTGTTGGAAAATCAATGTCGGAGGACTGGAGAACGTTATTTCCGCCGCAAAGGCGAATGGATGCCGAGTGTTTGCACCTTCTTCGATTGCAGTCTTTGGACCCGATTGTCCATCCATTGCACCGCAAGTCACTCCCCTGAATCCAACCACGGTGTATGGTAAAACAAAGGTGGTCAGTGAGCAATTGGCGATGTCTGCAGGTGTGGACATGCGTGGCTTGCGATATCCAGGTTTGGTTTCTTACAAGGCTCCTGCAGGCGGAGGTACCACGGATTATGCAGTCGAGATTTTCCATGCTGCACTGAAGGAGGGGCACTACACTTGCTTTGTCAGAGAAGATACACGCTTGCCGATGATGTACATGGATGATGCCATTCGTGCCACGCTAGAATTGATGGCAGCCCCAGTTGAAGGGCTAGGTGGTGCGCGCGGAGGATACAACATCGCGGGCTGTTCGTTCACCGTGAGCCAATTGGTGGAAAGCATCCAGAGACATCTCCCTGACTTCACGTGCGCGTACGAACCGGATGTCCGTCAAAAATATGCGGATTCATGGCCTAACGACATCGATGATGATGTTGCGAGAGCAGAATGGGGATGGAATCCTGAGTTCGATCTCGATGGAATGGTCGATGCGATGTTCGCTGGACTGCGGGCCTGAGCAGGCCGTAGTCTCTGCTCATACCCCGTGAGTCAAGTGCTCAAGCCTTTGCAACCAGTGTGTAACCTCTAAACGTGACTTTGCATTTTGCTTCTTTCGTGTTCGAGCAGTTGTAGCACCCCTTCAGTAAGTGTAACTTGGGGGACCCATCTAAGTGATTCCATTCTAGAGATATCAATTCGACTACGCTCGATTTGGCCAAATCGATCAGGCACATATGTAGCGATAAGATTGATTCCCGATATTGAACTAATAACACCGACAAGATCATTCACACTCGTCTCCTCAGAACTTGCTACAT
>JAPYUB010000115.1 GCA_029942125.1 Candidatus Thalassarchaeaceae archaeon | reverse complement strand
CAGTTCACCTTCCCAGTTAGGCAACCATTCGAAGGTCACTGTTGTCATCTTACCGTTCAATATTGATATTTGGATTGTTTCAATTTCTTTGATGATGATTCTACTCTCGTGAGGAGCATGAGTCTCCAAAGTAATGTTGAATGTCGTAGCATCGGGGGCGCCGATGTTGAAAATCTCAATACTGACGCTGGTCATCCGGCCAAGGATAAGTGGATAATCCGAAATAGTAATCCGTTCAGCACTGATGTCGGGTCTAGTCTCGATTACTTGGAAGCGAAGCGGCCAAGTCTTGGCTGAACCTTCACCTGTCAAATTATTTCCAGCCATATCGGCAACATCAAACCAGCAATCGAGGTTTTCACCTTGGATGGGCTGTGAACTTAGGTTCACAAGATACCGGCTGACCTCGCCGGGAATGATTATGGTTGCTGTGCCCTCTATCATGTCCCCAAATGATTGAAGGCCATCAGTCTGGACACATTGAACCTGAATCCCTTGCTCCGGTAGGCCTGAATCCGCTTCTTTGATATCAAATTGTAACGAAATTTCAGTTGAATTCGTGGATATCATCGTCGGCTCGTGACCTACTATCAAAGGTGCCTCATCGTCAATCTGCAGACGAATCGGTTCAGGACTTGGATTCGCAGACCCCAAGCCACCATTGACTTGGATGACCACACGGTACAATCCACTGCCAAGGGCATCCATCGTCCCTTCAAACCTGCCATCGGCATCTGTCACCACCAAGAGAGGAAGATCGAGAGGGGATTCGAGCATAACCGAATATGAACCTGAAGCTGGCGCTAGGTCTGCAGCGACATAACGTACCCTGCCCTCCACCACCAATCTCTGGCCGAGTGTGACATAATCATCATACACGAGTAGACGTGATTCGGCACCGAAGGTTCTCATCGAAGATTCGACTAGTATGACATCGGCATTAAAGCGCCAGTATAGTCCAGTGTCAGTGATATGCTCGCCTGATGAATCACTGAACGTGAGTGTAATTCCCATCTCACCTGCCGACATATCATCAAATAGCGGAGATGCGATGAATGAGAGATTGAGAGTAATTTCATCTCCTTGGACTTCGAAGGTGAATTCTAAAACCTCGAGCAATGAATTACTCGACTCGAATGAACCATCTTTATCGTAGGACAGTGTATTACCTAGACCAAGATCGATGATGATACCTTCAATATCATCTAGGCCGTTTACATCCCTAATGCTGATGTTTAGCCAACCGGGATGGGCAGGAGTAAGAGTGTCACCACCTGGTAAGTCCATATTGACAGATATGACCTCAGTTGGAGAAGGGACCAGTGATATGTAATGCAGCAAATCTGCTTCAAATCCAGAGCCGCTCAAGATTGTATTACCGGTCTTGTCAAAGCCCTCAATGAACAGAGATACCTGCTGGCCGTGTGAATTGTATGTATCGTCATATTGAGCGTGGAAAAAATCACTCTCCCCTTCCCTGAGAAGTGGCTTCTGACCATATTCATCTAGTTGAGGAATACCATCGCCATTATCGTGCAGACCTTCGACCCACCACCTCAGACTTAGACTACCGAGGTCAAGCCCATCGCTATCGTTACCGTCGGTGATAGTCACATTGAACAATTGCTGAGACGAGGGCTGGATTCTTTCACCAAGGGGCGCATTTGCTTGGAAACCTGGCTTTGTCGCATCGATGTTGAAAGTAAGTGATGCAAGTCCTGGCTCAGTTGAATCATATGGCCCAAGCAGATGGGCTGCAATGGTATATCCGCCATAGTGACTAACCTGTGGAGCAAACACCTCGATTGAGTAAGTACCACTGGAATCTACTGTTGTATTCGCACTTATATCCACTAGTTCAACGAGAACATCACCTGGGAGTGGATGACTGGTTTGATTGAGGAATCGTACAGCACCTCCGACGCGCAGTAAATCGCCACCTGCGACCCATTCACCAGCATAAATCTGTGTGCTGCCCTCGGTCGGCTCACTCATATCCCAGACTGTGAAACTGGTAATTTCCATTCTCCGTTCATGATCTGTGGTTTGGCTTGAAAGCCTACTTGTGTGGAGCAAATCAATGGTCTTCGCCTGAACCTGCCAAACAACATCCTGTTCAGGCAACCATGCCCAACTGACTGTGAGATTCCACGTCATGATACCGCTCTGATTATTCAATGCCATCCACGAACCACTGATATTGCTTACAAGTCCGGCAGGGTCTTCGACCCAAGTAGTGTCGTTTTCAAAAGAATGGAATAGCGTTGGTTGACTAGCACTGTTCTGAAGTTGAGGAATCATAGCAAGCCACGATAAATTAGATATGCCTTGATATGAGGTCACATCGATGCTCAAAGACCGAGATTGGCCATCGGGGACAATGGTCTCTCCAGGCAGTGTGATCGTTGTGATAGAAGGCGGGCGATCTCCCTGCCCCAACCACAGGTTGAGTAATTCCACCTTTCCGGCACTGCCTGAACTGACATTAAGAATGATACTGACATTGCCAGCGGCATCAGGCGTGAGATTCGAAACATGTTGATTCAATTCACCAAGTAGGTCTGAATGAGGCGATACCCCGACTGCTGCAGTCCAGTCATATTCGATGTCAATCTCATCGAGAACCAATGTGGCATTCGCACTCACTTTGAGCGGGATGTCGACGAATTCATTACCCCACGCATCGGTGAAACTTGGAGTGGCATTGCCGAGATATGAATTCAGAGAGGCAGAAAAATCAGGGATTGTCGATGCATTGCTGAGATTTCCGCTATGATTCCACTCCCAATTACCATCTGCGCCAATATCGAGGGCGGCCGTTACATCATCGCTACCCTCGAAAACAACGACTAATTTCGGCCCATGTGTAGCGTTATCTCTCGATGTGATGGTCAATCTGGAGCCATCGGGCTTGTTGGTGTTTTCATCGCCAATGAGAATAAGTCCATTATTGGTCACATTACCATTAACCCAATTTTGCACCAAATCTGTCAAGTTTTGATTAGTGAAGTCGAGCCAGTTATACTCAAGATTGGCAGGACTGTCCGTTACACTCGCAACTGCAACATCTCGGTCGCTCGAGCCAGAGGCACCTGCGCTCGACCAAGAATAATCGCTGCCCGTGAGGTTGTCAATCGCTTTATTCCAGGTGACGCCTGCAGCTTGTGAGACCTGCGTATTATTCTCAAGACCTTCCTCCCAATGTTTCAGTAAAGGATGGACTGAGTAGGTGTGCTGGGCGCTCACAGGAGTTGTGGTTGAAGCTTGATTTACCACATCTTGCACATAGAATGAGAGGTTGGCATCTAGAACTGTCGCCCCAGGCAATAGACCCAGATCGAACCAGTATACTCCGCGATAAATATGCCAATTCGCCCACACTGTTTTGCCAACATAGGTGACGTTTTGATTGCCGTAGTTGCAATCTGCGTAAGTCGCGTTACCATATTGTGGGTGTGGTTGATGTAAGTAGGAATCACGTACATCACTGCCAGAGATTGTCAGTTCGCTCAATGTCGAAAACTGCATTGACGCAGAGGTTATTGTGGCATTGATTGGCAGACGGATGTGATAACTCGAATTATTGCCGGTGGACATGTTCAGTCCGGCCCGCTTATATCCGTTTGAAAATTCATCCAGGTGCCCGTAAGTGCCATTCCCAGGACCACCCCAAAACCAATCCATATCACCGTCATCCCCAATGTCTAGCCCGATGGTTTCGGGCCTTTCACCGCTTGAATTGGCAAGACCTCTGATGTCGAGTGCTGCAGTGGTGATCACCGAACTAGCACCGATGCTGATGTTGGTACTAGAATCATGTCCTGGCCCATTGAAATCCAGCAAAATCGTGACCTGTGAGACTGAATTACCGAAATGAGTAGTTGAGCCTGCATTGGCCTGAAACGCTGGAAATGAACCCAACAGCAGCAGTGCAAGCAGCAGTGCGCGACCCTTCATGATTTGAAATAATTGTATCTCAGCAAAGAGAGTTGTGGTGACATCCTCAATGCTCTAAGCCTAATTCATTCAAATTTTTCACTACTTTGCCGCCCAATTATAGATACAGTTCGACATTTTCTGCATCCGAAATCACAACCTTATCAAATGTAAGATTCATGAGCCTTAGTC
>JAPYUB010000114.1 GCA_029942125.1 Candidatus Thalassarchaeaceae archaeon | reverse complement strand
GTCCGGCATTGTACAATTCCCCAGCAATTTTCATAGTTCTTCGAGGATTCCAATTCATTTCTGAACCTGCCTTCATTAGCAGTGTATCAGTAGTGAAAGGAGGATCTGGGTTCCTCTGGTATTTCCCGGGCTCAACTGTAGAAATCGTAAGGCCATCAGATGATGAAACATATGCAGCATTAGCGAGTTCGGCATCATTGGTTCGACCGGCATGGAACTTACCCTTGTCATCCACCCATGCCTCAGTATCCTCTTTGTCGTGGAAGCGTGCATTCCATCGAAGTCCTCCAGCATCGGCGTGAACTGCGAAGTAGGGTTGGGGAACAAATGCCTCACGCTCAAGTTCCTTGTCGACGATGAATCCTAGAGTTGGAGTCTGGACGCGCCCCATAGCGGGGAGAGACCATGATCGACTGAATTTGGAAGCGCGGAAACCGACTAGGCGATCCATAAATCGACGGACCATTGCAGCAGAAACCAGATTCTGATTGACAGTACCTCGGGCATCAATTGACGCTTGAACTGCGGTCTTGGTGATTTCATTGAATGTGATGCGCCAAACGTTGTTGAATCCCTTAGCAGTGAAAATCTCGAACAAACGCCATGCAATGAATTCACCTTCGCGATCCAGGTCAGTTGCAATGTAGACATTCTCAACCTTCGAAGATTTAGCTTTGGTCAAAAGTTTGCCAATTGTACCTTCTGACTTATCGGTCCATTCCCATGGCGGATTTGGCAATTTATCTGCAGTCGAGGCCCACATGGCCTTCTTCCCATCCTTGGTTCCACGACTTGTTGGAAGGTCTTGTACGTGACCATTGCAAGCAGCCACAATCCAGCCCTTGCCAAGGTACTTCTGAATCGTCTTTGATTTGGCTCCTGATTCGACTATCAACATGTCCATGATTTTTCCACCCAACGACGGCCCACACAGGACCCCCAATAAACGCTGCTATGGATTGAATCGGGTCGTATTCCTCTGGGGTTACTACGTAACCCCTCAGGTCACGCGCGTACGCGCGCGCGAAGCCGTTTCATCCCAGATGCCTTCAGAACCAGGGCCACCGCAACCCACACAACCGGGATATCCGGCAATCAATAAATCGGATACATTTTTTATAAATCTCGACCATAAATTATCAACGCCTTCACCTGTATCTTGAATCCAGCAGGCATCGATAGGTGGCTCATGCCCACCGATACGTGTAATCAATTCCCCCCCCGCCTTAATGCAGACAAAAGTCCAATCAACTTCTGATGAAACGTCTGGATGGCGGAGAAGAGAAGGCAATGAATCGGAGATGTGCAAAGCGAGTTCATTAGCTGATATTGAGAGAGACGAGGGGATTTCCAAAGTACATCCTTCGGTCCGAAGGAGTCGTCTCGCTGCCTCAGCGATGCACGGCGTCTTCTCGTCCATTAACTCGCGATGAGGGGGAACGCTTGAAGAATACCGTCCCGACCCCATGTCCTGAATGGGGTTATTCTGGCGAGTATTTGTGCGCCCAATAATGGGGTTATTTGGTTCCGAAACGTTGCACTCAATCTCATTGAAGAACATTCGAATAGGGTCATTACCCGGATTACGGGCTCTTCTCCGCGGAATGTACCGATCACCCGCTGTTCAAAGTGAAATAATGGGGCTTTCTTTTGAGAATCCAGTCGGCATGGCCGCTGGAATGGACAAAAAGGGCAGTAACATCTCGAATTGGGAGAATGTAGGATTTGGGTGGATTGAGATTGGTGGCGTCACATTTCATCCCCAAGATGGGAATCCTAAGCCACGAATGTTTCGCAGTGGTAAACACAGTGCACTAATCAATCGAATGGGATTCAACAATCCTGGCTCAGAAGCCATGGCTGCGCATCTAGCGAAACTCAAATCAAAAGCGAAGTGGGCATCGATTCCTGTTGGAATAAATCTTGGTAAGAGCAAAAATACACCAAATGATGAGGCTGACATGGATTATGCTGGTACGATGGAACGATTGTGGGACTTCGCAGATCTATTCGTTGTCAATGTCTCAAGCCCCAATACCCCGAATCTGAGAGAGTTGCAAGCAGGCTCTGAGTTAGATCGAATACTGACGGCCTGTAACGATGTAAATCAACGACTAGCGAAGGATACTGGGGCGAAACAAAAGCCAATCCTCGTCAAAATATCACCCGATTTGGCCGATGATCAAATCAAAGTGATTGCAGATACAGCGCTGTCACTGAATTGTTCAGGCATTGTCGCAACAAATACCACCACTTCACGTCCCGCTGAAGGTGGCGTGATGAACCAAACTGGTGGATTGTCAGGCTCACCTCTACGTGCTCGCTCTACCGAGGTGGTCCGTGTATTGTACGCTCATACTGACGGGAAGTTGCCCATTGTAGGAGTGGGAGGGATTTCGGATGTTGAAAGTGCATGGGAGAAGATTGCTGCTGGAGCAAGTCTGTTGCAATTGTATAGTGCATTGGTGTTTGAAGGACCCGGTGTCATGAAAATCATCAACAAAGGTCTAAATCGTAAACTCAAGGAACACGGGTACAAGAGCTTGTCCGAAGCCGTAGGACATGCACACCGGAGTTGAATATATGGAGCGTCGAATTCGTATTCTAGTCACTCTCGGAATGATTGTTGCACTCTTAGGACTCATGCTCATCACTATCGAGCCAGAAGTCGATTTATCCGTAGATCAATTGATGGAATCCCCAGAACAATACGAAGGTGACACGTTCCGATTGCATGGATCAGTGCTAAGCATGGACATGAACAACGATTCGCTCTCTCTACAAGGACAAGGGGGAAATAAGACCATCGTGATTGATTTCAGCGGGGCGTCTCTACCCTCTGGGGTTGATGAGGGTAAGACCATCTCTGTGCGTGGTGAATTGACTGTTAACGGTGGAGATTGGACCATGCATGCCTACGAGATTAAGACGGGTTGTCCGTCAAAATATGAGGCTGAAGCCTGACCGTTGGATTGATATGGGCCCGCATTGGCCCTAATGTTGGGCTAGGAGGGGGGTTGGCGTCCCCTGTATCGCAAATCGCAACATGGCGGTCCGAACGCCCGGGGGCGGCAAAACCGAGCATCGTAGGACGCATCTGTGGACGTTGATGCCTCGCCTTCATGAGATCGTGGTTTTGGAGAACTGTATTCGGAAGAAAATAGAAATTCAATTATCGGGGGATCAGGTCAGGCCAGGAATGGAGCAGCCCTACCCGAAGCCAATGATGCCGTGGAGAACCGGGGTGGAGAATACGGGTGCATTCTCCTGCGGTGAAACGGATGTCCACCCCGGGAATGCCCACCTTTTAGTGGGATTGCTATAGTGATGATTCCAAATAGAAAGGAGGCTTGTGAAAACCATGGCCGACCCAATTTACAGCCCAGATGGTAAATTCATGTGGTCAGGGAGTGAATGGATTTCAGCACCGCCATCTTCCGAACCAGAACCAGTAGCGCCGAGTGAACAAGCACTCAATATGCAGGACTCTGTCATCGGCGGCGATGTTGTCCACAGTACGGTCATCAACAATGATGCAACAGCAGTTACAACCGCGGTGATTACCGCACTTCAGCAACTAGGGATGATTGGACAATCTCAGGCCGCACCTCAAACCCCACCTACACCTGAGGTTGAACTTCCTGCCTCATTCAGTGTCGGTGATCATGTCGAATATCATAGTCCAACCAATGAGCGTTGGCTCAATCGATGTACGGTGGTGGGTATCAATGATGATGGGACATATCGAATTGAGGTCCCCAAGTCTTCCAAAGTAGAAACAAAGCATGCTGTTGTGATCGGTTCAGCGCCAGGAACCATTCGCCCCGCTGCTCCGCCCTACAAAACCGGAGATCGAGTTCTTGTCAATTGGAAGAGTTACGGGCATTACTACCCTGGGCGAATTGCAAATGAGCATGATGATTACACGTTTATGATTCACTTCGATGATGGAGATGTGGAAGACCATGTGGAATGGAGTCGAATTGAACCAATGCAAGAGAATTCTGCTGAAGTTCAGGACTATGTCGACAATATCTCTGCGGTCGAACAAGAAATGATTGAGGCCTTCCAAGTCTTTGACGAACATGGAACAGGAACCATATCAGCTCAGAAATACTTTGAGATTCTCACAGAAATAGGCGATGAACCCATCGCTGTTGATGATGTCCTAGAAG
>JAPYUB010000113.1 GCA_029942125.1 Candidatus Thalassarchaeaceae archaeon | reverse complement strand
GGTTCCAAACCATCAAAATCAGAGCCTTTGCCAGATTGACTGAATACATCGACATCGCGATTCTGGATTACTAGAGACCAATCGACCACATCGTCGCTCATAATTGATAGTTTGAGAGATACATTGCAATCCGCTGCCTTTGGTATCCCCCATACGGGTGCAGTCGGTTGACGAGCGCAGTTGGTTTCATTCCAGATGAGATTGGCGCTCGGTGCTGTTTTGTCAGTAATGATTGTACGTGAATCTGTGAATCTATTTCCAGCCAAATCGATTTGATGAGTGATCATCTGCCATTCGCCTTCCAGAATTGGGAGATTCGCCACAATCGTGAAGGTTCCATCGTCGTTACAATCGTCCTGACTGATGAGGCCGCTGACATTGACATACACTGCTAACCCAACTTCACAAAAGCCAGCAACATTTGCTATAGAGCGGTATGTTGCATATCCATCTTTGGGATTATTGACAGCCAAATCTGGAGGAGTATGATCTAGAATAACAACCAATTCGTAAACAAAAGTATTCTCTAGTGCATTCAGATGGAATACTAAATTATTTTCGCCTATTTGGAGATCGATGGGTACGCTGACATGCCCATCATCAATCGCGTACAGGGTGCCATTCTCTCCGCCATGCCACCAAGAGAACATCTGGTCTGGACCCAATGTTAGGTCAACCCACACTCTCGATGTGTTCACATGGGTATCATTCCATGGAGCATCGAGAGTTGGCCAGTATGTATCCTCAGGCAGAAGGGTGAGTACACAATTTTCTGCGACGTTTGGACCTACAGTTCCATCGATTGCCGTTTGGTCCCATGCATGAATGCACACCGTATGATTTCCAGTACGGCCGACCTCGATGAGTAATTCCTCACTTCCATTCTGGAATCCATTTGATGACCAGACTGTCTCGCCATTAATTTCGACCCATTGGTGGCTCGATTCGCTGACATTCCACTCAATCTCGAGGTGATGATCAAGTTGAATCTGGGCCTCAGTAGGGGAGATGATGTCTATGCTGGGTGATGTGCGATCAATCTGAATCTCTGCCGTGTGTGAGCCCGTATTGTTGGCCCAATCTGTAACATCCAGCCGAAGTTCGTACAAATCATCTCCCCATTCTGTCATGTTCATTGTGAATCTATTTTCTTCCATGATAGGTCGATTTGAACCTGGAGTTTCATCCCATGGTGGCGTTTGATCTATTATGCATTCATGATACATTTCTACCCCAAGTGAAGAATAGGCAGTGAGGCAAATTTCTTTTCCGTCGAACAACCGTGTAATCGATACCTCTCCCACATTGAAACTGTAGGCAGTATTTGCATTAACTGGGACATACGCATCCCCCCATTCAGACACCTTGATTGTGTCGAATGATAACTGTGGAGTTGGGCCGGAATTCGCAGGTTCCCAAGGGTCATACACCATGGTCGCATTGGCAGAATTCCAGTTTCCAGCTGCGTCTCTTGCAGTGAAGTTGAATTCATTCAAATCATACCACCTCCATGTCGAAGTGTCCCACATGTCTGCATCTAGTGGACCGTTCTGCCACGGTCCCCAGATGGTTGGCTGCAGGGTCAGATTCAGGTCTACTCGCCCTTCTTGATTAACGGGCAATTGCGTTCCGTTCATCCAGAATGTTGCTTCTGGATCAGTCATTGCCCAAGTATCCAATATTTGTCCTTGATTGGTGAACATGCGCCAATTATGGATGACGATGGGGGGGGCGATATCATCGTGTTCAATTAGTAAATGTGCTTGGTCCAATCTTTGTGTGATATCCAAGGTTTCACCGAAGTAATCGTGCCATTGATTGTCGCTAGGTAAGCTCCAATTTAGCCAGGCGGCTCTCAATGTCATTTCATTCCAGCGCATAGATGCAGATGTGTAGTTGGCTGCATCGCCCGTTGGGGGGACCCATGTCGATGAATTTGTCAATTCAAGTCGATCAAAGTCAACGCCCGATTCCTTCACCCATACATCGACAGTATGTCGGCCTAAGGTAGTGACATTCAGATAAGCGCGTACCACCATTGACTGTTGTATGAATGAATTTGCCCATGCCCAATCATCGGAAAATGGAGTCATAACATATCGTGCGGTAGTTTGGGTCGACCCGTCAAGTCCGACATGGATTGTATTCGAAGATTCGCCATGTTGATGCATCCTAACCCAAATCCAGTAAATCCCAGTTGCATCAAATTCGACATCCCAAGAAAGTCGTGAGCCGTTTGTTAGATATTCTGAATCAAAACCCTCTGCTGATGATGTCATGTATCCACTTCCAGAATAATTCACCCCAGTGCTATCTAGTGACCAATCAGGGCCATCGCCAGAGAATATTCTCATTGCGGATTCTGCTTCAAGCGAAATTGAGTCGTTTTCTGTAGAATAATGATTGCCCTGACTGTAATGTCTATTTGAATTCCAATGCTGCCACAATTCAAGTGTATCATTGCTATGTTCATCATCAATCGACACAGTTTCAAATGTAGTTGAATTGGGTAAGGACCCAGCAACCTGGGTGTCGAAATCGAATGTCAAACCACTGATATTGAAGCCGGTTCCTTGGTCTAGAGCGTGCATTGAGATGTCTATTGATTCATTAGTCCTAGTTCCATTCGGAAGTGAGAATGCCATTTCAGGTGCGGGGTCGATGAGGATGAAACTGTATGGCAGACGAATCAAGCCGCCACTGGCCAGCGTTAGATCAACGAAACCACCCCAAATACCGGCACTAGTTGGGCGATCCCAAGTGATATTGAGTTCAAGGACACTCTCTGGAATGGCGCCGCCAAGAGCATTGGAACCATTGGTGTAATTGGCAATAATCTGAGTTGAATTGAATGATGAGAACCCACTAATTCCGAGATCGTTACCACCAATCTCTGACCATCTTAACCAGAAAGGTGTGGAAGGAGCACGAAGGTCATAGCCATGGACGACAACCCAGTAAGTATCTGCTTGCCCGCCGCCATAGGCAATAGATTCGTCACAGTTGAAGTTCCCTGAACTACCAACCTGTTCATTGCCCCAATCTAATACACCGTTGTTATTTTTGTCTCGGTAAAGGTACATGTCAAGATCGATGCCGGACAGATGGCAACCGATTTCAACTTCTATCAATTCATTAGCTCCAGCATTGAACTCTCTGATGTAAGAAGACGACGTTACATCACTTGGGTCATCCTGATAGGCAGTCTCACTAGAGAGGTACAGTGGGATCGTGAACCCGTGTGCATTGATGCTTGAAACATCGATGGGTACAGTGGATCCGATTCGATGGGAAGAAACCCCACTCATCTGGGTCCAATCGGCTAATGTAGTCGATAACCCAGCATCTAGTGGAGAGATGTATCCTACGCTGATGTTCAGGGGATTGTCGTTCGTGTTGACACCATGCATTGCAGAGTGCAGGAGCATCTGCTTGGTACCAGGTGTATCATCGGCGACGATGATTTCTCGACTGCCACCGCCATTGGTGTAATGTGCATATTTCCCACCTCCTTGATGCTGACCGACAGAACCAGTTTCCATGACTACGGTCCTCGGTCCATATGCTGCCGGATCATCAACAAAGAACGGGTGATCAGCTTCACTCATCCAATGGACATCGACATCAGTGTAGGGGTTGTCCGGCCAATCGATATCGACGAGGATTGAACCATTGCCCGACAATGACGTTGGCCAATCCATCGTCAGGAATTTCCAGTCACCCGATTCCGCACGCCAACCCCAACGCTGTGCTCCTTGCAACCATGTCTCATCGTACAGTGTTTGATTGGTGACATTTCCATCGATATTCGTAGGTGTGAGTGTGAATGGTCCATTGAATCCGACATTGGTAATAACAGGCCATGACCAGTCCCGTGTCGTATTGTTCGTTGTCGCATGGATGCGTATTCCATGCTGTTTCAACCCACCCCTCTCAGTTGCCGGAACATCGATGGTGACATTGACATTAGTCGACTGGTGGGCAGGTATCGTCAGATTGGAAGGCGCAGAAATCCAAGAATCGTTAGTAGGGCCGAATGCGGTCCAATCAAATTCAATGTGGACTGGATCCTTGTTCGGATCTCTGACGAATTGTCGCCAAAGTGCTACAATGAGTCCATCCCCTCCCCAATCGTGGGGGTTGCCGACGCGCACC
Source organism: Candidatus Thalassarchaeaceae archaeon (assembly GCA_029942125.1). Lineage (GTDB taxonomy): Archaea > Thermoplasmatota > Poseidoniia > Poseidoniales > Thalassarchaeaceae > MGIIb-P. The sequence goes on along the minus strand of JAPYUB010000113.1, from coordinate 55 downwards.
TCGACTTGGCCAGATTCGTAAACATGCTCGGTTATCATTGCCAACTCGTTTGATT
>JAPYUB010000112.1 GCA_029942125.1 Candidatus Thalassarchaeaceae archaeon | reverse complement strand
GTCACCATCCCATCGAAGTTGATTCACAGCCCCATTTTCCAGTGAATCGTCGATTGGATGGACGCCCGAACGGGGAGAGAGGAGATGTTTCAGTGGACTAGTGAGAGAAATCCATGATTCATTCACGCCTCGTCGAGTTTTGACACGTCCCTGAGCTCGATGAAAAAGTGTATCTCCATTTGGAACATGACTAGGATTGGCGGCCTTGACGTCAGACATAACTTTTGATGAAAGTCGGAGAAGTTTGGTTCGAGATGATGATGTCGTAGGATCTCCATACAATCGATTGCTGACTCCTTTTTGTGGGCGATTTCGGTTCACCCAGGCCCATGCCATCGGCGATGTTACATCCTCTGAATCAAGTAAATTCATCTCGATGAGGTCAACTTCAAGTCCACCCTGTTTCAAGTGAGCAGCGGTCAGAGCCGCAAGAACCGGGGAAAGTGAATGTTGAATGGGCCGCCCAGCCACCGCATATCGAATTTGCATGCTACCGGATAACCCGTACCCCCACTCCTTCTCAAAACAATCGTTTGCGCACCTACGGTGCGCTAATCCCATGAATGCTTGAATACCGGGAGCGGTCAGCCTGTCCATGGCCACTGACTTGGAGATTGCCCATGAGGCCTCCACCGCTCCTATTGAAGAGATAGCGTGGAAGCTGGGGATCGGGGTTGAAGAACTGATTCCTATGGGGCAAGGAATGGCCAAAATAACGTGGGAGGGATTGAAATCAAGATTCGATCAACCCCGTGGTTCCCTCATATTGGTGACCAGTGTGAATCCCACACCGTTTGGCGAAGGGAAAACGGTCACGACAATTGGCTTGACACAAGCACTCAACCGGATTGGACAGAATGCGACCTGCACTATTCGTGAACCCAGTATGGGGCCCGTATTCGGTATCAAAGGGGGTGCTGCCGGTGGTGGTTACAGCCAAGTCTTACCGATGGAGGCCATCAACCTCCACTTCACCGGAGATCTGCACGCGGTTACCAGTGCACACAATCTTTGTTCAACCATGCTGGACAATCACATATATTTTGGAAACGAATGCGATATTGACACGAATCGGATTCTTTGGCCTCGTGTCATCGATATGAATGACCGTGCGCTTCGAAATATAGCAATTGGATTGGGAGGGCCCAAGAATGGAGTAGCTAGAGAAGAGAGATTCGACATTACGGCTGCTTCCGAGGTCATGGCCATTCTAGCCCTCGCCTCTGATTATGCAGACCTTCGACACAGAGTTGGAGAAATCGTTGTCGCCGAAAGTCGAACAGGATTCCCAATAAAGGCAGATGATATCGGTGCTGCTGGACCGATGGCGCTGCTGCTCCGTGAAGCATTCCTACCCAATCTTGTGCAAACCATTGAACAAGACCCTGCCTTCATTCATGCTGGACCATTTGCCAATATCGCGCATGGAAATTCCAGCATCATCGCAGATAGAATCGCCCTAGGGGTCGCTGATTATGTTGTGACTGAAGCGGGATTTGGCGCTGATATGGGCGCTGAGAAAATGATTCATATCAAGGCCACGGCAAGCGGGGTGGCCCCCGATTGCGTGGTTATGAACGTCACCGTTCGTAGCATGAAGATGCATGGAGGGGGATTTAGTACCGGAGGAGGGAAACGTCCGCGGCCTGAAGAAATTGCAAAGGAGAACGTCGAAGCCGTGCGGGAAGGTGCCAGCACGAATATGGCCAGGCACATTCGGAACATGTCACGATTCGGTGTACCTGTCATCGCCAGTGTCAACGTATTCCCAACAGATACTGATGCCGAAATAGATGCGCTCCTAGATGTAGCAAGAGAAGCAGGTGCATCAGATGCAGTTGTCACCAGAGTGCATTCGGATGGTGGTGAAGGAGGGGCTGACCTCGCACGGGCGGTTGTCTCAGCATGTCAATCTCACATAGCAGAAGGACGGCCATTCGAACCACTGTTTGGACCCAATGCACCCTTAGAAGAGAAGATCTTACGTATTGCAACCAATGTCTATGGCGCCGCGAGTATCGACCTAGCCCCAAAGGCGTTGAATGAACTCAAAACTTTGCAAAATTGGGGCTATGGAAATCTCGCTGTATGCATGGCCAAGACGCAATACTCATTCTCTCACGAAATGAAAGAATTGGGAGCCCCAAGTGGGTTTACGTTGCCCATTCGTGAACTCAGACTCAACGCAGGAGCCGGCTTCATTGTAGCCATCTGTGGGACGGTAATGACAATGCCGGGTCTTCCACGCATTCCTGCTGGAGAAAACATGGACATGGATGAGGACGGTAACCTCCTCGGTATGTTCAGATGAGGGGATTCAATGCGGATCGTTGTCATTCTCACATTCTTATTGGCATCTATGTCTCTGGCGGGATGCTTGGGAGAGGGTGAGCCGGATTATTCGGGGTTCGAAGGTTGCACGGAGGAAGATGTACAATGCGAAACAAGCCTACCTGAAGGAAACGAAACCATACCTGAAGGAAATGAAACCCTTTCTGAAGGAAACGAAACTAATGACGGAACATGGGAGGGTGAAAGGGTACCACAAGTTACCACTCTAGCGAGAGAGCCAAGCGGTATTTGGGGACAATGGCAATTGTCAGATTATATCGACACTACGTGGAACAACACGACTATTGCGCCATGGATTCTCATCGAATTCGCTAGTACTGACTGCAGTCATTGCTGGAATTATGCGGATGACATGGAACTCTTGCACAATCAATATCGAGAAAATGTGATATTCTTTACTTTCGCAGTGAATTTCAGTTCCAACGATAATTTTAATGCAAGTCTTGAGGAGATTGCTGCATTTCAGGATAAGACCACATTCGACGGTTGTTACTATGGTACAAAGAATTGTGATGAACGCCCTGGTCCAGCTCACAATTGGACCTATGTAGATGACAGAAATCAATCAGAGATGAGTGCTTTTCATTCAACAGGCACGCCCATGTTCGTGATAATTAGGCCTGATGGAATCGTTGTATGGCATCAATATCAGAATGATGACGAATCAGTTGTAGATGCCTTGGCCGCACTCTTCCCAGAGGAGGTGTGAACTTGAAGAGAATCAAACAAATCGAAGAGGGGGTCCGACTCCGTGTACAACACGAAGATGATCTCTGGGCCCTCGCACAGATGATTCGACCGGGTTGTAAAGTAGGCATGATGGGTTTCCGGCGCGACCAAAGTACGGGAACTCAAGAATCGGGGCGTGCCAAATCTGCTGACCGGAAGCCGATGTGGATTGTTCTCGATACCAAAGCAACCGAATTTCAGCCGTTCACCGACAATCTAAGAATTCAGGGAATCATTGCCGAGGCGCCCATGGACAAAGGCAGCCACCATACACACGCTGTCGGCCCCCGGGATGAATTGGAAATCTCTTGGGCTGGCGGAATTTCTGAATCCGATCGTAGTTTGTTGGCGGAATCCGTTCAAGATGGCGGGCGTGGGCGGGTTGCCATCATAGTCGTAGAAAGCGACGAGATACTGCTGTTTGAGATTGCCCAGCATGGAATGCGTCAAGTCGGAGATACGTTCACACTCAGAGGCGGCGGAAAGCGGGAGGCGAAATCCACAGAGGTTCGCAACGCTTTTCTGGCCAAGATTGCAGAACAAACCTCCAAAGCAATCTCAGCAGATATGCCTGTGGTCATCTGCGGACCAGGTCTGGCGAGAGAGCAATTCGAGTCCTTGTTGAAAGGAACTGGTGTCGGTCATCGAACTCTAAACATAGCCACCAGCATCGGTGGTCGTGCAGCAGCAAACGAAGTGATCAGAGAAGGCACGGCGGATGCGGTTCTGGGGGAATTTGCAATGGCAAAGCAGGTGAGATTCATCGAAGAAGGATTGGCGCGAATCGCAACCAGTGGAGCGGTAGCCTATGGACGCAAAGCGTTGGAAGACGCAGTGGCCCAAGGTGCCGTCGAATCCCTAGTGATTGAAGCCGGAATGTTGCGTAGTGATGCCTTCTGGGCTGATGCTGCAGCACAGGTACGGGCAACGGGTGGAGCCGTCATCCAAGCGAGCTCTGAACACGACGCTGGTGAGCAACTGATGGGCCTAGGTGGCGTCATCGGTTTATTGCGCTGGTCAATGGATTAATCAGCCCTGGAATCCAGGATAATGCTGTGCGGTGTACTGCGTTGCACTGGCTGCATCATATCCTTGTGCGAGGAGGCTACTGTAGTACTCCTGCGCTGGATCTGGTGCGGCTACGGGTGCGGCAGCTACGGGTGCTGCCATCGGCGCTCCCATGACGGGACCTGCCCCCCCAGCTGCGACCACTGGTGTACCGACCATCTGTCCGCCACCGCCGCCTTGGACAATGATTGTC
>JAPYUB010000111.1 GCA_029942125.1 Candidatus Thalassarchaeaceae archaeon | reverse complement strand
GTCCACTCTCGCCCCGGGAGCGTTCATGGTCTATCCTCTTGGAAATGTGTCGATGACGTTGACCAACGGACAAGGGATGCTCGAACTCAATGATCCTGAAGGGAATACAACGCATACGGTCATCTGGGATCATTCCGCCTACGGCATGAGTATGGTTCCTGGTGCAACACCAACCGATACATGGGTTATCGGTGCTTGGCCAACGCCTGGTTCAACCAACCTCTTGTTTGAACAACCCTATTCAGGACCTACAGAGATTGTCATGTCTGAGGTCAGCCCTCAATGTTCGAACCCCACGGATGGGTTGGTAAGCGAATGGATTGAGTTGTTCAATGTAGCCGGATATGCGGTCAATTTGTCTCGATGGATGATCCAAGATGAGGCAGGAGGAGCTGCTGCGGTAGCGCCCGGACGTTTGTGGAATCACACACCAAACTCAATGATTCTCGATGTTGGAGATTATGTGGTCTTGAACTTGGATGACAACATCCTCACGAATCAAGGGGAGAACATCACATTGCTCGACCCGAATGGAAATCCCATTCAATCTCTCTCTTGGGATACCAGCACCGATTGTACAACGCTTGAGTCTAGAAATGGAGATGTGGACACGCGAGAAACGTTGTGGCCCACCCCCGGGCAAGCCAATCCGATTATTCACTCGTATGATGGTGATATGACAATCAAATTCACTCGCTTCATGCCTGTGGAAGTCTCAGGTCGCTCCAATGACTGGTTTGAGATCACCAATACTGGCGATACATGGGTTGACCTTGGCGGCTGGACGATTGAGAGACTAACATCCGACAGTTCACATCAATCATTGATGCTCAATCATATTCTGGAACCGGGACAATCCGTTGTCATCACAGAAAACCCGACCAACCTCATTTTCGATGGAGGGCCCGAGGGTGTCGATGCAAATACGATGTTCAGCAACTCTCTGCCTTGGCTCATCAACAGCGGAGGCGCCCTCCAATTGGTCGCCCCTGACGGAACAGTTGTTGATGCATTCGTCTATGGCTCTGGATTTGCTGAAATTACCGGCTGGAGTGGATTAGCGCTCGATATGCCACCCTCAGATGCTTCAGGTCTGATCCTCATGCGAGGAGATGGTTGCAATGTTCTACCGGATACTGACACCTCAGCAGATTGGGAATATCGATGGTTGCGATTGGGGTCAAGCCTGTTCTGTGATTCTGGATACTTCGCCACGGACGGTTCAATTATGCCAGTGACTTCACCTGTTGGTTCCCTTTTCCAGATGGTCGAATGGATTAATGCGGCCACAACATCACTACATCTCCATGTCTACCAATTTGATTCACCTGAACTCTACAACGCAATCGAAGGCGCAGTCATCCGTGGCGTGGATTGTACAATCCTACTCGAAGGTCAAATTCTTGGAGATGCTGCCGATAGCACCGACCAAAGAGGTTGGGCCGATGAGTTGGCCAATGCTGGATGCAATGTCCTATGGATGGTTGAGCCGGATGGTGCCAACGCACCCATGGGCCCCTATCGCTACATCCACTCAAAGGTCGCTGTGCGTGATGGAGACAGTGTTTGGATTGGCAGTGGCAACTGGAAACGTTCGACATTCCCGCTTGATGAAGATACAGGGAATAGAGATTCTGGCGTCATCATCAACAGTCAAGATGTTGCAGATCTCGTGATGACGAGGATGTTGTGGGATGAGAATGAAAGTCTACGGCACATCATCAATCTGGATGATGCACCCTCATCGATGGGGCGCCCGACCGGATGGGTGCGTCCAACAGCATCGACCGAATTTAGTCCAGCAGAACCGATACCGCTAACCTATGATGGGCCCTTCGGCGCGGTCTTACTCACCTGTCCTGACGATTGTATCCAATCACTTGTTTGGATGATTGATCACGCCCATGAAACGTTGGATATTTCCGTGCAATACTTCGATTTGGGCTGGCATTGGGGCTATGGAGACAACCCCTTGATTGAAGCCGTAGAACGAGCAGCCAATCGCAGTGTCACCGTCCGTCTTCTCATCAATGGATATTACATGGATGATGGAATTCAGGATACGGTTAACCACTTCAACCATCGATTGAACATGACCGACGGCCTAGATGTGGAAGCACGCGTCATGGCACCTTCTGCTGAAATTGCGAAATTACACGACAAAAGCATGATTGTCGACGGGGAATGGAGTTTGTTCAGCAGCATCAATTGGGGCAGCAACAGCGCGTTGCGTAACCGAGAGATGGGCATTGCAATCGAGCATGTAGGATTGGCTGAACATCAGACATTCATCTTTGAGGAAGACTGGGAAAGATTGGACACAACCACGGATACTGATGGAGATGGAATGCCTGATTATTGGGAAATCGAAAACGGTCTGAACCGATCATGGTCTGCCGTACCCGGCACTACGAATTCCGAACAAAATCTGGACCCGGACGGGGATGGCTTGGCCAATCTACAGGAATATCAGAATGGTGGCATGGCGAATAATCCCGATACCGATGGCGATTGTATCTATGATGGAGATGAAGTCATGTGGGCTTGGGACCAATCACTAGACGCGTCGCTAGCGGTGCAAACCGCAGATGCGAATCTGGATGGAATCGCAGACAATGAGACGGTTCCCTGTACAAATCCAGACGATGATGTCCCGAACACAACCGACGATTCAAACACCACAGATGATGAGGAGGATGAAGCTGGTCCATTCCGTGAAGATGCGATGGACAGTACCTCCGCCAAGATATTATTCGCATTGGTCGTCATCGCTGCAATTAGTTTACTCGGAGCTCTCGGCGTAATGTTGTTCAACAGCAGAAGTGAAGCGGCTGGTAGGGTTTTGGTCGATGATGTCGGAGACATCAGCGCAGAGATATGGGCTGAAAATGAAACTACTGCGCCTACTGGAACTGTCATTCTGGATGGGACCAGTGTTGGTCCGAATGCCGGCAGTGAAGCTCGAGATCTCTCAGTCGGTCGCGATGATGGGGTGTTTGGTGCACCACAACTAGACGGATACGAATTCCCTGGGTGGTCTCCACAACAGGTGCAAGAATCACTCGATGCTGGGTGGACGCTTGAGCAACTCCGAGAAAAGTATGATTCTGAGCAGTGACAACACGAAGGATTCATGGGCACCCGATTGGTGCTGACTTACATGGCACGCGATTCAATCCCAACACTAGACCTTCGCGAGTACACCGATGGTGACGCAGTCACACGGGAAGAGTTTGTACAGAAAATGGGTGAAGCACTCGAAGACATCGGCTTCTTTGCACTCTCAGGGCATGGAATTCCACTCGATGATATCAGTCGTGCCTATGATGTCAGTGAGACATTCTTCAACATGGATGACGACACCAAGATGAATTGGAATCAGGATGGAAATCAGAGAGGATATGTGCCCTTTGGCATTGAACATGCTAAGGACAATCCGGCACCAGATCTCAAAGAATTCTGGCAGACTGGGCGAACTCTTCCTGATGGACATGAGCTGAAATCAGAATATCCAACCAACATCTGGCCGACTGGAGATTGCCCTGAATTCGGACCGGCAGTCGACGGCCTCTACATTCAGATGGAAGCCCTCAGCCTGACCCTCCTAGAAGTTTGTTCACAATATCTCGGAATGGGTCCTGATTGGTTGCCCAGCATGGCAATGGATGGAAACACCATCCTTCGAGTACTGCATTATCCAGCTCTGGGAGAAGATGTAATCGAAGGTGCAGTTCGAAGTGCTCAGCATGAAGATATCAACTTCATCACACTGCTCGTAGGAGCCAGTGCTGAGGGCCTAGAAGTCATGGACCACGATGGAGAGTGGATTGCTGTGGAAGGCAATCATGAACACATCATCATTGATTCTGGTGACATGTTACAGAATCTAACCAATGGCTTGTTCAATGCAGTCACACATCGCGTCATCAATCCCTCCGATGCCACCAGCGACCGATATTCGATGCCGATGTTCACCCATCCACGTGATGATGTGGATTTGACGCCGCGGCCTGAGTTCATCGCGCGCACAGGAGGAGAGTCTCTCTACCCCAGCATCAGTGCCGGCGAATACCTTCGCCAACGCCTCATTGAAATCGGACTGATCGATGATGACTGACATTCAGACATTCGTGAACGGTGTCACCAACGGCAGCCTCAGTGATACTGAAGTCGAACAATGGATGCGGGACGTGTATGACAATGGACTCTCAGTAGAGGAAACTGTGGAACTGACGCATGCTATGCTGCATTCAGGCACGGTATTGGAATGGCCGGATGAGTGGAAGCACCTCGTGGTCGACAAGCACAGCACGGGAGGCATTGGCGACAAGGTAAGCCTAGTACTTGCACCCGCACTGGCTGCGTGTGGAATGAAGTGTCCGATGATTGCAGGGCGAGGATTGGCACACACAGGCGGCACCCTCGACAA
>JAPYUB010000110.1 GCA_029942125.1 Candidatus Thalassarchaeaceae archaeon | reverse complement strand
GCCAGGTAAAGGAGGTAGCCCCGATTCAGAGATTGCCTTGTGCATATCCTCGAGAGTCTGCTTCATTTCAGCCTCGGCGGCACGTCGTTCGCGTCGTGTAGCACGAGCAGAGCGTTGTGAGGAATCATCATCCTCAACTTCATCCTCAATGATGACGGCACTAACAGGAGATGGTTCATCGAGTGCATCGGTGAGTTCCACCGATTCGTCCTCATCATCGTCAATCGACACGATGGGAGTGACTTCAATCTCATCACCTGTATCATCAAAGTCTAAATCGACCCAATTCTCATTGACGAACTCAACTTCTCCTGATTCAGTTCTTCGACGCCTTCGATTGGCAGATACTACTAGCGTAACGAACAATGAAAGCGAACAGAAAGTTATCAGTACCGTATTCATCAATGCTTGGAAGGTGGATTCATCAAGACTCAGCCACAGCCTAATCTTGTCCAAAATTCCGTGATTGGGGGTTTCGGCGGTGGGGTCTTCGACCATCTTTCGAACCCGCAAACCATTACTGGTTGCATAGGTGAAGTGGAGTTCGCCTGAATCATCGGTTCTCCAGGCAGTAAGCAAAACGCCGCTACTAATCATATCTGAAAGCCACATATCTTGGCTGAGTCCATCCGCATCGGAGAGAAGGCCATAGTGAAGCTTCGGACCTGTGGGGGAAATCGCATCATAGAGAATTTGGACACCCCGATCTGTTTCGACGAGGACAATGTTGGTTAAACCGCGAGCCAAAGTTCGAGTTTCTACACCTTGTAGCCATGAAGGTGGAGAAATTCGGGTGACCAATTCAGCGTCGGCTTCAGAGCCTTCTCGCCATGCTGTGAAAATAACTTCGTTGCCATCACTGTTCTCAATCAATAACATTCGTCCTGAGATTGCATTGTCTCCGGCAGCAATCGAAAATGCCCAATTTTGTTCATCGATGTTTCCGTGGGCGTAGAACATCCCAAGGCGCTCCTCTCCTGTTGAGTCGTCACGGAGATTCTGATGCAGAATATGGATGTCGTTCTTGCCGATCTCCACATCGATTGATGGAGCCGAACGAGGATACATTTCAATGTCAAGAATAGCGTTTCTATGTAGAACCCAATCATCTGCTGATAATGGAGAATCGGTCTCTAAAAGGAATATTGTGGTGATATCTTGGTAGGTACCGCTGGTGACCAAATCTCGGTGATACCCTGCCAGTACCACTGTGTCACCCCGTTGATCAAGGCCCAATCCCCAATAGGTACCTTCGGCAGAAAGAAGGCCCGGCATCACATCTTGACGAGGGGTCATCTGACATGTTCGATCGAGGGTCGTATACGATACAGTTGAACGAATAAAGGTATTTTCATCTAAATAAGAACGGGTCCATGCAGCGGTGACGATGCCTTGGTAACTGTTGACGGTGAGGTCACCAACCCATTCGGTTTCCAATACTAAGCATGTGTACAACGATTGGTCCGCTGCCATACGATGAACAAATAATTCTGAGCCTTTCGATGTGAACAGAAGTGAATCCTCACCCAAGCCAGCGGAGGCTTCGATATAATGGGTGGATTGGAGAGCTGGTGTGCGTGCACCCGACAATGCCACGAGATCTTGAACGACAACGAATTCAGCGATATTGTTGTCAGAGACAAGGTCAGTTATGGTGATTATTGTCGCGCGATAAGAAACGCCGCGCGCCTCTGAAACATTGCCTGAGAAAGTGAAACTGGCACTAGTTTGACCGATAATGGTCGATGCGTTGATGACGTCCACCAATTCATATCCGAATTCATTCATCATGCTCAATTCAATTGAAACCTCATCAGAATCCCTAGCCCCAAGATTATCCACTCGAATGGAGATTGTGTAAGGTTCATTTGGCCGCGGAACCGAAGGAGAGGTGGTCACAGCCCCAGATCGAATGGCTAGGTCAACGCCATCAGGACGAGATAAAACAGGGAAGGTGATGGTGCCAGAATTATCCGAGCGATCAGGTTCGTCAATCGCTTGACCCGGATCGATGATGACCTCGAGTTCTTGATTACCGCTAGCCATCGGGTTCCAGTACAGGATGACCTCAATCACTTGGCCGGGTTCAATGATTGGAATGGTCGCTTCACTGCGTTTGGTTCCAAATTCACGAAGATGAACGACGACATTTTCGGCATCGGCATCTCCATTATTCCTAACATCGGTTCGAACCTCAAGGAAAGTATTCACGTAAGCATCCCCGACAGGAACACCATACTCTTCAACAGAGATGGAACCGTAAATAGAGAGATCGGGTGCGGGTGGGAAATTGTCGACCTCGACGGTGCGTCGCAACTCATCACTGATGATACCAGATTGATCTCGACCTTGCACTGCAATGCGATGGAAGCCATCTTCCAATTGGGTCGTATCCCAATTAACCGACCAATCAACTGTGGTATACTCTTGGCTAGTGGACACCGAAATTTCGTTCCAGTCGCCTCGACCAATACGCCATTCGACGGAGATTGGATCTGGCGTCAAGAATGTGCCCGAAATGGTCGTGGTTCCACTCACGGGTTCCTGTCCACTCGGATTGCCAATGGATATACTCTGACTTCCTAGCATCAATTCGAGTACTTCTGTGTCAGACCATGCATTGGTGCTATCACGGGCTTTGACTTCAATTGTTAGTTCTTCACCATCGACCCAATCCTGAGCATAGAAATTGTGTGACCAATTTACCGTTCCAACCGCTTGGGTCCAATCAAACGCATCACGCTTCTCCCGGGGCGACCCAGTTTCCTGATACCAGTACCAAGCGTGAACAAGAACTTCTTCAATATCGGCGCCAACCGTGTCTGATTCTGCAATCCCGCGAACTCGATAGGTTTCCCCTTCAATCAGCCAGTCTCCTTCGAGTGGGCTCTCGATATCGACCCAATCACCCGAACCAGAGGGAGGAGGTTCAGTCGTGTTGTTACCACCGCCACCGCCACCTGAACCAGTTAGATTCTGTAACAATCGTGCACCATCGACGATTCCGAAGCCATACTTTTCATTCCAATTTTCATCGATATCAGTGTCATAGGCGCCATCTCGGAGTTCTGAATTATCACTGAGCAATTCTCGTACATCATCGAGATTCAAATCATCATCAATGCCCAACATGATGGCAATTAATCCACTAACGTGGGGAGTGGCCATGCTCGTTCCGTCTTTTGAAGTGTAATCATTGTCAGCCATCGGCCGGGGCTGGTTGGGCAATTGCAACGAACCTGACTCGTGTCTCGCCGCATTGATACCAGAACCTGGAGCGACCACATCTGGTTTGAGTTCATCTCGGTCATCATCATCCCCATCATCCTCACGAGGGCCCCAGTTTGAGTAGGAGGCGATTTCATCGTTCTCACGGTCGTGTGTGTCTTTTTCATCAATTGCACCAATGGCGATGGAGGAATCGGCACTCGCTGGACTGGGGACACGCCGCAGTCCATCATTACCCATCGCAATCACGCAGATGAGACCAGCATCCGACGCCTGATTCACTAGCGATGATTCCGCAGAGGATCCATTGTCGCCTGGATCGTCCGAATTTGGATTGGTAACGCTGCCATAGGACATGGAGAGAATGTCAATGCCATTACTGGACTGATTGTTCCCCCAGTCAGTGTCGACATTGTTGATGGCCCATTGCAAACCTCTGAGTGTATTCTGTGCATTCGTCCCACCCGCATCGGTCAGAACCTTCACATCGACGAGATATGCACCGGGAGCGACTCCAACGTAGACTCGATCGCTACTACCGGTTCCAATACTGGTACTAGCAACATGTGTGCCGTGGCCGTTTGAATCGTCAGGATCATCGGTGCCGCTGGTATTCGAGAAAGTGGAGGTGGCATCGTATCCCGCAACCCACTTCTGGTCAACGTAACTGCCCGCATCGATATCTGGGTCATCATTGACGTCATCGAAATCATTCAGAGCACGATGTTCGTTGTCAACACCCGTGTCAAGAATGGCAACCACGACTTCATCGCCGCGATAACCCAAGGCTTGCATCGTATCCTGATACACATCGGAATCTCGAACCTTCATCGCAGGAACCGAATTGTCTAGGAAGGGGATCATCACATTCTGTTGTTCCACAGTCACAACCCCATCCAAACGCCAAATCGGTAGAAGGGCTGGTAGTGGGACATGATCGAAGGAAATCGTGTGAATCGAATCTAGGATGTCGAACCATGCCCCTTCTTCCACCCAGCCATTAGCAAACAGGACAGATTTCAGAGCTACTACATCTGCAGCATCTGGATGCTCAGCATAGTCAACATGAATGGCGACAGTTAATCGTCCATCAGGGCCTTCAATGGCAGTGGTGCTAACCGATTCATATTCACCGTCCAAAATCCGTTGAAGGCGATCGTCCATGCCGTTGTGGTCTCGGTCAGGGGAATATGCAAGCCAAGAACCAAGGCCGCGATTAGGAGTAGAACAGGATTCTCCATTTTCACAAATTAAAGGAGGCAAATTAGGTACGATGATTGTGGGCTCTTCGGGAATTTCGATCTCATTTGAGAAATC
>JAPYUB010000109.1 GCA_029942125.1 Candidatus Thalassarchaeaceae archaeon | reverse complement strand
ATATTCAATTGTAAAACACCTACTCATTTGCAAAAGCAAAACAGTAGGGTTTCTCCATAAGACCCTCGCCTTCGTCATGATTGAATCAATGGGGTCGTAGTGGGTCTCCTACTTCGCTACCCATACGATTACCGGCGATCCGCTGCGTACCAAGCCTCGTTCAACCATTGCCGAACCATACCTAGGCCATCTTGATGCAATCTCGAGTCCACCACTTTCCATTCAGCACCGGATCCCTTTTCCTCGATTGTACGCTGAATCAAGCGAATCCGCTCAAATCCTATTCGATATCTCTCCGCACCTCTCCATGTATTGGCTTCGCGCTTCTCGATTCTTTCACGATGTGTGTTCTCATCTTCGATTTTGATGACGATACCAACAGCGGCCCCACCTGCAGTCTCCCATGCACTCAATAATCGTCGAGATGGAATTACATGCACACCCTCGAGAACTAAGTCTACGCCTTGCCGCCGAGCGCGCTCGACCACGGCATCAATTCCTGGTTCTACAGCCCGTGCGGCATCTTCCCAATCTGTGCCGGCATCACCGACATCGCCTCTTCCGTAAGATGAACGATTTAAGGCGGGATCGGATGAGTTTGCAGTTGCCCTCATAACCTCTCGAATTGTGTCTGATGAAGCGATTCGAGCCAACCCCATCTCATGCGCTACGGCCTTGGCCAGTGTGGTCTTTCCAACGCCAGTCGCACCGGAAATGAGTACCAGACGAGGTACACTCTCACCGTCGGCCATATTCCTTCATCCTTGGAGGGGGTTCTTCACCGTGGCGCCGTTTCATTCCACCGGACGTTGAATGGATTTGATCTCAAGGAACTCATCTAGGCCATGCAGGCCCAATTCTCGACCATTTCCAGACATCTTGTATCCGCCGAAGGGAGCGCTGATGTTGAATGGTCCTCCATTGATGCTGACCTGACCGGTTTGCATGCCGCGTGCAAAAGCCATCGCTCTCTCTACATCAGCGGACCAAACACCCCCTGATAGACCGTAGATCGAGTCATTGGCTAGTGCAAGGGCCTCTTCTTCAGATTCGTATGTAGTAATCACCAGAACCGGCCCGAAGATCTCCTCCTGCCAGATGGTCATGTCTGGAGTCACATCGGCAAACACGGTTGGTTTGACATAGAATCCCGAGTCCAATCCGTCCGGCATCCCCATTCCGCCAACAATGAGGGTGGCTCCTTCATCCAGTCCAGACTGAATGTATTCAGAAACGCTGGCTTGTTGTCGCGCACTCACCATGGGGCCACATCGGGTTGCGTCATCGAGAGGATCTCCAGCGGTATAGCGTGTAATGCGGCCAGAAATGACCTCGCACACCTCATCGTTCATCGATTTCGGAATGATGAGGCGGGTGAGTGCTGAGCAGGTTTGTCCTGAATTCTGATAGCAGGCTCCAATGGCCATCTTCCCAACTAGTTGCGGGTCTGCATCATCGAGTGCAACGTTCGCGCTCTTGCCACCGAGTTCAAGCGTGACCCGCTTGACAGTGGGAGCAGCAGCCTGACTCACGCGCACCCCCGCGTCCGTGGAGCCGGTGAATGAGATCATGTCGATATCGTGATGGCTCGACATGTATTCACCGATATCAGAGCCATGACCACTGACTAGATTGAAGACGCCATCTGGAAGATCCATCTCATCGATGATGTCGGCTAAGAGGAATGCATTGAGTGGCGCTTCTTTACTGGGTTTGAGAACCATGGTGCAACCGGCCGCAAGCGCAGGTGCTACCTTGCCGATAATCTGGTGGAGCGGGAAGTTCCAAGGGGTGATGAATGCACATACCCCAATTGGTTCTTTGATGATAAGAGAATTGCGAACCTCAACTTCCCATTCGAACGTTTCCAACATCTTCGCGTAGGAGCGAGCAACGACACGAGGGGTGCCAACCATCGCCATTCGGCTGTAACCTATGGGTGTACCAACTTCAGCAGTGATGGTTTGCGCCAACTCCTCAGTGTTCTCTTTGATGGCCGCAGATAATGCATTCAGTGCAGCGATTCTCTCTTCGCAAGTGGTGGCTCGCCAAGTTGGAAAGGCAGCTCGCGCTGCCGTCACGGCTGTATCGACATCGTCTTGGCTGCCAACTGGAACTGAACCGATTACCTCTTCTGTAGCAGGGTTGACAACTTCGATGACACCGTCACCGGTGGCGCTGACCCATTCGCCGTTGATGTAGAGGGAGTCGCGTCGCATCATGTGGGGCCGATTCATTCGCAACTTATCACCTTCATGTAATTCAATACTGAGGACCTCGACCGGACTGTATGGTCCTAGAGGTCGAACGCCGAGAGTCGGTGGCCATCGTAACGTTGTCTGCAGAAGCAGCACGCAACGCGTTCAACAGCGATTCGATGAGTGAAATCTCAAAGACGCTCAACAATTTGATGGATGATTCCGACATACGCGGCATCGTCCTCACGGGCACCGGCCGATTTTTCTGCGCGGGTGCTGATATTGAGGAATTTCAAAGCAGCATTGAGGATGGCCGCATCGGCCCTCTAGTAGATGATTTGACCAGCGTTCTGCATCCATTGCAAGTCCGTATGCGTACAGATTCTACCATTCTTATTGCGGCTGTGAATGGCGCTGCTGCAGGTGGGGGCCTCGGCCTCGCATTGGCTTGCGATGCACGTGTGGCCGTGGCCGATGCCAAACTGGCTGCTGCTTTCTTCAAACTCGGACTGTCTCCCGATGGAGGCTCAACTTGGCTTCTACCGAGACTGGTCGGCAATCAGACGACCCGTCGTTTCTTCTTCAATGACGAGACTTGGAATGGCGAAGAGGCTCTGGAGAAGGGTGCTGTCGATGAAGTCGTCTCTCAAGATGAACTGGTTAATCGCGCTGTTGAATTGGCATCTGATTGGGGTCGATGGTCGAAGATTAGCCGTAGTGGAACCAAGCAACTGCTCGATGCATCTACCTCGACCTTCTTCCAAACTCAATTGGAATTCGAGCAGGCCCTCATCATTGCTGCAAGTCAGACGGATGACTTCGCCGAAGGTGTGACAGCCTTCCTTGAGAAGCGAGAACCGGAATTCGATTGAGGGGTTGGATGCCAACGCGATTGATCGTGATGCGTCACGCAAGCAGCGGTTGGGATTCCCCTCAACAATCAGACCACGAACGTGTTCTTACCGAAGTAGGTCGCCTTGAGGCACCTCGAATGTCAAGGGCCTTGACCGACCTTGATTGGATTCCCAACCTCGCGATTGTCTCCAGTTCCGCGCGCACGCGCGAGACCCATTCCTTGTTGATGGATATTCCATACGAAATCCGTCGTGAAATTTATGGCGCTAGTCTTGAGACATTGTTGCCTATTGCTGAAGGGATTGAAATGGATAGCACCACCCTAATCTTGGGACACAATCCAGGCTGTGAAATGTTGGTTGCAACGTTAAGTGGCGAATTCCATCGAATGCCACCCGTGACCTGTGCTTTGTTCATCAAAGACGGACCAAATTGGAATCTTGAGAGGGTGTTGCGAGCGAAGGAACACGACTAGAGTTCTCTTTCGGCCTTTGTACCAGATGACCAATCATAGATTCCCATTCCAGTTTTCTTCCCAAGTTCCCCAGCATTCACCAATCTGTTGAGCAATGGATGAGGTCGGTATGATTCATCCTCAAACGCATCAGCCAGATTGTTGAGAATGTCTCTACGTACATCCAATCCGACCAGATCTGAAAGTTCTAGTGGCCCCATTGGGTGTTTGTATCCAAGACACATGGCCGTATCGATATCTGATGCAGATGCCACACCATCGGCTAGCATGCGAATCGCTTCGTTTCCTAGAACTACACCGAGGCGACTAGTGGCGAATCCTGGGACATCATTGACCACAATGCAGGTCTTACCGATCCTAGCCCCCACTTCTTGTGCAACTTTGATGGTGGCATCAGAGACTTTCTCATGCCGAACCAATTCGAGTAGTTTCATGATTGGAACCGGGTTGAAGAAGTGCATACCAATCACCATCTCTGGGCGCTTGGTAACTGCTGCAATATCGGATATTCTCAACCCCGATGTGTTGGTTCCAAGTACAGCGTTTTGTGGAGCCAATTGATCTAATTGCGTGAAAATTTGTTGTTTCAAATCTAGAATTTCTGGAACGGCTTCAATGACCAAATCAACCCCATTTACAGCTTCAGCCATATCAGTGAACGATTGTAAGTTTCCAGACCATTCTTCTTTTTGTTCAGAGGTTGTTTTTCCTCTTGCAATTCCTTTGTCCCAAAATGCATCAATTCGACCCATTCCTTCCTCCAATCCTTCTGGAAAAGCATCGAACAAACGGGTATCCCAACCGGCTTGTGCGCAAACCTGGGCAATTCCTGCCCCCATCGTTCCTGCACCAATTACCGCAACGGCCTGAATCTCCATCACCATCACTCCCGGCCATATGCGGCTAGAGCCGACTGGAACAATCGCTGTCGTGGAACATCATGCTCAATGAACGAGTAAAATGGCGCGAGATTTTTCAGCAATTCTACCGATGCCACATAGGCTCCATAGCGGAACGGACAAGCCTCTTCGGTATTTGGT
>JAPYUB010000108.1:1578-4632 GCA_029942125.1 Candidatus Thalassarchaeaceae archaeon | reverse complement strand
CCTCCATTTCTTCTGGTTTCATCGAATAGCCCCCTCAGGCAAACATTATCGCGAATTGCGCGACATCTAAAATCGCCATTCCAATATCAGCTGCAAATTTTAACTCGTTACCCCATGATGAATATTCAGTTCGTTGCTTGGTCAGGGCAGCATCTCTACGTGCAGTATTCGATACATCCCACTCCTCTAAGATTGCACCAAGTTCTTCGGGTTTGAAATCAGATTCGAGCAGCACCCCACAATCCTCAGTGACAATCTCCGGCATACCACCGACCGCAGTCGCAATCGCTGGAATTCCATAGGAGAAAGCCTCCATAATCGACACAGGCAACCCTTCACTGCTGCTGACATTGACGAACACATCTGCTGGATTCTCCTCGAACCAAGTCAGTACGTCTTCATGTGTAATTTGGCCTTTGAGATCAACCTCGACATTATCACCAATATCTCCTGATTCAACCAATACTAACGACAGCGTCTCACCACCACCGATATGCGTCCACTTGATTTCACGCTGCGTATGTTTGAGAGCTGCAGCAATCAGATGCACACGCTTGACAGGAAGCATCGAGGATACCGATACAATATGCAACCGCTCATCATCAGAAGCCTTTGCCGGTTCATGCTCATCCACACCTAGGCGCCCCAACTCTACTTTGTGCGCGAATTCAGGATATTTCCTATGGATGTGTGCCACTCCGGCTTCAGAGTCGGGTAAAATGGCATGGAGTTCTCTTAGTGCGAATTTCTGCATTGGTAGGTGTTTCCGTCCAATCCTATCAGCATAGATATCTCCGCCGTGTCCTCGAGAGAATGACACGATTTTCTTGTGTCGGCGTGAAAGTTCTGCGGCAATGCTTGCGCCCCTATTCAACCAGAAAGACACCGCACCATCGATTTGATCAAAGCGGCTACTGAGAACCTTCTCAATCACATTACAAGCAACGCGGATTTGAGCTGCTTCACCGATGACATCTCGAGGAGAGAAGGGCTTAGATGCCAACACTTCTCTTATCGCACCCTTTTGTTTGAGGCCCGCACCCATCCTTCCCAAGAAACCCATTCGATTCCATTTTTCGAGAATCGCATCATGCACATCGGTGAGAACCTCACAATTCTCAGGAATCTGATGAGCCATTTCACCAAGTGGGTCCATGGTTGTCGGCAACAGTAGAACCCGATCGAAATGCGACGAGAGGTCACGAATCTCATTTGAAACAAATGATTCACCGGGTGGATATGGCCAGTGGTCGGTGAGATATAGAATCGTATTGCCCATCCATCACTCCTCCGTAGTTGGCCACAACGGTGACCAATTCATATCACCTTCTGGCCCCGTCATGATGGATACACCTTGCCCCGGCCGGTGAACTAAAATCGAATCCTGCACAGGACGGGAGAATAAATTCTGATTTCTCTCCAAGGTATCTTGCAACCCTTCAATACAATCTTCACGAACGAGTGCCAATAGGTTTCCACCGAAACCTGCACCCATGACTTTCAGTCCAAGTACACCTTCACAACCACGACACACATCTGCAATCAAATCCATTTGTGGTGTTCGGATTCCATACAATTCTCCTGCATCTCTCCACGCTTGATCCATGTAACTGCCTAGCGTTTCCGCCTCTCCATTGGCATGGAGTAACACCTGAACTTCTTGGGACCGTTCAAGTTCCCCACGTGCAAACGCCAACCAATCGTTGAGTTGCAATTCAACATCAATAGAGGAGTGTAGGGCTGGATATTTTCTCATGACACCCTCAGAAACTTCGGCAACATCGAGAACATCAGGCAAATTGTCAGGATAATCAACCAACATCTGAGGAATCACATCGCGCGCCGCCAAGGCACGCGCATTGAATGCCAACTGAGTTGTACTGCTCTTATCCGAAGGATGTGTGAATATGGTTACGAATCTGCAATCCGCCAATTGAGCCGATGAATCAAGTGTGTGCGCTGTGAATGGCCGAAAGGTTAGACGCAACATCTTCCCTGCTTCTGCAAACATCATTGTGGCATGATCCATCATTCCACCTCGTGTGCCCACATACCATTCTGCATCTGCGGTTTCTTCGACCAATGAACTCTGTGCAAGTGACAAATCATTGGCGAGTCGAATTGCAATCGAAGCACATGTTGCCAATGCCGAGGAAGAAGAAGCGCCCGAAGCCGGCGGAATGTTCGAATCAATCAACAGATCGAATCCAGTCTTCACATCATGATGCATTTGTGCATGATGAACAGAGCCACGCACATAATTCGACCAATGTGGGGTGGGCGTGCCACAAGCATCCAACCACCCCAACCAACTGTCCGACCCAGTCGCGTGTGGTGGCACATCATCGTTTAAATCGAATTGACACTCTTCGAATTCACCCAGGTTGAACATTCGAATCAGCGAATCACTTCTTGGCGAGATTACTGCATTCATTAGAGCTGAATCACTGGCAAAGGTCACCAGTTCAGGAGTGAACACTTCCCAATAATCGGTGTGGTCTGCGGCTAGACATAGGCGCGCAGGCACCCGAATTACCCAGCATTTATTATTTTCAAACAGTTCTATTGCTTCATCGAGTAGATGCTGAACATCAGAACCCGCAAAATCATCCATTGTAGTTGGCGAAATCATCACACCACCCCCATTTCAGTCTTCACAGCCCCCCAAATAGTTTCGACCATGTCCAACCATTCGTCATTTACAGATTCAGAATTCACATACCCTGAGAGATCATTTGGATCAGCACCGATGTGAACAATGTCAGCACCTGAACAATCGCGTACCGCCTCAGCCACTTCTGACACAGTCACCGATTGACCGGAACCAACTGGTATAATTGTTGTATGTGGTGCAGCAGAGGGCGGTTGTAGAATACATTCACCAATTACATCGAGAACTGTTTCGATATGGACAAGATCCTTGAC
The DNA here is from genome assembly GCA_029942125.1 of Candidatus Thalassarchaeaceae archaeon. Classification (GTDB taxonomy): domain Archaea; phylum Thermoplasmatota; class Poseidoniia; order Poseidoniales; family Thalassarchaeaceae; genus MGIIb-P. The sequence goes on along the minus strand of JAPYUB010000108.1, from coordinate 1,707 downwards.
AGAATCTCCGTCGCCCATGATTGTGATGGGCCCACCAGCCGCAGCTTGCCTTGCAAATACACCAATCAAACCCCGAGCGCGACCATTCACACCCACGCCCTGTACTGAGGAGATTCGTAGAACAGTCAC
>JAPYUB010000108.1:0-1478 GCA_029942125.1 Candidatus Thalassarchaeaceae archaeon | reverse complement strand
GAGCGCGACCATTCACACCCACGCCCTGTACTGAGGAGATTCGTAGAACAGTCACGGGACGCACACCCTTAGCACAACCCAACAAGATCATTTCTGCTGCTGCTTTTCCTGCCCCATATGAATCGAAAGGGGCTACGACAGAATCGACACTAAACACTCCTTCATCACGCGAATGCACTCGAATACTGCTGGCGAATATGATGTGACATTCATCCAACATAGACACAGCACTGGCAATTCTCTGCGCCAACTCCAACGCAATACTGTCTGCCTCGGAATCACCGGGCAACGGTCCCGCGAGATGAACAATCGTTAGACAATCGTTCTCTTGTAAGTAGGCTGCCAGAGCATCGGGCGTATCTAGAGAACGTAAATCGATTCCAAAACCAGCATCACCTAGTTGAGTGAGCAAATGCCTCCCGATGAAACCGGAAGCACCGGTCACGCCAATCATGGACATCACTCCAATCCAAGCATGACAATACATTGGCGGATATGTTCAACCAGTTCAGCATCTTCAAACATTTCAGCATGTGAAGAGTTGTATTCGGAAAGATCTGCCTTCCGCATGTTCGCGGCAGGAGTCCAATCACCGACAGGTGGTGCGACCACATAGTGCGTATCTGTTTCATATAGGCGCGCAATTTCATCCGAGGTCACCAAATCCTCATGCAATTTTTCTGCACGAATGAGGCCTCGAACATCGACTTCAAATCCACCTTCACGCAGATTCATACCCTTGAAAACAGAGAGCAATTGACCCAAACTGAATCCCTTCATCTTGAGAACGAAGATTTCGCCACCCTCAGTCAACTCAACAGCGTCGAGCACCAGAGCTGCAGCTTCGGGGATTGGCATTGCAAATCGAGTGATTTCTTCGTCACTAATCCATACTTGACCGCGCTCTTTGATGCCCTTGACCATTGCAGGAATGACTGACCCACGTGAGCCGAGAACGTTGCCAAAGCGAACACAAGCACACAACATATCTCCAGTCGAGTTCCCGTCGAGAGTCAACTTCTCCGCGACATACTTCGATGCACCCATTGTAGAGGTGGGGGATACTGCTTTGTCCGTAGAGACCATGAGCATCATCTGAACACCCGCATCCTTTGCCAGATCAACGACGTTTTGGGTTCCGAGAATGTTGGTTTTGACAGCCTCAATTGGATTCTGCTCACAGATGAGTACGTGCTTTAGTGCAGCAGCGTGAATCACAATATCCACATCTGTCTGGAACGCGCGCGAAAGGGATTCACGATCGCGCACATCTCCGATGATGAATGTGATATCATTTTGACCAACTAATTCCTGTTGGAAGTAGAAATGTTTTGAGTCATCTCGGGAGAATATTGTGATGTGTTTTGGGTTGCGGTCCATCAATTGACGGACAACTTCAGAGCCAATGGAACCGGTCCCACCAGTGACCAATACATGCGCACCTTCGATTCGCATACATCCACCCTAACGACCCTAGC
>JAPYUB010000107.1 GCA_029942125.1 Candidatus Thalassarchaeaceae archaeon | reverse complement strand
GAGCGCATGATGTCTGGGCGGTTCACACTGAATGATATGTACAAACAAATGGAGATGATGTCCAAGATTGGAACCATCGACAAGATTGTGTCACATTTGCCAACATCCTTCTTTGGAGGATTGGGTACCATGGATCGTAAGCAAAAGGAAGAGATGCAAGGTAATCTTGAGCGATTCAGAGTAATCATGGATTCCATGACAGAAGAAGAAAAAAATGAGCCACATCTGCTCAAGGCAGATAGAATTCGTAGAATTGCACGAGGTTCTGGTGTGAAGGAAAAGAATGTACGCGAACTCCTCACACAGTGGAATCGCTCCCGCAAGATGATGAAAGGAATCAAGGGAAATCGCAAATTGAGGCGACAGATGAAAGGCATGATGGGCGACATGGATGACATGGATATGCCGATGTGAGAAGATGGAACGTAGATTTGCTATCATCGGTCATCGTGCCCAATCAACTGGCAAAATCAACCTCAATGACCTTGCAGGTTCAACGGGTCGTATCGACGTCTTGGCTCGTGCCGTGAATACGGGTTTGTTCCTATCACATGGGATTCGAAATGAAACCCATGTCACTCTACACTTACTCGGCGGCCCTGGCCCTTCTAGGAGGATTTGGTTTGAAGGTCCAAAATTGTGTGGTGTCCATCCAGATGAAAGGGCCATTGCTGGTCAAATCGGTAAGGCATTGAAGGAACCGGTTCCTGCAATTGGCCAATTAATCGAACTCCATGCAGGATTGTGGCATTCTGGAGGGGGTTTGGAACAAACACTTTCCGAATGGAAACGTGAAAACGTTCGAATTTTCGTATTAGATGCTGAAGGCGAACCTTTTGATTTGAAAATACATGGCAGCGATTCAATCGGCTTCGTTCTATCTGACGACCAGCCATTTGACGATTCGGATATCCAAGCGATGAATGGCCTAGAAAGGATCTCTCTAGGAGAAACTTGGTTGCAAGGACATGCTTGCATCTCAATCTTACATCATTACTTGGATTCACATTAGCCAAGCCAAGCAGGATACCCTGCTTCATCCTCAGTTAATGCAGAATTAAGAATTGCATCTGGAACGTTCAATGGGTGGGTTTGTGGCCATGTCGCAAGGGGAGAAATAACAACGTTACCTGCCATAATGCTTGAACAATCCGTCCGCGGAATAGGTTCATCCTCAATCGATGCAGCTCCGACAATGAATCCTTCTATCTCGGTACATTTTTTCGTCGCACCATGGTACCAACGGGCCCCCAATGGTACTGTTTCAACGACACCATTCCATTCGTGTGGAACATTCAGATTGAGAATGATGTCGCCACATCTGAATGCCTCACGGATGCGTTCGTCCATATCCATCTCAACATCGGACCAAGGCCTATGCTTGCTCCCGCGTGTCCGCATGAGATTCGTAGGTTCGTCCGATGCGAGAGATAAAGCACGATCAATTAATGTCAATATGGCCTCATTACCTACGGTGAAATCTTCGTGCAAGTAGGTACCCAGGCTGAGAGCGATTGCGGGCATTCCGTACAAGGCCGCTTCACGAGCAGCAGATACCGTCCCAGAATGGATAACGTCGATGGATAGATTGGGGCCATGGTTAATTCCAGAGATACACATGCGTGGGCGAATCATCTCGGCCCATGATTCAAACCCTTGATCAATGGCAACAATCGCGCAGTCACAAGGTGTCCCGTCCAGACTGAATAGGTAGAGTGGGGGGCCGTCAGGGTCTAGTTGGAGCGTTTGAATGAGGTCATTCCTATTGGTAAATTCGAGATCTTTCTGTAGTGAAAGTCGCATTGCTGATGCGGACTGTTCCTGAGCGGGTGCAAGAACTGCCAATGGATGGCCACGATGGTGTAAAATTTTTATCAATCGATGTAACCCCAGTGCTTCAATTCCATCGTCGTTAGTCAGAAATAAAGGTTCTCGCCATGCCATAGAATCATCTCATATCTCTTCGGAAGAGACTACTTTTTCATTTAATCTATGATTGGTTCCGATGATAGCGAGTGTTGTCCCGATAATCATGAAGGGTCCGCCTACCCATGTCCATATGTTGGGAACCGATTGAACCCCCAATATCCACCCTAGTAGACCTCCTAGAAGAGGTTCCATAACAACGCTAACTGAAATGACAAGTGGTGGCAACCATCTGAGACTCGCATTGATACCAGTGTGCCCGACAAGTCCAGGGCCTAGAGCCAGATATCCAACAAGAAGCATCCACGATGCATCAGTCCAACCGAATACAGAAATATCAACAATGGCAGAATCTAGTGTGGCATTCTCTGCGAATACAGCATGAAGAGTTAGGAATATGGCAGAAATGGCAGTCACGGGAAAAGCATAGAGGAAGAGGGGCATCTGTTTCTCACCCCTGAGGTGGCGACCTGCGGCAAGATACCCGACGATGGCGATGGCACCCAAGAATGCGGCAGCATCTCCAATCAAAGTCACGGAACCTGAACCGGCATCTTGGACTGCGATAATGGCTCCGAACACACCTATGAATGCACCCCATATTTCCCATCGGTGTGGCTGCAAGCGTATCGCAGCCATTCCAGTGATGATGAGGATAGGGTGGGCGGTAACAAAAAGTAAGCTGTGGGCCAGTGATGTATGGTCCAATGACCATACCCAACTACCAAAGTGAATCCAAAGACATATTCCAGAGCCAAGAATGATCCAGAAAGTGTTCCGATTCCAATCAAACGGTTCATTCCTGAGTTGCCATATGAATAATGGAAGCAGTACTATTGATGTTGCTTGGAGGCGCCATGAGGCCCGAAGCAATGGTGTAACGTCCGACATCAGCATGAATACTGCACCGGCACTGGATACCGCCAGAACGGCAATGCCAAGGATAATCCAAGCATGGACCGGGGGTGCCCGGGAATGTTGCAAATAAAGACCTCACGATTCTGCGGCGGATTGGCCAAAGATTCCTGCGCGCTTGAACAGCCAATAGATACCGCCGAAGATTATGACGTTGATGAGTGTGAATCCAATCAATCGAGCAATCCAATATGCACTCCCAAAGGGATCGACAATGAAAGATAACCCATCGATAACGGCTAGAACCGCTCCCTCGACACCGAAGAATGCCTCGCCAGTGAGGGCTCCTGCTGCAATCATGAATGTCGTCAACAGAATTAGGGCACGCCTCTTCTCTGCATGAGCACTACCCTCTTGCTCGCGGATCTCGTCGATGACGGGATCAAGGCGGTTAGCTTGCCACCAATCGCGACCGGCCCCCCCAATCATCATTGGGAAGGTGAATGGAGTCGGCAGATACATGCCCAGTCCAAATGAGGTACCCATGCCCGTGACCCATTCGATGAATGCCCCTAACAAGAATCCAAGGAAAAGAGCAGAGACGTTGCCCTGACCTTCTGCCAGCATCACAGTGAAGCCAGCAAAGGCATTCGCCTGTGGGGCCAATAGGTCAATCTTTCCATTCGCAAGTAAATCGGATAGGAAGATGGCCATCCCTGCTCCGAGAATTGCCCCAGGAACAACACCCATGATGTTGCCTTTTGAGATGTGATAGGGTCGATTGCCGATGTAAAGGCTATTTTTGTAATCGGCAACGACGGTGCCCGACATCGAGATGGCGCTACCAAAGACTGTGGTTCCAACCAATGCAATGAGAATGGCTTCTTCTTTAGCCAGACCGAAGAAGTCGCCATACCCAAGGAAAAGACCGAGAAGCATCAGCAGAACGATGAATGAAGTCCCAGAAACCGGTTCGATTCCGGTCTCACCCATGACCCTGACTGCGATAGCTCCAAGCAAAAATGTAGTGAGAATTAGAACCAAGGCAAAGACTACGGCTGCGGCGATTGGGAATCCACCCATCCAGAAAATAAGTATCATCGCGAAGAATGACAGAATCATGAACAGAGGAATGTGGTGCAGTGGCCATTCGTACCAGCCCTTGCCTTCGATGTATTCTTGTCCTTTTTCACCTCCAAATGCTTTTCCAATGTCGCCAAAGATCGAAACGAATGAAGGGGCCATCTTCAGTAGTCCCATCAATCCACCACCGAGAATCGCACCAATGGCGATGAATCGGATGATGCTCTTGTAAGCAATCCATTGGACTGGACCGCCAATTTCTTGCAACTGTGTGTATACAGGAGCTCCAGATGAGGCGTCGATGCCTGTGAATACGGGGACATTGAGCCACACCACCAATGGAATGAGGAAGAACCAAGCCACAAATGAACCAAGATTAACAAGGAAGGCGACACGCATTCTCATGAACCATCCTACTGCAAATAGAGTCGGACTGAGTTCAACACCAAGGAATGTGTATGCGAATGGATTTGACGAATCAAAGAAGGTGATTCCATTGGCAACTGCATGACCGTCGTGTAATTCGCTGGGCTGGTGGATCCAGCGTTCAGAATAAACTGAAGCCAGCCCCCACGAATCGCCAGACGCGGTCACTGCAATCTTATCTGCTATTGTCAAATGCTCCTTCCAGAATAAGGGATAATCGATTATGAACATGAATCCCATCGTTAGAACAGTCCACAAACCAACAACATGGAGGCTCTCTTTGGCGGCTTCTGCGGCACCGGTATTGACATCCGCAGCAATATCGAGCATCTTCAACGTGGCTTCAAAGCCGGGCATCGGTAGAGGATCCTCGACC
>JAPYUB010000106.1 GCA_029942125.1 Candidatus Thalassarchaeaceae archaeon | reverse complement strand
CATCACCATCTTCCCCAAAGCCAACTTGGATTGCTTTGCCCTTGAGGAATAGGAGTCCGGTTCGTTCATTTTCAACAACAGTATTGTTGTCTATCATATTAACACCACTGTTTATCGTAGTCTCGGAATATGAGAGGTCGACATCGTAACCGCTTCGAACACCACGCGCACTGGTGTTATCATTGGCCTCAATCGTAGCGAAAATTGACAGAGCTTTCGCAATCGAGATATGAGTGTTTGTTTGAACGGTTGCTCCATCGTAGGAGTCATACATTGTGTTGTTACTCCAGCGTTCCGCGGTGTCCGCGACATCGAGTGTGTGGCGATCCTGCGTTTGGGTCACATTGATGACTTCATGCCCGGTGCTATTCGTGATTGATACTATGACTGTAGATCCATTAAAATGAACGTCGGGTGCATATTCCCCGTCAGGCATGTAAGTTCCATTGAAAGATGCCCCGTAGGCGTATTCTTCTATTGTTCCACCAGAACCGATTGAAATACCAGAGGAAAATTCAATCTCGATATCTGGTCCAATTTGAATGGCTGTATTGCCCTCTATCGTTCCCATGCCTATGGTGCCGTCCTCTCCAGCTCTTCCAAAGGTCAAATTTTCGATGGTGCCGGTGGCACCGGATAGAGTGCGTGTCTTCAGTCTGTAAACCACGTGCGATGCATCCGGGTCATCATGCCCTGATGATTCCGCTTCAATGAAGGTGGCATCTTCCTCATCAGCCACCATGACTTGACCATAATCGTTGAGCACTGCACTGAAATCCGTATTATTGAATTGTGTTTCTGTGGGTGCATCGCATCCCTGTTCTACAATCCATTCCTTATCTGTGGTTTGTTTGTCATCCAACTCGGTCCAGTTTCCTGTTTCCTCATCGCAAATGTGGATGCCCCCGATATTTATGAGTGTGGAATCATTGAGCCACAGCGTCCCAACATCGTCAATGTCACAATTATCTGAATATATGCCCGATGTTGTGTGGGATTTTTCTATGACTGACAATGATTCTGAAAAGAGCACAGTCTGGCTCATGGAGATCATTAGAATCACGGCAAGCATTGCTGAAATTGTATTGCGCATACAGTTCGCAAGGGGTGTCGGGCGAAAAAGATGCTGTGAAGCAGAGGGGGGCCCTTGTGTTCGTATGCGAAGCATAGGGTACCCTATGCTTCAGAATTTGAATGTCGTTTGACCAGCCACAGGAAGCCGACATAGAATAAGACAGGCGCAACTACCCATACAGCTTGTGGAATCAATGTGAATCCCGGCGACATCGATGCAGATCCGGGTAAGGTGGGAATAATCACAGGATTCCATGACAGTGGTTCGTAGATCCAAACACGGCCATTGAACAAATACTCGGCCAACAATTCCTGAAAGATCCCCCAACCGAACATAATCCCGAGTTCCTTCGAATCAAATCGCTGGAACAGTTCACCATCCAACCATCGATGACAGAGGTAAACACCGAACATGAAGATCGCTCCATCCCAAATCGAATGCGATATCTTGCGTGGCCATCCATCCAACCCCCATGGCCATTCCACAGCACCATGCAGGAATTCCGGACCTAGGAATAGGAATGTGAATTCCCAGGTTGATCCAATCAGTGTGCCCAACCAGAATGCATACAGATAGGCCAGCGAAATATTCTCTGTACGATACAACCAGTGAAACAAGCCGACGAAAAAGGCGGCTAGTGAAAAATCGGCAACCATAAAGAATGCTGCAAGTGGCTCCATCACCACTCTTAGTCAAATGCTCTCCATAGATGTACTGCATTCACTAAATGCAATACGGACAAGAGATTGCAGGAACATACAGCGGCGAGTCCAACTCTTCCTGTGTCAATGGTTCTCGACACGCAAAGCACACCTCAGCACCCGTCACATTCAGTTCGGAATCCACAGCGACCCGACGATCAAACACGAAACAGTCACCACCCCAGTGCGCACCCCCCATTTCCTCGAAGTAACCGAGTACGCCACCTTGCAACTGTCGCACATCTTGGAAGCCTTCCTTGAGCATCAGAGCACTAGCCTTCTCACAACGGATACCACCGGTGCAGAACATCACCACGGGCTTATCTTTGTCAAGACTAGAATTCATCACAGCTTCCGGAAATGCTCTGAACGTGCTGATATTGAAATCCACAGCATTCTCAAACGTTCCAATGCGTATCTCGTAGTCGTTGCGTGTATCCAGCACCGTGATATCTCGTCCCTCATCCAACCATTGCTTGAACTCAGCCGGTGAGATTGTATCTCCAGTAAATTTAGCCGGCTTGACCTCATCCATTCCCATTGAGATGATTTCCTTCTTGAGGCGGACATTCATACGGCGGAAGGCGAGTTTTTCACTGTGCGATACTTTCAGCGGAATATCAACGAATCTCTCATCCGTCTCCAAGTATTCAATGAAACCATCCATGCCCCTTTGGTCTCCACAGAGGAAGAAATTGATACCCTCTGTACTCAGAAGAATAGTCCCTAGCAGCCGGTTTTTCTCACAAGCCTCACGCAAGGGTTCACGCAGTTCATCTCGGTCTGGCAAATCGACGAATCGATACCCAGCGATGTTGACGAACGGTTGCGCCATGGTCATCCCTCGTGTTCAGCCGGTTTGTTCTTTTCGTCGCTAGCCATTGACGCCATATGCTTGAGGTAGAGCCCCCAGATGACAAATCCGAACAGCGCACTACAAAGATGTCCGATGTTGATGTATTCGTTCATGTCATTCTCATAGTGATTCCATGTTTCGAACAAGACAAGAATAACGGGAACCAACCACTTTTCTCTGGAATAATGGGACATTGCACCCAGAATTCCGAAAAAGCCAATCGAACCACCCATCCAACTTCTTCCGAAGGCTTGGGTGAATAATTCGGTATCCGACGACAACCAGTTGCCTACATTGATGAACAAACCCATCGCTAATCCAGTGAATGCGATTGTAGAAAAGAACAGAATTGCAGTTTCTTTGGATCCAGCCCTAATCTCAAAAGACTGACAGAAGATGATGAATGTAATCGTGACTTGGGTGATGTGTTCTGTTCCATAATGAACGAATGGCACGGTGATGAATGAGAGCAGGTATTCATGTGGAGCTGTAAACAACTTGCTAGGGGTAATCGCACCCCAATAACTGAAACCGAAGAAATGTGGAATCAAGATTATGGATGTAATGTAGGCTAGACTGAAACATCTTGAGTGTAGAAATTCCAGTGGGCCCAAGACCCGTCGCTCTCCATCTGTCCAAGGCAAATAGAGTGGAAGGAGCGTCTCCCTACGGCTCATCTTCAATCCTCAGTTTGCCAATCGGGGGTCTGCGCATCCTGTTTTGACCACAGCACATCATCGATTCTGAGAACTGAGATTGCTGCTTCCGTGGCCCCAGCAATCGCGTGTCGTGTGACGCTGAGTGGCTCCACAATTGAGGCCTTGCCCATGTCCGTCGTTTGACCCGTATTGATATCGAGGCCTTGCCATGCAGAATCAGCATCTGCCTGTGCTGCTGTTGTCCGAAGCAGTTCATCGATTGGATTCATACCAGCATTTTCCGCAAGAATACGTGGAATGGATTCTAGGGCGGCCGCAAATCCCTCGATGGCCATCTGTTCACGGCCCGGAATCGTCTCTGCATGTCGGCGTAGGCGGCGAGCCAGCGCAATGTGTGTTGCACCGCCACCTGGTAGAAGTTGAGGTTCATGAATCAGTTGGCATGCCACACCGAGTGCATCGTTGAAGGCACGCTCGGCCTCCTCCAATCTCATATCGGTGGAGCCTCGAATCACGACGGTCACACCTTGGGATTGTGATCCTTCAAAGATGGCGTGCTCCACCCCGTGCCATTTCTCTTCACGAATCGAAGCGAATTGCCCCACATCTTCGTCTTGAATGTCATCTACATCAAAGACAGGTCGCGCCCCTGTGGCTCGGCACAGATGTTCAATCTCTGGGCGCTCGACCCGACGATAGGCCAGGATTCCCGCAGCAGCAAGCATCGCATGCGCCTCTTCTTCGATGCCATCACGAGTAACCAAACAATCGATGTTTGCCGATTTCAATGAGTCGATTCGTATCTGTAGGCCCGCGCGCTCGCGCGCGTGGAAGGCTTCAATGGCTCCGGTATTCGTAATCTTCAGAGTGGCCTCAATCTCGGGTCTGCGCTTCTCTATTCCACCATCCAGAATGAGAATCCGTCCCGCCTTTGGTTTGAGTTCCATTTCACGATGAACGCGAGCTTTGACGAGAACAATACCCGGGATTAGTTCACTGTCCTTGATTGAACCACTGCGTTCCGTCAATATGCGGGTATGTTCAACCTCTCCAGAACCAGTGGTTTGGGCTGCAGCATGAGCTAATTCAGCGAGTTTGGATTGGAGTCCCTCATCTCCCTTTCCTGCCAAACTCGTTTTCACGGAATCGAGTGAAGTATTCTTATTCGCAGGTTTTGCAATTTCACTCAGAGCCTGTTCGACCACCGGCCCACACATACGATACCCACTGGCAATGATTGTTGGATGTACACCTCGATCGACCAATTCCAGTGCATTAACCAATAGTTCTGCTGTCAGTACTACCGTGGATGTCGTTCCATCTCGAACTTCATCATCTTGTGCGCGTGAGGTAGAAATCAGCATTCTTGCTGTTGGCTGCTCGACTTTTGCGGTTTCTAAGACAGTTACACCATCATTGGTCACAAGATAGGTTCCATCGTCAGAAACCAGTAACTTATCAAGGCCTTTTGGACCCAAAGTACTGCGAACAGCATTGGCCAGAGCTACGGCTCCTGCCACATTTTTTCGCAATGCAGTACGACCCGCAATTCGCTCCGTACCCTCAAGTACCCGATCTTGATCACCCTGTACCAT
>JAPYUB010000105.1 GCA_029942125.1 Candidatus Thalassarchaeaceae archaeon | reverse complement strand
GACAGATTCAATATCATTGGTATAACGGCAATTTAGTTCCACTGTACGGGAACCTGTAGAGTCGATGAGTACATGCGAGCCAGAGGTATTGACGAGAGTACCAGGAATGAGGACTCCATCCGAAGTGAATACTGGTGAACCCATGAATGCTGTCCAACCCAATGAAGGCATACTCTGTTCGGTAACGGACCCAGACTCACTGAACTGATGACGCCACTGTGAATTGTTGTCTTCCCAGACGACTTCAAGCGCGGAACCTGAGAGTTGGACAGATGCATCACCCTGGACCAGTGTCTCATTGCTTGAAAGAACTGTGCGATCTGTCATGGGCCAACTCTGAGCGGCTCCTTCTGTCCATTCGGTGATTAAGCCATATGTGTCATGGCGGTACATCAAGCCGATGCTGCCGTTGTCGGCCATGACAGCACCAAATTGGCTACCATTTGCATCGGTTGCGAGGGTGGTTTCATCCCATGTCGAACCGTTCTGTACTGCAAGTTGTATTTCGTTGGTGTCAGCATTTCTCCACACGATATGAGGGGTTTTGCTTGAATCGACAAGGAGTACGATGTCCTGCTGGATGATTTGATTCTGGTCGCTCACGATAATCTCTGTGTCAATTGCACTACTCGTTTGATTGGCGAATACGATGGAATATGTACCTGAGGTGTGGAGGACGAAGAAGGCGGCCATAGAGCGTCCGGGAGTCGGTGCAACGATGCTGCCATGTGCTGCTGTGCCTCCATTCAAGACCTCATTTGAGACGAAAATCGTTCCAGCCGCCTGATTGAAATCAATTCCATCTCCATGTGTGGAGACGATTGTCGGCTGACCGGCAGGACTCACGACCATTGCAGCACTTGGTAGGCTGCCAAAATCGTTCATGCCCCAAGGAGCAATGGAAGTCAAGAGTTCGTTCGCACGTTCATAGTGGTAATATCCTTCATCGGTGTCTAGAAGCAGTTGTGTGCGCCCTTGCGCATCTACAGCTAGGTCAAGGTCATTGACTGTGAAATCGAACGGAAGGTCGGAGAGTTCCCAGTCCCGAGTCTCCATGATGACGATTGAGCCGCCAGTGGTGGTACCGTCATTCATACGCGTGGTACTAGCATAGAGGAACTCGTGAGTTCCGTCGCGATCTGCATCTCCTCCTGCGGACATTATGCGGCCGAGTTGGGAGTTGGCTATCGTGCGAGTATAGAAATCGGCCGTTGAATCAACGAGATTGGTGTCGTTGGTGCCGGGAACGAGTTCGAGTACGCCTAGGATGTTGCCGATGAGAAAATCATCAATGCCATCGTCGTTGATATCGCCAGCAGTTTGGATGTTCCAACCCCAACCCTCGGCGCCGGAATCCCTCAGCGTGGTCGGATTGGCTGAATAGCCACTAGGACCACCATGGAAAATCCACAAACTGTTGTTGAATATCTCGCTCACGGCAAGGTCATCATATCCATCACCATTGATATCGCCAAGTGCGCTCAGTGAATTGCCAAACAATGTCCATTGTTCCATCATCGACCATGTTCGGTTCGCTGTTGATGATATGCCGTTTGCACTACCGTGGTGGACTTGGGCTCGACCACGACCGGAGAGGTCGGTCTGGTCCTTCGAACTGCCAATTACAATGTCATCGTAACCATCACCGTTGGCATCACCAACACCGAGGATGGCATATCCTAGAATGAGGTCGTCTTCGTGACCCTCAATGATGGTCGCTGCTGATTCGATGGTTGTATTGCCGAGATATACATGGACCCGGCCAAGGCCATTATCGAGGCCATCCCAGCCCATTTCGCTGACAATCATGTCAGAGAAGCCGTCGTTGTTGACATCCCCTACAGCTTCGACGTGAGCGCCGAATAGACCGTCGAGTGTGTCTCCAGAATCGGTCCAGCTGGGAATCGAATTTAGGCCGGTTGCAAATCCAGAATAGATGAATACAGCACCGGTTGAATTTCCAGATGCATTGTTATTCGCTGGCGCGCCGACAAGAAGGTCGTCGTATCCGTCACTGTCTACATCGCCCACCATGGCTAGAGATGCGCCGAATCGTGCACCTTCATGTGCACCCACCAGTACGAGGTCGGGGGACGCAGCATAACCGTCTACAGAACCGTAGTGGATGTGGACTACTCCAGCATCATTGAGGGCACCGGGGGCGCCAAAGACGAGATCGCTGAATCCATCTGAATTGTAATCTCCATTCGCGTTAGCATCCGTCCCGAAATCAATCGATTCAGTGGTTTCTAGCACGAGGAAAGGGCTAGGTGCGATGCGACCATCGTCACGGCCAGTCAAATCACGAACGATTCGCAAACCTGTGCCATTCTCAATCCCGTAAACCAATTGTGCGCGCGTTGTGGCATCGAGGTGATGACCGAGTGGTTGACCAATGCCTTCCCCTTCGTCAACCACAGAAAAAGTTCGAGCATCGCCATCCAGAGAGATGATGGCGACACGTTCGTTGATGGTATCGGTGTACGAGAGATGTAGGATATCATTGACATCAATATTGAGCACGAAGTCAGTGGCGGCGCCTTCAGACACCATTTCGGTGTGACGCCACCAAGAGCCGGTGTATCTCATTAAATCCAAGCCACCTGTATCCGCATTACGATAAGCGATGGCAATCGAACCATTGCTGTAGATTGCAATTTCAGGTGCTGTCGTAATCGTCACATCATTGACCAGCGTTCGAACCATCCAATAATATCCGTTTGTTGAAGTGTAATCGCTCTCTCTAGCCACTTTGAGTGCAGATGCATCAACATCGAGATAGGCTACTCGGGCAAAGCCACGGTAATCTACAATGATTGAGCAACCTCGTCCCACATCGCCGCTTGAGTCAACGATCGTGCGACTGGTTGTGCCATCAGGGGACAGTGTGTAGACTTCGAGATCTTCTGTGGCAGCGTTGTATCCACAAGCCTTGACCACTTGGTCAGGTCCAATGGCCACATCGAGATCTTCGACTGAATCTGAGAAATTAGCAATCTCACTTTGGACCCAATCGCTCACACCCCGGAAGGGTAGAACATCCCAATCGATGCCTTCGTGTTCAATCTCACCCCATCCCAGAGATTCACCCCAACCATCGGTCGCCTCATAACTCTCCATCGGGACTGTAGATTCCTCAAGAGCAGGAATCATTGTCGTCATCGGAGCGAGAACCATGAGTAAGGTCAGGAACAGACTAATCCGACGCATCTCATCACACCCAAATTGGGGTCATAGCGAACTCGACCCTAAGGGGTCGAGGGAGTCAAGGTTCTTCAGACAACCGCCTAGAAGCCCCTTTCAACTTCAGTCTGAAGCCGTAGATATGGCTGGGGAACAGTGGCTGCTTTGTGCGGATGGGGATTGGCCCCCAGAAAGCGTCTGGAGGCCACTTTCAGAGGCTTGTGGAGTCATCGTTGGGGTGGATGGGGGTACAGATGCTGCACTTTCACGAAATTTAGCTGTCACAATGGCCACTGGTGACTTCGATTCAATCACCGATACAGAGGTTGAACGAATCGCTTTACCGGACCAGAATTCTTCCGACTTGGAGAAGACGCTGCAATATGCAGCTGAGAATGGAGCAAAAGTTGTGAAAATAGTTGGTGTTGAAGGCGGCGAAATAGATCACCAACTTGCAGCGTTTGCAGCACTTGTGGAAGCACCTGAAAAATTGGAAATTTACATGCACATGTCAGAGCACATTGTGATGCGCTGTCTGGATGACTTGGAACTGATTCTAGATGAAGGGACAAAACTCAGCCTGTTTGCGTTCACAGCATGTGCAAATGTTAGCATATCTGGCGTTGAATTTCCGCTCGACTGCGAGCCTCTTGCATTCTCCACGCGTGGACTTCACAATGTGGCTCTTGGAGGGCCAATTCACATTCAAAGTGAAGGGGCTCTTGTTGTGGTTATTTCCGGACATTGATCGAGTAATCGTGACTACCCGGTTCGCCAAGTCCACCAACCTTTGCCTTCTCACTAATCGCAGCCGCATCCACGGTCTCTTTGAACGTGCCACGTTTTGAGATAATTCCGCGCTTCCAAGCCGTCCATGGGGAGTAACCTGGGAGATAAGCTCTCCAAGTGAAGGGAACCCGACCGGGTGTGACTCGGTTGACAATTTGAGTGATCGAGGTGGTGCATGTCGCTGTCATCGTGTTGTACCACTCTGGCTCCTCAGCTAATTGATTGGTACGCTGCATCATCGCTTGAAGCAGAGCAGTCTGCTTTTCGGGTAATACATCGCACGGATAGAGGTAGACATCGTTGCCTCGACCATTGGTGCGTACACCCAGCAAATCACGCTCAGTTGCCCATATTAGGATGAGTTCAAACTCGTTCCACATACCTGTCCAAGGATGGAATTTCTGTCCCTTCTGTCGACGGACCTCGAACGAGGCCATGAGGAAGCGATTGTCGGTGAATTCGAAGCCGACCATCGTGTGGGCCATGCCTCTGATTTTGTGAAAATAATCGACCACATACCAGATGTCCTTCAGGTCCTTCATATCGAATGACCAGGAATCCCAATTCTCATCAAAATCCCTAGTGGTTCTCCATGTGAAATCACGGCGATTGTGTAGCGTCACTGAGTCCCCATCTATCTCGAAGTGAGCCTGCTGCGCGCAATCAGACGCCCAATCACGATGCAATCGAGCTTTCTTTTGACCAACTGCAAACCACCAGAAATTGATGAGCAGTAAGACGATTGCAAGAGCACAGCCGACGATGATTTTCCAATCCATCTCTACTCCTCTTCGATTCGGGGTGCTCTTTCTGATAGTAGGATTGAGATGGGGCGGGTCTCGGGAATTTTACTAAGAATGATCTTCGTGACGACCGCCATGGGAATTGCCAAAACCATGCCCATGATGCCCCAAAGCCAAAACCAAAACACAGTAACTAGGATAAGGACTATTGGTGAAATATCGAGACTTGTACCAAACATTTTGTTCTCAATAAATTGACCCCATATCTGTTGATTGATGATAAGGACAGTGATTAGTACAATGGCAACCGTCGGATCAAGAAGAATAATCGCGAGGATTGAGGGGGGAATCATGGCAATTAAACTGCCAATGATTGGGACATAATTCAGGATGAATGTCAACGCACTCCAAAGG
>JAPYUB010000104.1 GCA_029942125.1 Candidatus Thalassarchaeaceae archaeon | reverse complement strand
CCTAACCGCTCATCGGCCTCAATCGCTTTTCGACACCAACCAAGAGCACCCCACGAATCATCCATTTCGGAAAGAGCCCAACCAAGGAAAGTCGCAGATTCAGCCGTTGGTGCCAAACGGAAAGCCTCGCCTTGATGCTCTGATGCAAGCTCAAAGATTCCCATTTGCAAGAGGACATGACCCATACGAAACAAATCGTCAGAGATTTGTTCCCGGAGTCCAACAGATTCACTTTCGGGAACATCTGAGTGTACTGGGTCAATCGAATACCATACGCGTTCTACCATGTCCAACATTCGAGCGGGCCCGAAGCGATCGCGAGTTGGCATGAAATTAGATTCACACCACGCTTTTTCAATCTCCATTCGCCCATCATCATATTCAGGCCCCCGTTCCATAGCGGCCCCAGTTTCAAAGGCAATCAAAATGCCCTCCGGCCATGGATCTACATCCCAACAGGCCACCCATTGTGCCATCAATTCCCCTTTACCGTGGTGTTGGATGAGTTGGAGCATACTTCGCCCATCATTTTGGATAGGCAATACAGCATATCCACGGTCTTGTACACGCATCATGATACTCATTGGGAGGGAGGGAAACATACCAGTGGAGAGAACTCGGTCAAATCCAATCTGAGGCGTGTAGTCATCTAATTGATCCGTACCAATGATATCAATTTCACAACCAAAAGCCTTGGCGATCACATCGAGCCGCAATTCCTGCCAACGTTCCGCCAATACATCTCTTCGAACTTCATCTGGTTCAAGGACAACAATTCGCTCTGCGCCGATATACATTAACAATTCAGTCCACCAATTTCCACGCGGACCTAATAGCAACACACTGTCCCCCCGCTCAAGTTGTAGAAGTTGCAAAATCTGGCAGGTTTCAAAGAGGCCTGGAAGCAATGAATGATGCATATTGACTCCCGTCCACCACGGGATTCTGAGGCTAGAAGCATCGAGGTTGGATACTTCTTCCCTCAAAGGAAATGGCAATGCATGGGGGCCCCGCGGACATTGCCGCATGGCGTCTAGGACTTCTTCTAATTCAATGACACCAAATTGGGCGAGGCGCCCCATATGCATTTCATGATTCGGCAGGAGGGGCCATTCATCCACCAGAGGCAGTGCACCCACATCACAAGAGGGCGCGCCAGATAGCGGAGGATTCGCACTCACGAGCAGCGAATTCCCAAATGAGCACTTGAAGTCCACCCTGACTCAGATACTGGCCAAGGCGATTTACATACACTATTTTCTGCGCCGTCAACGGAATAAACCGTCTACAGATTGAACAATCATACTGGGTTGCTGTTCCGCCCCCTCAGGCAATGAATCGACATCCTCCATCGTCGCTTCCCCCGATAAAACGAGAATGCCATTGACGCCTGCTCTTGTGGCCATTGCCATATCCGTGTAGAGGCGATCTCCAACCATGGCACACCGACTTGGCTCTAAACCAAGCTCCTTGATTTTGTGTAGAATCATTCCAGGTTCAGGCTTTCCGCAGACATGAATCGGTGAAACCCCAGTCGCAGCCTCAAACATCGCCATGTAAGCCCCAGTGTCAGGGAGCCCACCATCAGGAGTGGGACAAACAACATCTGGATGACTAACCACCATTGGAACGCCTTTGTGGAGGTGAATAGAAGCCGTTGCAATCTTTTCGTAGGTAATTTCCGTATCATAACCCAACACTACAATCTCAGGAGTCTCAGCATCCATGGTCAGTCCAGCATCATTGAGCATCTGTTTCATCCCCTCAGTGCCAACCAGATAGATACGATTGTAGCCACCCCCATGCAGCCAAGAAATGAGATCATGTGTTGAAAGAAGCACATCATCTGCTGTAGCGGGAATACCCAAAGCACTCAATTTATGCAGATATTGTTCGACAGAACGACTACTGTTGTTTGACAAGAAAAATCTGGCAACATCGCGTGATTCACAGCGATTAAGGAATTCAAGGGCACCAGGAATCAAATCTTCGCCAAGATACATGGTTCCATCAAGATCGAGAAACACAGCATCAATATCAACTAATGAAGAATCCATGTTTGCACCTCAGAATAATAGCGTTTTTAGCATCCACCATTTGGTGTGGAATTGGCCCTGAGCCTCCTTGGAAGAAATCATGTCGGTAAGGGCACGTTGCAATTCCTCCTTCTTGACAGCCTTTGAGATGAAGATATTCATCAACCACTTTCTTTTGACTAAACGCTGTAGTTTGTATGAGTTTGTTAATTCCGGAGAGAGTTCTTCCCACAACTTCTCCTGATATTCAATGGCAGATTCAGAGGTAAACCCTTCCTTGTGAATTTCGATGTCGAAGACGTCAGATGCCATCTTTGCAGATAGCAATGCGTTGCCGATTCCCTCACCGGTAAATGGATCAATGAGTGAGGCAGCATCACCAACGCACATTGCCCCAGCCATCGCTGTACGCCGCGGTTGAAATGATGGTGGTTTTTTCCGCGGACTACCGAACGGTAATTGCCACCCCTTCCCCGATTTTTCTACAATTTTCGCGTTTGCAAAACGTTTGCTGAATTTTGGTGATTCATTGATAACCCAATCTTGAAGACCGCGTAGTTTGATTTTCTGTTTATCCATTTCAGCGATGACCATTCCGATACCCACATTGACCACCCCACCACCCACGGGAAAGATCCAGAAATAACCTGGAAGGACACCATCAATGAAGTGAATCTCAATTGCGCCCGTCCAATCTCCACAGCCTTCCACCCCAGTCCAGTATTCACGGTATCCCCCACAGTAGTGCGCTTTGTCCACCATTGGTTCATTGTGGTGAGCAGTAATTGCCCGGGCAACGGGACAATTGTATCCACCCCCACCGATGGTGAGGGGGGCGGTATAGTGCATATTTTCTCCATCATGAATTCCAGAGATCCCCTTCACAGCATCGCCTTCAATGTGAACATCTTTGACAGTAAAATTCTGGATTACAGCACCACCGGAACCCAGCACCTTTTCGTTGGCATTCCGAAAGAGCAGTGTGTCGAATTGCCGTCGAGGCAGACTGTAACCAGCTTCTCGTTTTTCGACTTCCTCTTCCGGAAGAGGAATTCGAACTTCTTTTCCATTTGGACCACTGAAGATAATCGAATCTACTCTGAAATGGGGTGTTTGCTCCAAGGCGACTTTCACCCCCAACTCCTCGACATGCTTCAGCGATTTCCCCCCAACTGCATCTCCACAGGTCTTGTCCCGTGGCCAGATAGCCTTCTCCAACAGCAGAACCTTGAGTCCCTTCATTGCCATGTATCCAGCAGCACCGCTGCCACCAGGCCCGCCTCCGACTACGATTACATCGAATGCGGTTTCAGAATTTGGAACGGGCCCCGAATCAATTGGTAAATCCCAATCCATCAACGCACCCAGCCGTAGGCTGGTCAATACGGCTTTCAAGCGTTGGGGCGTTGATTTCATGGCTAGAAGCCCCATCCCATCACCATGAACACCGGTATTCGCATCATCCAAACGACCCTACCTGGTGCTTGGATTGAAGCCGAGGTTGGCGCTTTCGCACAGTCGATATTGGAAGTGGGTGCAGCCTGTATCCAACATTCATTCATTCAATCTACATACAAATGGGAGGGTGTTATTGAATCATCTACGGAATGGAGATTACAGTTGAAAGTTTCTGAACCTCACTTCGATAAGGTGTTGACAGCACTCAGAGAAACCCATCCATATGATGTTCCACAAATCATTCATTGGGTTGCAGAATCGACCCAAGAATACGCCGATTGGGTTGATTCTGACTAGACGCCCACGGCGCTTGATTGAAATGCTGGTTAAGGTGCACCTGTAGCATGGCCGACGACCACGCGGACAAACGGTTCGCAACTCGTTCAGTCCATTCGGGTACACAACACATCGAGGGCGCTGTGAATACACCAATATTCCAATCATCCACATATTATCTGACCGACGAACGCTATGCAGGTTGGGCAGACGGAGCTCAGCACACACTGATTTATTCTCGATTGTCTAGTGTGAACTCTGAGGCGTGTGTCGAGAAGATTTGTGCTCTTGAGGGTGCTGAGGATGGTGAATTGTTCGCCAGTGGTATGGCAGCCATCTCGACTGTTCTGATGGGTTTGCTTTCCAAGGGAGATCATGTCGTTGCCAGCCCCGATATATATGGTGGAACATACGGTTTGATGACCCAAGAACTACCTCGCTTCGGCATCGATGTCAGCATGGCTGATATGCGCGACCCTCAATCGTATGAAGCAGCAATCACCCCATCGACAAAAATCCTCTATATCGAGAGTTTGTCCAACCCTGTTCTGAAAATATGCGACGTCGAAGCCATGGTCGCAATCGCTCGTGCACACAACCTCCTCCTGGTCATTGACAACACATTCACCACACCGTGGGGTTGTCAACCCATTGAGTTGGGGTGTGACCTCGTCATACATTCGACCACCAAGTACCTGGGTGGCCACTCGGACATCGTTGGCGGTGCAGTCGTTGGCCGCAAGGATCTCATCGCTGAACTGTTCCCAAAGAAGGTTCATTTCGGTGGCTCACCCGACCCTCATGCCTGTTATTTACTGGAGCGAGGTATGCGTACCTTGAGTGCCCGAATGCCGATCCATTGTGCCAATGCTGCAGAGATTGCCAAGCGGTTGGAAGCCCACCCGCAGATTTCCAGTGTAATCCATCCATCATTGGTCAGCCACCCAGATTACGAGGTTGGTCAGCGTATCATGCCCAAAGGAACAGGCATGCTTGCATTCACCGTCAACGGTGGTGATGAGGCAGCACTGCGTTTTATGCGAGGATTGAAGATGATATTCGAAGCCACGAGTCTGGGTGGGGTAGAGAGTCTGATTGAATGCCCATTCAACACGAGCCATATGTCCATTCCCGAAGACATTCGAATGGCTGCAGGCGTTGTTCCCGGTTTTGTCCGTGTGAGCCTTGGCATCGAAGATGTCGAGGATTTGTGGGAAGACATCAATCACGCCCTTAACGACATCTGAATTCAACAATGGTCGGGGATTGAATCAAAACCTCGTAGGAATTCGACAAGGTATGGACTGGGGCACGGACCCGGAAGATTTCCAGATTACTACTGGATACAAACGCATGCTTCATTGGCCAAGGAGTTGGCAAGTTGTTCGTACACGTTGAACTCTTATCCTACCAATCCCCAATCGTCCG
>JAPYUB010000103.1 GCA_029942125.1 Candidatus Thalassarchaeaceae archaeon | reverse complement strand
ACCTGTTTGAGTGCTTCAAATGCTGATTTGCGGCATACACGATCGTCGGATCTCAATTCTCTTCGCATAGTTTCTTCAGTTACCGAAGGAAATACCGGGGCGACGAGAACCAAACATCCCCGGGCGGCTTTCTGTACATCAATATCGACATCTTCCAGAAGTTCATGGAGATGTTCAAATAATTTTTCCGATTGCTGCAATGCACAGAAGGGCAGACTCGCCAACCCTGCGATTCGCAATCGCGTGTCGAGGGACCCGAGCGCGTTTTCCAAAGTGTCGTGAGCATCTTGTTGGTCTCTGCCGCGGATTCGAGGCAATGCACGTACTCCATCTGTCTGACGCAACAATCGTTCTCTGTCTAGCCATGTTACTGAATAGACCTCGATGTCCCCCCGTGCGAGCGGGATAATTCGGTCTAGAGGGATGAGGTCCCATGGACCCTCACTTGGGCGGTATGCAGAATCAAGGCCTTTACGACGCTTGCGGCCGGTGCGCAAAGGTTTCCCTGTCTTGGGATTTTTAGCAATATATTCGCGCATACAATCACCCCTAGGGTACACTCCGCCCTCTTCAAAGCCACCGGTCCGAGGCCGCGCACCGGTCACTAGTGCATGACCTTTGGGTCGTGACGATGAAGAACTGAGTAGGGGTTCGTTCACTCGATACCATGGGTGAAGCGGTGGAAATAGAACCGGACATTGCGATTCTATTAGCACAAACATGGAGAACTCAAATCAGTAAATCGATTGATCAGGATTCGATTTGTAGGATTTGGGCCTTTGATTTCGGGTGGTTCGACATGGAGGTAGCATTGCGTATACGTGATAATTTGATTCAAACTGGTTGGTTGGATACTTCCGATGAAATGGTTCAATCGAGTGTTGACCTAAGCGGGGTTGAGGTGCCATTCGGATGGTTGCCATCAATGCGTATCCTGGAATCACCGCCAACAGCCCCCAAGCGGGAAGTGGTCGAGGAGGTCACAATTGTGGAATTAGAAGAAGTTGTGGTCAAGAAAACTGTCGAGTCCCCATCGATAGATCCGGCAGTAACACACACGACCAAAATCTTAGATCAAATCGCAAAGGCAGCCGGTTTGGATCGAAAAGAAGTCATGCGAAGAGCCCAACGTAAACGACGTGCGTTAGGCCCAGTGACACTGTGGATGGCATTGTTATTGGTAGCCAGGGAACAGCAATTACCGATGGGTGAATTTGTAAGAACAATTTCGACTTAATCAGAAGTTGTACCATTCTGTGTCTGCGAATCTAAGATTAAGAATACAGGAAGCAGAACAAGTGCTAGTATGAGGGAGAAGAAGACTGTAATCGCAGTCACTAGGCCGAAATCTTGGATAACTGGCATTTGCGAAAGCAGAAGAATGGAAAAACCACAAATTGTTGTTCCAGCGGAGAGCAATAGCGCAACACCAGTGGAAGCATACATTTCTTTCAATCCGCCCCAATCACCTCCCTCGTGAATCTTCATCGCCTCAAATCTACGCCAAACGTGAATCGAGTAGTCGATTCCAAGACCTATCGTCAATGCAGTCACCATGACCGTCATGACATTCCAATTCAGATTTAGGATTGCCATGGCACCAACTACCCAAGTGGCGGCAATACCAACAGGAAGAACAATCAGTAGAGCAGGGCCGATTCGACGGGTTAGCGCCAACAACACGGTGAAACATACGGCCAAGCTAATCAGTGTAGATTGTAATTGCGACTCCGTGAGACCATCAAGAACAGCTTCTAGACTAACTGAATCCCCTGAGACGTGAACGCTAGCATCTACTCCATTGAGGCTTGTGAAATCATCAACAGTGCTACGGAATGCTGAGAGAACTGCAGAACTCTCACTACTCGTCTTTACTTCAATGAGAACCTCCATTCGGATGTATCGTATACTTGAATCATCATCAGTGAATGCAATTACCTTGTTGACTCGATCCGCCCAACTTTCACCAGTCAGTGGGTCGGCTAGTGAATTATTGGTGCCGAGTGATTTCAAGGCGGCTGCAATGTCGCCTTCTTCAAATCCATCCGCAGTGGCCAACTTTGATTCGACAACTCTCAGATGATGAGTTACTCCAAAATTTGAATCACCTTCAACGGCTTCAAACAAAATTGGATAGGGGCCATCGTACGCGGGATGTTTATTCTGACCTGTAGAATGTGGAGAAACGACTCCATTGGTCGACTCAAGCCAAGTATCGAGGAAACCAAGCGCATTCAAGAAATAGGCATCGTCGGGAATGGATTGTGCACCGTCGACAGGTTCCATGAGAATGTATATCGGTTTCCATCCAGCTGCATCATACGATTCGTAGAGGTGGTCTCTACCATTCATCACATCCATGTCTTCGTCGAGGAAGTCTGTGAGGTCAAATTCAGTTTCAAGGCGCGCTGCAGCAAAAATAACTGAGGCGATTGTCATCATGGCGACGACAACCATCACTTTGGCCTGATGGGCCCTCTGGAAGCCAACCATGTATTGGCTGAACTTGCCAAATCTCATCCATTCTATGTGCTTGGCATGGGCCGATGAGTCCCTTTCCATCACAACATGTAGTGCTCCGACCAAGATTGTCGATGAGGTGAATGCACAGAAGACCCCGAATGCGAGGCCAATACCGAAATTTTGGAGTGGAGGGAGGGGGGATACGATATTGGCGACGAATGCGGCCATCGTCGTGACTACTCCAAGTGTTAGAGCCACTTTGAGTGTTTCAAAACCTTGTAACCAGGCTTTGCTAGCAGACATCCCTTCGGCTCGGAATGTATTGTAATGGCGTTGCAGGTGAATACTGTAATCGATTCCAAGCCCTAGAACGACGGGGGCCACTGCAACTTCAAGAATAGAAAATTGGAGTCCTGCAAGCGCCATTCCACCGTAGGTCCATACTAAGGCAGCCGACAAACCGACAAGGGGGAATGCCACCCCCCTTACCGAACGGAATGCGACGGCAAGGAGCAGGACTACAACGATAACAGCGCCGAACATCAGCATCACTAGTTCACCAAACGTATTCTTGTTGATGTCATGACTCATCAAATCAAGACTGGTCGAATGATAATCCATTCCTGTGCCGTCCGAAAAATCATCAAGTTGTACTCGAATGAAAGCCTGCTGCACCTGCCGGGCTGTGTCGTCCAGATTCGGGTCAATCATGATGACCCATAGGGTGCTTGAGGCAGTAGGTGCTGCATCACCCGTCCAATTTACTGAATCTGACAAATAATCACAAGTAGCATCATAATTGAGATCTCGATTAAGGAGACTGTCCTGAACAAACGCGCCTGCAGCCAAGGCGCGATCGTCTCCAAGTGCATCACTACAGACAGTACCATCATCCAAAATAGCATCAAGTAATTCTGACCAAGAGGTGTAATTTTCAAGCGTAGTATCGTTGGCATCGGAATCATCGATTGCATACTGAATGACTTGCGGCGCAGCAATAACGGAGTCGATGTAATCATTTGATGAACTTGATCGATTCATAACCTCACCTAGGGCCGTATCCTGTAGTTGCAAATTAGAGATACTCAACACATTTGAGCCGTCATCTGCAGTCACATGGATGAACATCGGACGACTTTCCGCTGGGAAGTAAGGGGACATTCTATCTTCAGCTTCCCCAGCCGGTGTTTCTGGTGAGAACGCGGACAAATCGGTGTCGAAAACAGGGAGCGGAAACAATTGGGCCCCCAAAACAATCGTTAGGATAGTTGAAACGACGAGAATAGGAAGTGTTGCCTTCTCGAATGTAGATGGTGATATGAGCGTGCGGGCGTTTGATTCATCGCCACCCATAGGCTTGGCGGGAAGAATTCGATTGATAAGCAATAAGGCGACAAATGCTCGCTCAATTGCATTTCAGCAGGGGGGATTTGCACCCACACAGTGGGTGGTCCAAGAAAGAAGGCTCAAAAGGGTGGGCTGGGTCGGCGGGCTGGTCAACATGGCGATTAAGGTTCTATTGAACAAGGGCGGGGAACTCCGAATCCGTATTACTGGTGAGACCCATACGGCGCTGCAGTTATTCCGATCTCGATTAAATGAGAGCAAAGATGTGGAATATGCAAACTACTTCATTGGACATCCTGAATTGGATGAACCGGAATTCTATATGCGCTGCAAAAAGGGAAAAGATCCTGCAAAGATATTGAAGGGATTGTGCAAAGATATTGCAAAAGAGTTCGATGGGCTCACCCTACCCTGAAGTGATGTGAATGACTTCGGCGGACATCGCCGCTGCATGCGGGTTATCCGGTTTTTCCTGTGAAGGGGAAGGTGTTGGAGGCTTGCTGAAGAGCCGATTTGAAGATTTTCGCGTCAAAGAGGTAGGGCGTACACCGGCTCTAGATGCGAAGGGTAGATTCACAGTGGTTAGAGTAACATTAACCAATTGGGAAACAAACAGATTTGTAGGTAAATTAGCCAAAATCCTGAAAATTTCAAAAAATCGAATTTGGTTCAGTGGGACCAAGGATAAACGTGCAATAACGACTCAACTATTGGTCATCGATGCTCCGAAAAATAAGGTTGCTACTGTCGAGTTGAAAGATGTAGATATCGAGATATTGGGTCGGTCACATCAGAAGCTCGGCTTTGGTGACCACAGTGCAAACAGATTCACGATTACTGTGAGGGGATGTGCTGATTCTAACGGGAACCCACTTGAAGCGAAAGAGGCGATTGCCAGGGTAAACTCGATATTTGAAGCAATGGAAAATCGATTGGGCACAGGAAGATTCCCAAATTGGATTGGACCACAACGATTCGGGGCCACAAGACCCGTGACTCCGGTTGTAGGTCGTTCAGTGATTGGAGATGACTGGAAGGGGGCTGTCGATGCTTACCTAGGGATGCCTGGGATTCATCAACGACACGAAGTTCAAGCATTTCGAAGCCTTTGGCGTGAATCCTCGGACGCAGATAAATGTCTTGAGATAATTCCTAAACATCTTGGATTTGAACGAGATATGCTAAAGCATTTAGCCCGCAAACCAGAAGATTGGTTGGGTGCCTTTCGTAAATTGCCTAACAATCTCCAATTGATGATGGTGCACAGCCTTCAATCTGAAGCATTCAACCGAATCATTGCTGCAAGATTGGAAGCGGGATTGACTTTAGCAGAACCGATTGAGGGGGATGTCGTCGGATTGATTCAGGACAATGGAAAGATCGACATGACGAAATTGGTCGAAGTAGACAGCGATATCCTACCAAGAATTTCACGTAATTGTCGACTCGGTCGTTTGG
>JAPYUB010000102.1 GCA_029942125.1 Candidatus Thalassarchaeaceae archaeon | reverse complement strand
AGATTCATCATCGTCGGGAACCCAGCAACATGTGAGGCAGCACGATGAGTGATGAAGAGTTGAAGAGAAGTACAGCTTCTGCAATTGAACCAATCTCGGTTGGGAGTACCGAATTCACGCCGACACCAGAGCCCGCTTCTCCAAATGATAACGAAAAACTTCGCAAGATGTTACGCGTTGCCGATGACGAAGAGATCCTGATGATTCGACGTCCATCTCTGTTCGCGTTCATGCCGGCCTATTTTGTCGGTCTTTGTGTACTCGGTATTCACTTATTTTTCGGATGGGCCGAAGCGCCAGATGATGCGCAGTGGTACGAACAAATATTCTATTTCCTTGTGAATGCTAGTGGCTGGGTTGGTGGTGCAGGATTTGCCTTTGTAATGCTGTTCTTCACCTGGTTGAACCGACTCATCAATCATCCCGCGAGTGGGAAATGGATGACAACAGTTCTATTGCTGTCATCTCTCACCCCATTCCTCTTACACATCGATGATGTCATGCGACTTTTCTCTGATTCTGAATTTGAGATGCCAATCGATTGGGATTTCACACTATTCGGAATCTTGTGGACCGCCGTCATTTGGGGGATTACCTTCTGGTATCAGAAGAGTTTCCTCTATGCGGTCACCACCGATCGAATCATCCATCATCAATCATTCATTTACGAACGTGACGGGTTGACCTTCCTCCATGAAAACATTCGAGCTGTGATGAAGAGGCGGACACCGATTGGTGCCTTATTCGGATATGCAACCGTATACTGCAACATTGGCGATCAATCCCATATTTCAACTGAAACGGTTGGTGGAAGCATTGCAGTCACAGTACCTACTGAAAAGACTCCAGGTGGGATACTGAAGTGGATTGGCCGAATCATATTCATCTTCACTTATCAGCGAACAGTGAAGGTTGATCGATTCACTCCCGATATCTCGTTCTATGGGATTCGACATTGGCAAGAAACCTATGATTTGATGTTGAAAATGATGGATGCCAACTCCGCTGTCACGAAGGCAGAGGAGCAACTCGCAGTTCAGAAGCAGATGGTGGATTTACTATCAAAGGGTCAAGAGGACGATTCAGAAGAAGACCTACCAGAAATTGACGAGTTGTTGGATTTCTGAGTGACCCAATCACGCCGCTTCCTTCATAGGGCGTTTCGACCCCGCAAGGGTCGATGTCAGACGAGATTATGCTACAGGCCGCCCAAGCCATGTCCGCTGGAGACTTCCAAGCAGCCATGGCTGTGTTTGAGACACTAATTGATGCAGAACCGGAAAATTCGGCCGGACACTACGGATGGGCCGAGTCCGCCTTCATGGAACTTACCGAGAACATGAATGACGATGTGAATGCCGGTTTGATTCGAAAGCGCTACAAGGACGCGATGAAATTAGATCCAGACAATCTAGAAATTGTTGCTTCTTTTGCCTCGTTCTGCCTTGATTGCAATCGTGTCCCTGCTGCAGTTAAAGAATATACTCGCCTGCAGGAAATGGCGGATGCTCAAGAGGTCGATGTCAATGACATGCTGTATGAGGCTGCTCGACAACTGGTCGAGGTCGTCGAGATGCAGACTGACGGAAATCGAAACCATCCTATGGCCCAGAAATATCTCAAGACTGCAGTAGAGTGGGCTGTTACCGGCCTCGGTTTCGTATCTACCGGCACTGTCATCGAACTGCTTTCATCAGAGTGAGGGGGTCCGCCATGACGGTGCGTGTCGCCGTGGCTGTGGGTTATCTGGGTAGATACTACAGTGGTTCTCAGATTCAACCGAATGTCCCTACAGTACAAGGAGAACTTCAGGAGGCCTTGATTGACCTGAATTGGTGTGAGCGTGCCCCTCATCCAGTCCACCTCTCTAGTCGAACCGATGGTGGCGTTGATGCGCGAATGAATATCGGTAGTTTTGTCATCTCAGATCAAATCTGGGATGGCTGCGGAGAGAGAGGTGTGATTACCGCCCTCAACGATCAGATTCCAACGAACATTCGAGTCTGGGCTGCTCAATCTGTAGATCCAGATTTTCGAACCAGAGATGCACTCTCACGCACCTATCTGTATCGGTTACAAGCGTTGGAAGGCTGGCCAGCAGTCTCAATTTCAGCCTTGACTTCATGGTGTTCTCTCTTTGTAGGGGAGCACGATTTCCGAAATTTCTGCCGGCCGCAAGAAGGCCGTTCCACCGTCAAGCGCGTCCTTTCATGTGACCCGTGGCTTGACGATAACGGCTCCATCCTCGGTTTCTCCATCAAGGCGGATGGTTTCGTTTGGAATCAGGTCCGCCGCATCGCCTCTGCCATGCTGGGAATAGCCAAGGGACGATTTTCCATCGAAGAAGTGGTAAAGGCGCTATCTTTTCCTGAGAATGCAGTAGATTTCGGCCGTGTTGAACCAGAATGGTTGACGCTTTGGTCGATTGAACATGAGGGTGCGCCTTACCTAATGGACAAGATGAAGGCTCACTTTGACTCACCTCTCGTGGCTGTCACCCCATCAACTGGAAGAGCCTACTCACTATGGGCGAACAAAGCTCGAGCCGAGCAAGATCAATTGCATCAAGCTGCTTGGCTCCTCCATCTCAATTGAGATTGAGTGAAACAACGTCTCCATCTGTAAGATTCAGAGCATCCCTCAAGAAATCGGTTGCAATTACTTCAACCACATCGACATGTCTTGTCAAGTCGGGGATCAGAACTGCGCATGGTAATGAGGCCTGTTCACCGACCTGGATGTTGCCATCAAATGCTGTTGCGCCACCAAACGACCTTCCTTCGCGCAAGAATCCCCTGATTCGATGAGAATCGATGTTAGAAATGTCAATATCTGCAGCCTTGATTTTGATTCCTTCACCAATATCCAATGTATCAACACCCGATAAATTTCTCAGAGCGACGTAGGCAACCAAATCCTCTCCTGAGACTTGGACATTCAATGTGCCCGGCCATGCCACATCGCCCAGAATCAATTTAAATTGCTCCTGATAGTGGTCTTGGGCCATGAAAATATGAGCTCGTCCCAGTCCACTACTGACCGTTCCGGTGAGGTGCATATTGGAGCGCGTGTGCCCCTCCCTCATAACCGTTCAAGCGTGAACGAATCCCCTTCCGAAGCGAGTGCCCATCCCTTTGACGCCAACTCGGCGGCTTCAGGTGAGGATGGATTACAGAGTGGATTTGTATGATTCAAATGGAAGAATCGAATATCGGGATCTCCCTCTCTTCGCTCTCCCAACATTTCCAGACTCTCCCGAACCGTTGGATGTGGAATCTCGGACAAATCCCGATTCGGTAATTCATCAGCATCCCAGAACGTTCCGTCAAGCAGCGCAATATCCACATTCAATTCAGTTAACCATTTTCTGATGGTTCTTCCACGCAATGTTTCAGACCACGAATCGTGGTCGGGTAGAAACAGCAGATTACAACCCACTCCCTCGATTAGAAGCGCATGATTGTCACTCAATTCATCCCGATGTGGCACGGGAATAGGGTTGATTGTGAATCCACATCCAGGGGAAGGTTCGAAGGATTCGTTTGAGGTCCATGTGTGGGGGGTGATAATTTCCTGTTTTCGTAGTTCATGCCAAGGAGGATTGTTCTCGATGAGTGCAGCGAACGATTCACTACAATGCAATGTCAGATGCTTAGCCCCCATCGCTTCTTTGCCGAATAATCCTAAACCATCCACATGGCCGAGATGTGCATGAGTGATACTCAGTGAAGTTAGTGGGCCATCAACAGGGTCGACTGAATGCCAGATTTCGAACTGTTCCCCCATTGTTCGACTGGCCTCAATCAAGTGAGTTGATCCATCTGCGCCGACAATTCCCAAACTGACAGGATGACGCCTCAATGCATCATTTGCACGTACACGAAGACAGCATTCACTGGCGCAACCCGGCTGGGGGACACCCCCGTCCTGCGCCGTTCCTAGGACGGTCACTCGGACGTCTCGCATGTATGACCCTACCCTCCTTTTGGCATGAATGTCTTGGCGTAAGCATCAACAGCCAATCGGGGCGTGGGTGGTGCATGGCGCGCCAGCATCGATGGATGGCCGAGCGCTACGAGGAGTTGGTCGCGCAGGGCTTGAATTGGGAACCGCCGACTCTAGAAAGTGCTAGTGAGCCAGAATGCACAGTCGATGGCCAACGGATGATCATGTTGTCTGCCAACAATTATCTGAATTTGACCACGCATCCAAAGGTCATTGCGGCAATGATTGAAGCGACTGAGAAGTATGGTGCAGGCAGTGGTTCTGTTCGTGCTATTTCGGGGACCATGGATATCCATCTTGCCGCTGAAGAAGCCGTTGCGAAATTCAAAGGTGTTGAAGCAAGCCTAATCTATAGTGCGGGTTACACAGCCAATGTTGGCCTGATTCCAACCCTTGTCCAGGGCAAACAAGATGTCATCATCTCAGATGAGTTAAATCACGGTTCAATCATCGATGGGGTGCGCTTGACCAAGGCCCAGAGATCCGTGTATCCTCACAACGACATGGAAGGATTGGAGCAGGCACTGAAGGACCATTCTGATGCCGAGAGAAAACTCATCATAACAGATGGTGTCTTTTCCATGGATGGCGATGTATGTCCGTTGGATGAGATTACTGAATTGGCTGAAGCACACGATGCCATGGTGTTCGTCGATGATTGTCACGGTGAAGGCGTACTTGGTGAACGTGGAGCAGGCATCGTTGCTCATTTTGGATTGCAGGGACGAGTTGATTTTGAGATTGGTTCATTCTCTAAGGCCCTCGGTGTGCAGGGGGGGATAGTCGCCGGGAGTGAACAGATGCGAACGCATGCCCTGAATCATTCACGTTCTTGGTTGCTTTCGGGAAGTCAACCCCCGGGTGTGGCCGCAGCACAGAAGGCGGCCGTGGAAGTTCTGATTGACGAACCTCAACATCACGCCAGACTTTGGGAGAATACCAATCGTTTCCGTTCAGAAATGGCCAACCTCGGCTTTGATCTAGGTGTCTCTACCACCCCAATCATCCCCGTTATGTGTGGTGAGAGTCGAATCGCCAAAGACCTCGTTGCTGCACTCCGCGCCGAGGGTATCGTTGCCGGAGCCATCGTTTTCCCAATGGTCGCAAGAGATGCGGCTCGCGTTCGAAATCAGCTGTGTGCAGGACTGACGGATGAACAATTGGATATGATTCTAGTAGGTTACGAATCAGCGGGTCGTAAGATTGGGCTGATATGATTATTCTTCACCATCAGAGACGTGGAGTATCGGCGGGTCCTCTTCGATATCTTCGATTGCCATTTCCATATCAGAATCTTCACTAAGTCCCTCAACATCAGCACTTGGAGAAGGCGGGACATCACCATCAAAGGGATCCAAACCTTCTTCAAGACGACAAAGCAATCTCCAACGC
>JAPYUB010000101.1:4803-5621 GCA_029942125.1 Candidatus Thalassarchaeaceae archaeon | reverse complement strand
GCACAGTCCTGCAATCAGTTCTGCATTGAACGCATCGAGATTCTGGTCAACTTCATCGAAATAGTAGAATGGACTGGGTTCGTAATCTTGAATGGCGAAAATCAAGGCCAATGCTGCCATCGATTTCTCTCCACCCGACAGGAGGCGGAGTTTGCTCTTGCTGGATTTCCCCTTTGGTTGACACCACATTTCCAGACCACCTGCGAAGGGGTCCTTGGGATTCTCAAGGCGAAGTTCAGCCTTGCCACCATCTGAGAGGCGATCATACACTCGCTTGAAATTTTTAGAGACGATGGCCAATACTGTAGTCAATCGGGACTTCCGTTCACCTTCCAATTTCCCAGTGAGTTCGATGAGATCGGTTCGACGTTTACGTAGGACGACTGAATCATCGGTGATGCGAGTAAGACGTTCTTCAGCCTCATCGTATTGTTCGATTGCCTTCATGTTCACGTCGCCAAGATTGCCGATTCGACGTTCGATGTTTCGAACGCTGGATTCTGCATCACCTACACTGGGTAAATCGACATCTTCGGATAGAGGTGAAATGTTTTGCGTGGCCATATCTTGAGTGAGTTCTTCGAGAAGGCGGCCTTTGTTCTCAATCTCTTGTGAAAGTTCGTCACAGCGATTACGGAGTGATTCGCGCTTTGCACTGTTCTGCTCAAGAGCAGCCTTAATTCCCGCACGATCTTCGCGGAGTGACTTTGAACGCTCATTGAGTTCACGATGTTCTTCAGCGACTTGTTGGTGAGCTTCACTCACGGTCCCCAGTTCGATATTCAAGGTTTCAATCTCAGCATTGAATTCCTCAATAC
>JAPYUB010000101.1:0-4793 GCA_029942125.1 Candidatus Thalassarchaeaceae archaeon | reverse complement strand
GGCTTCGCTCTTTTCGACGATGGCATTCTGCTCGGAAATTCGGCGTTCGATTTCGTCGACATTGCGTTGCAACAGTTCGGTGTTTGCATTTCCTGTTGCAAGTTTGGACTCGGCTTCAATCTTGGCCTGCATCGCAGCATTGCGTAATTCATCACTGGCACGAAGTCGTTCTGATACATGCTCAGGAGAGGATGACAAGAGGCTGTCTGATGCGTTCTGGCGAGCAGTTACTGAGGCCGCGTAGGTTTCGGTGGCGGCATCTGCACGCTCGTGTGCCTTACGATGGACATTCTTAGATTCAGTGAGTTGAGCAATGCAAACCTTGACCTTATCATCTGCCGATTCAAAGTCGGTATTTGCACGCTTCATATCTTCTTGCCAAACCCGTAGTTTCAGACTTGAATCATCGGTTCCGAGATTGTTGATGCGCTCCCGTAGACGGTGCTGATTCTGGCGTGATTCAGCGAGAGCAGCGTTTACTGTGTTAGAGAGCAATTCAAGTCGGTTCAGTTCTGATTCAGCCTGTTGAACAGCGTTCATCCCTGCGATATTGCCACCGAACTGTGGGCTACGCCCACGAACGGCACCACCAACCATGGCCCCACTGGCCTCTGTGATACTGCCATCGAGAGTGACCATTCGCACACCACCCATGTGACGACGGGCCGTACCCATGTCTCGGACGATGAGAGTGTCTCGAACCGAGTGTTTAACTGCAGATTCGATCGATTCGTCATAAACCAGAAGATTGGAAGCAAAGCCAATCACGCCATCTTGACGTGACGTCATGACCGCTTTTCCACCCGGCCTTCGAACGGTGAGTTTGTTGAGAGGTAGAAATGTGGCTCGACCGGCCCGATTGTCACGCAGCCACTTGATACAGGTGGCAGCAGTTTCATCATCACGGACGATGATGCTGTTCATTCCACCACCGAGCGCAAATGCCAATGCCTCTTCGTGCTCAGTATCTTTCGGTTCGCACAATTGACCCAGCGGGCCTAGAATCCCCTGGACTTCCCCTGAATCTTTGAGAGACATGACCGCAGATACGGCCCGAGCAAGACCGGCTTTGGCGCCCGATTTGTTCTCCATCACACCCTGTGCTCGTGCCAAGGAACGCTCCGCTTCGCGGACCTGACGCTCAACATCTTCGGTATGTTCCATCAATGTACGCTCTTCGCGTTGGAGACGAGTGAGTTCTTCGGCCAACTGGCCACGATTGTTTTCGCCATTGCCGATCTGCAAATCTTCACCAACCAACTGTTGGTCGTCTCGTGTTAAGCGGGCATCGGCGAGAGACTCTTCGAGTTCGGCGAGACGTTCCTCTGTCATCGTAACCTGATTGAGGGCGCGGTCGGCCTCAAGTGAGGCTGTGACCCGAGTTTCGTCAGCCTTGGTGACGGCATCGGTGGCCTTCCCAAAGGCTCGATTGAGGTCGTGTGTAGCACGATCGCCTCCTGAAATGGCATCGCGTGCAGCCTTTTCTTCAGCAGTCGCAGATGCCATGTCAGCATCAGCCTTGACCAAGGCCCCTTCGGCATCGGAGAGGTCCACTTGATGTTGTTCAAGCGCATCTTGAGCGCTGGACTGTTCATTGGAAAGTATGGAGAGTTCATCCTGAGCCTCTTCGACGGCTGACTCTGAATCTGAAATTCGGTCCTTGCGAGTTTCGACATCCACCTCTAATTTTCGAAGTCGTTCACCGAGCGCCTTACCGTCGTCACCAAGCACAGAATCGAGTTGTCGTTCAATACCAGCAATTTCATCATCCAACTCTAGCAATTCCGCACTGGTCTCTCGGATTGATGCGGATAACTCCTCAACACGGGAAAGATAGCCGGTTCTTTCGTCAGCAATCATCTGGATATCGTTCAGACGTGAACGATGACGGGCGTGAATGGCGGTAACTCGGGCATTCTCCAACGCTTCCGCAAGATTGCGATATTTCATCGCCTGTTCTCGCTCCTTGCTGAGGGTTTTCAGGCGAATCTTGAGTTCATCTTCTAGAAGAGTGATACGTTCCAGGTATTCCTCGGCCTTCTTGCGTTGCCTGTCAGCGCGTTTGATTTCATCGTCATAGGCTGTGACGCCGGCGACGTCGTCAAGCACTTTGCGTCGTTCTCGAGTGGTCATGGTAGACAATAGCGTGACGTCGCCCTGAAGGACGATGTTGTATCCATCTCCACGGGCTCCTGCTTCGGTAAGAATTCGCCGGAATTCAGTACTGGTGGATGAACGCTCGTTCAGATAGTAAGCCGTGACGGAGTCATTCTTTCGATTCAACTTGACCGTTCGAGTGAAGCGGACCTCGTCGGCATCGACACGAAGACGACGTTGGCCAGAGGCATCCTTGGCATTGTCAAACACCAGAGTTGCGGTACATGAGCGAGCGGGTTTGTCCTTCTTGCCACCGTTGAAGATTAGATCCTTAACGTTCTGAGCACGCAGACTCTTCGCACTGCGTGGTCCAAGCACAAATTGAATTGCATCCCCACAGTTACTCTTCCCACTTCCATTGGGGCCAGTTATAGCTGTGAAACCCAATTCAAACGGTATTACCATCTCGCCTTTGAAAGACTTGAAATTCTCTAACTCTATCGCCTTCAGATACATCCCATCTCACCTGTTTGTGTATCACGAAGATACACGTCAGAATGCCTTTGAATTTGCAACCGCTATAAACACCACACCTCGCGTACGCGAGAAGAATTGGATTTTTCACTAGGTTTCGCGCCGCCGTGATGCGTTTAGTTATCAGCCCAAAGTCCCACTATTTCCACACTGGTTACAACCTGTCCCATTGCAGTAGTGACAAGTGCGTCCAACTTTCTCGCCCCAATTGTCATCTGTATTGACCTGGAATGGATCCTCAAAGGCATCGAGCATGAGAGCCCGACGAAGGTCCCCCACGGAGAAATCCCCCTCCAAATGGCGTTCGGCTGAACCTTTGAATCGACGAGAACCAGAATCTCTGTCGATTGAACGTCCTCGTCCCCGTTTACGCATCGACCCACCGACCAAGGAGATGAGGAGGGCGATGGTCAACAGAAGGAGGGACACACCGTTAGGGAACGAGAAACCAAACAGTTCACTGGCATCTAGTGGCTGACCATTCTCGGTGAGCATTCCAAACAAATCCGCCGTACCCACCAATGCAACAAGCATACCGACTCTCTGGAGATTCTTCCCTTGGCGCTCGTTTCGATTTAGTAGCCGTTTGCTTGAGAACATAGAACGTAGAGACTTCCATGTCAGCAACAGGCCGACGGACAAGAAAAGGACGTCGATGGGCCCCCACGTCCCCAAGGATTGCAGACATTGGGAAATGCCCACACTGTTCAAATCAGCCTGAATTGCAGATTCACTACAGGCGCCACTGAAAACCATGGTCAAGACAAGTTTGTGCATTTCTCCACTACCCATCTGGTAAAAGCCGATATGAATATTCCAGATTGTGAGGACGGAGAGTAACAGGCCGACCGCGAGTTTAGCGACATGCTTACCTCGACCCATTGTGTTCATTGTATACCGGACGAGTATTATGACTATCGACGGGTTCCCCCGTGGAGGGTAACGTTGAATGCAATAATGCCAACCACGGAATGGGAAGGGTGAGGCATTTTGGCTGAGGTTGTGGTTGTCGGATCTGGAATTGCAGGTCTATTTGTGGCGACCCGCTGTGCTAGAGCAGGATTGTCAACTCTAGTCGTGACCAAGAAAAATCTCTCGGATTCCTCCACTAATTGGGCGCAAGGTGGCATCGCTGCTGCGATGTCAAATACTGACCTTCAAGTCCACATCAATGACACCATCGAAGCCGGTTGTGGCCTTAGTCAACCGGAAATTGTGGAAATGGTTGTCAGAGAATCCTCCGATCGTATCGAGGATTTGATTTCATCAGGAGTCCAATTCGATTCCAATGAAGATGGATTTGATTTAGCCATGGAAGGTGGACATTCATCGCGACGGATTCTGCATACAAAGGATGCAACTGGAGCGGAAATAGAACGAGCACTCATCATCGAAGCTCGGGCATCACCAAATCTAGAATTATTAGAATCTCACATGGCCGTCGATTTGATTCTGAAGGATAAATTTGCAGAAATCAAAGGCATTGCTGGCATTTGGATTCTGACACCTAACGGGGAGGTTCGAACAATATCTGCACAAGCCGTGATTATCGCAACGGGCGGGGCTGGTCACATCTATCGACAAACAACAAATCCATCTGTAGCAACTGGAGATGGAATTGCGATGGCCCACAGAGCAGGAGCAAAAATTCGTGATTTAGAATTCGTACAATTCCACCCCACGGCGCTGGCCCTTCCGGGGGAAAGGCCGTTTCTGATTACCGAGGCGTTGAGAGGACATGGTGCGATTCTGATGACGAGCGGGGATCTCCAGAAATGGAAGGTTAGTGGGGGCAAACCTGCCGAATATTCTTTCATGCTCAATCATGATCCAAGGGGTTCATTGGCCACCCGGGATATTGTTGCAAGAGCTGCAGATCAAGAAATGAAGAAAAGTGGGGAGAACTCGGTCTGGTTGGTCACATCTCATCTTGAAAAGAATGCGATTCAGGAGCGCTTTCCAACCATTCAATCTAGATTGGAAAAACATGGATTAGACCTCGGTATAGATGCATTGCCTGTCGCACCTGCTGCCCACTATATGGTAGGTGGAATTTCCGTTGATGAAAACGGGTTATCTAGACAACATTCACCCGGTTCAGATGAATTGCAGTACCACGGTCTATATGCGAT
The DNA here is from genome assembly GCA_029942125.1 of Candidatus Thalassarchaeaceae archaeon. Lineage (GTDB taxonomy): Archaea > Thermoplasmatota > Poseidoniia > Poseidoniales > Thalassarchaeaceae > MGIIb-P. Next base: position 30 of record JAPYUB010000101.1, on the reverse strand, counting down.
TGGAGAAGCCGCTTGCACAGGACTTCATGG
>JAPYUB010000100.1 GCA_029942125.1 Candidatus Thalassarchaeaceae archaeon | reverse complement strand
CAGTTAATCCTTCAAGGTGTCCGTGAGCCTGCTTAATAGTGAATAGATCTAGGAGTGTCTGTGTTGGATGATGACCTGCCCCGTCGCCACCGTTCATGATTGGAATCGCGCACGCATCTGCAGCATATTGCGCCGCCCCTTGTCGTGGATGTCGAAGTGCCGCGATGTCGCAGTAACCATCGACCATGCGCATGGTGTCATACAATGTCTCACCCTTGACCGATGAAGAAGAATTCACGTCCCCGAGATTGACAACATCTCCTCCCAATCGCTTCATCGCTGTCTCAAATGACATTCGAGTACGTGTGCTAGGCTCGAAGAACATGTTCGCCAATAATTTGCCTTGTAGCAGTGGGAGATACTCCAAACCGTGTGCGACAGGAAGCAGACGTTCGGCATCTTCTAGCAGGGAAACAATCTCCTCATTTGTCATGTCATCCATGGTGATGAGGTCGTCGTCCATCCTACCCGCCGGAACTCCTCGGTCGCCTCTCGGCCTTATTCATTGGGGTGCATAAACAAGGTCGATTCCATAGGAATCGGAAGCCGAGGGCTTGAAGGGTGAATGCTGGGTCCGCGAATCGATGATTATCAGTAGGACTCCGGTTCGAGTCTCGTTTTGCGGTGGGGGAACGGATCTTCCTGCTTACTATGAAGGAAGTGAAAATGGTGGACTTGTCACCTCACTTGCGTTGGCTAAACACATTCATGTTACGGTGAACAAGAGATTTGACAACAGTGTCCGAGTTGGCTATTCTCAAACTGAAATAGTCGATAATTTTGAAGATATTGAGCACGAATTGGTTCGTGAAGCCATGCGATTGACAGGTGTGACACATAGTGTCGAGATTACCACGATTGCAGATATTCCTTCTCGTGGAACCGGACTCGGTTCCTCCTCAGCCCTGACAGTTGGATTGTTGCATGCCCTTCACACCTATGCTGGACACACACCTGACGCTGCTCAATTGGCTGAGGAAGCATGTCGAATTGAGATTGAAATTCTCGAACAACCCATCGGTCGTCAAGATCAGTACGCCGCAGCTTTTGGTGGCTCGAATCAGATTGCATTCCATTCCGATGACACGGTCATCGTCACACCGATTGAACTCGATGAAGAGACTCTTGCATCCAATTATTTCCTCGCTTACACCGGAATCACTCGAAAAGCCAGTGATATTTTGGCCAAACAATCGGCATCGACTGACAACAAACGGGCTGAACTCGATGCTCTGCGTCAACAAGCGATTTCGGTTCGAAGCGCCTTGGAATTAGGTGACCATGCAACAGTCGGACAATTACTCGCATCCTCGTGGCAGATAAAGCGCAACCTCGTCGATGGAATTACTGGAACGGCTCTGGACGAACTGTATGCCAGTGTCATCGAATTGGGTGCTTCCGGTGGCAAATTACTTGGCGCTGGTGGAGGGGGATTCTTCCTGTTCCAAGGCTCATCGGAGATTCGTAATAAGGTGGAAAGAACTCACAAGGTTCTTCCTCTCGTCATGGATTCTGCTGGGTCAATCATCATCTTTGATGATGGTTCTCGTTTGTGAGGTGTTTCAATGCGAAAGGCGGTTCTCATCGTAACAATTCTGTTGTTGGCTCCGTTACCCTTTGTTGGTGCTGAGGGCGAAACCATTCATTTGTGGAGCGAGCACGCCCCAGGTTCAGTTTTATTGTGGGATGATGCTGGAAATCTCACTGCAGTGAATCCTGATCAACCGATTGATTTGCAACTCCCTGAAGGCAATTGGACGCTGGTCAGACTCATTGATGGCATTCCACAAGACAATGCCTTTGTGTTCAATGGAGATACCAATGCGACCTCCTTCCTCAATCAGACCATCGAATCTCCTCTTGCCATTTCCGGAAGTGCCCATTTGGATGTACTTGGCCCCATTGAACGGTTGGTGGAAATGAATGCTACTTGGTCATCATCGATTTCAATTCCAAATACTCTCGGACACCCAAATTTACCCAATGCGCACCTCGGCATTACTCACCAAATTACCAATCAATTCGGGGGAAATTCCAGTCTCTTCATTGACTGGGCCATTTCACAATCTGAGATTGGTTGTTGCGCCTATGACAAAATTGACATGGTCGGTAACGCCAACGTGATTGCATTTTCCGACAATACATCATGGGGATGGACCACTGAGGCGAATTTGACAGGTCAGGGGGATGGTCGTTCTACTCGCCTTCTTTGGATTCCAATCACCGGTGAATTGGGCGACAGCACAGATTTGCGAATTACGCTCCCCTCTCCGCATGAGATTCGATATTCGCCTCAGAGCGAGTACATCAGCGGCCTTCCAGATGATTTTGTCATTCATCGTGGTGACATTGCTGTGACCGGAAATGCAACGATTGCACTGGGTGCGAATGTTGCCCCAGTGACGGATTTCTACGCAGACGAGGGTGAATTGCCTTGGGTGTCCATCGGTCCACCCACTCAGATTGTTTCTGATTGTTCGGATTCCTCAATTGCAGAACCTGCTGCGCATTTCATTCTACAGGATGGAAACACAACTTTACTCGACGAGCAAACATCCACCATTATCATCGATTCTATGTTCCTTAATATCTCACCGAGTACTTGGTTGAACCTGACCCTTGAATGCACAGACCCTCAAGGGTTGGTGGGCAATCATTCGATGGAAATTTACATCGATGGGATTCTACCGACACGCACCTTGCAAATGCAGTATCTTCACCCTGACGACAGTGCGCCTGTTGATGTCGATTACGGCAATCAAACCATTTCGATTCCCTCTGGAGCTGTGCTTTCCGGTGCTGTGCAGGCGGGGGATGATTCAGCACCCCCAGTTGACATCGAGTGGACCAGTAACAAGAGCAGTGGTTGGATCCAACTGGGCATTGGAAATCACGCATGGAACGATATTTTCGTTCAAGGTGCTCAAATCAATGGACAGCATTTGAGCATCGAAGATCGCCATCAGTCCAAACCTCTGACCGTTTACAGTTTGCAACTGAATCTAACAGATACTGCGGGGAATATTCAGACTCAAGAATGGGAAGTGACCATCACTGACCGAACTGTTCCGAGGCCAAGACCAGCTCTCAGTATCGATGGCAATCATTACGGTGATCTCAATCACCCCATCGAGGGTGAATCACCAATTGATGTCAATCTGGATGAGTCATGGGATGATATTGATGCAATCACCCAACTCACATGGACTGTAGAATTGAATGGTGAGTCGCTTGATGTGGGGACAACATGGGTCGATGTTCAATCGTTCTCTCTTCCAGATTTACTCTCGGGCCGACACACCTTGGTGGTCAATGCCACCGATTCATCAGGAAATACTGGAACACATTCGATGCTGTTCGTTGTAGAGCCACCCATCGGTGCATTGTATCGAATCACTGAGGTAGTCAAGGTAGGGGGCGGCGGTCCTGGAGATCCAGGTGCATTGGACGTTACACTAGAAAATGATGGACAGGGCGAATCGAATTTCCGTTTGTGTTATCTGACAGATTGCACGATAGAATTGACAGGCGTTGAAGCAAGTGTGGATGGACCCGGTCAAATGACTCATCGAATCTCGGTTACAGAATGGGCATCAGGTGAAATCATTGTGAAAATTGAATTCCCTGACAATACAACTATGGAACATCAGACAGGTTTGCTGGTGCAGTCTGAAATGACGCCATTGATGTGGATGCTACTTGCACTTCCACCACTTGCAGGTCTCGTGGCGTTGTGGCGTTTGAAGCGTCAACCTGAAGATAAGGCCGCATGAAGACGTATCTATCTTAGAGTAGGGCTGCATCGCCGAAGGCGATGGAGAACTTAGAGAACCCCTCAGATCGCATTGATGCTGAGATTGCCGAGCAGAAGGCAAGGGTGACGAGTCTTGCATTGGCCTGTGCTTTGGCAACCATCGCGAGTGCGGCTTGGTACATGTGGCCTGCATTGGATGGCGATGCAGTTCTGTTCAATCGCCTAGGTGCGGTTGGCTTGTTACTCTCTGCTTCATTGTTGCTCCAAGATCTTGCCGAGCCAGACGCGCGCGCGCGTGGGCGTTTAGGCGCGGTTAGCAGCCTTGCTTGGCCAGCACTTGCTGTTCTCGGTGTCGAAGCCATGACTACCACTGGCACGGTTCAAATCGGACACGGCCTCATGTTCATCGTAGCAGGAGCTTGTTTACTTCAGTCCCGAGAATTTCTACGCGGGAATATAGATGCACAGCGGTTTCGTGGCATCATGACCTTGGGTGGTACCACAATTGGTGGCGCTCTGATGCTATCATCTCAATTCGAACAGGATACAATGGTAGTCGCTTGCGCGATTTTGGGCTTGGGCTTGGTATCATCGGCAATAGACCTGTTCGGTGGAGACGAGGACCGCACGGAACGCAAGCGCTTCGGTCGAACTCTAGATTCGCTTGAACTACGAATTCTCAAACTTCAGGCCCAAGGGGTGAGTCTGGATCAGGCTTCTAGCCTCTGCCGCAACGCCTCAGAAGTCGGTTACAAGGATCCTGAACTAGGATTTCGAATCCTCGAAGAAGCCGAAGAAGACATCGAGCGAACCTTGGCCCTTGCTGAGGATATCTCTGAGATTCGCAATGTCTGCGCTGCAACCGTTGCTGAAGCATCTGAAATCGCACCGACCGCCAAGAAGCCACAGCGCAGCCTGGATGCTGGAGACCGTGAGCGTGACCTCGGTAGCCTACGGGAAGCGGAGATGTTGTATCGACGTGCCAAGAAACTAGCTTTGAATATCAACGAACATTGGAATGCTGCTGAGGAGCAGATTGTCGTATCGAGCAAATTGATTGCAGGATTAGAAGGTAGTCAATATCAGCAACTTCACGAATTGCTGATACAAGCAAAGGAAGCCTTGGCCAAGGAAGATTGTGTACTGGCACTCGAGATTTCCAGTACCATTCCTGATCATGTCTCCAATTTGGGTGAAGCCAGTGAAGGGGCGGAGGGAGCCTACGAAGAGGCTGTGAAAATCATGGAGGAGAGCGAAGGGCTCGACCTCAAACTGTGGAATGAACGGTTGAATAGTGCGTCTAAGCACCTCGAAAAAGGCGAATTCAGCCTTGCTCGTGGTGTATCTGATGGGATTGTTCGTGAGGTAAGAAAGGAACGCGAAGCGATGAGCGATGTTCAGCGAGCCCTGCGTCAGAAGAAGAAAATCAAAGAGCGTTGGAAGGGGCGCTCAGATACCGAAGATTGGGAAGAACGTCTGAAGGAGGTTACCGCTTCGTCCAAGCGCAAGTCTTGGTCACATGCAGCTGCGTTGCTGGAGAGACTGACATCGGATCTCGATGTTCTAGAAGCAGCCAGTGGGGATGCTGAAGAATTGGTCAATTATGTTCAGGAAGAATGGTCCGGGTTGCGCAAGAAGTTGGAGGCTGCCGGCATCAAGGCGATTGATGGTGAACGAGCCGCTTGTGAGAAAGCAGTGGGGGATGCCAAGGCGGCATTCGAAGAGGGTCGATTGCAAGAGACGCTCAGTTCATTGGGTGAAGCGGATGCTCTGATGGAAAAGTTGCGACGCCGCGTCTAACCAATGGGTAGTCTGTGAGCGGACCCCCTAAGCAACTAGAAAATTTCATATTTCAGGCAAATCAGTGCTTGATTTGATTCTTTGATAATCAACCCCACTTTAAATAAAAACAAGATAAGAGTAGTATTGGAATTGGGGGGAGTTGAAAATGGAAAGAAAGAGCAGTGAAGATACGATGAAACCAGTGGATACAC
>JAPYUB010000099.1 GCA_029942125.1 Candidatus Thalassarchaeaceae archaeon | reverse complement strand
GTGTGATGATGCCCTATCTCATGGCTTCGGCCGCTCTCAGTGTCGTCATTTCGGGTCGAATGCTCGGACGAACCAAGCAGGCGTTGTGGTGGATTCCATTTTGGTCTACGCTCTCTGCCCTGCTCTACATCGGTCTGTTCGAAGCGATTCAAAACGGGATGGCGTGAGGTGAAAAATAATGTCTGAATCTGTACTTGCTCGCTACGGCCCAGTAACAATCTACATGGAACCTGGACACCCCAGTCCAATGTATCATTACGATGGACAAGCTACTGACAATCCCTACGGGGACTTAGCCATTCTGCTAGAGGACGACCAACTTGAAGAGGTCATGTACAATGGTGGAGCTCAATGTGTGAAGGTGGCCCATCGCAATTTTGGAATCTGTCGTACAAATATTTGGATGAGTGATGACCAAGGTGTTATGGTGGCCAAGAACATCGCTGCATTCACCAATGTTCCTCTGGGGAATGGGCCTGGACTGGTCCCTCTTTTCGACGGTCGTTTGCCTGACGGTTCGCGAGTTAATGGCACACTTCCACCCATTTCACCCGATGGTCCGACACTTACAATTAGAAAATTCAGGGCTGATCCTATTACCATCATCGATTTGATGAATTGGGGTACCGTAAACAGTAGATTGGCAGCAATGATGTGGGTTTGGGTTGAGGGCCTCAATGCCCGCCCGGCAAACTTTGTCATCGCTGGTGGAACTGGTTCTGGTAAGACGACCACATTGAATTGTCTCGGAATGTTCATTCCATGGGACAAACGTCTTCTCACTGTCGAGGATACTGCTGAATTGCAGGTTTACCACGACCACTGGTTGCGAATGGAAACACGTCAAGAACGTCCAGATGGGACCAGTTCAGTGACTATGGATGATTGCTTGAAATCAAGTCTTCGTATGCGTCCAGATCGTATCATTGTGGGCGAGGTTCGTGGTCCCGAGGCCGCCACTCTACTGACAGCAATGAACACGGGTCACGATGGCTCGTGTGGCAGCCTCCACTCAAACACAGCTGCTGAAACGATTACTCGTCTCACTAGTGCACCGATGAACGTACCTCCCATCATGTTGACTGGGCTTGATCTCATCATCATGCAGAGTCGCGTTCACAAGGGAGGCAAGATGTTGCGTAGAATCACTGAGGTTGCTGAGATTTCAGGCATGGAAGGTAACAAACCTCGCCTCAACCCGATTTGGAAGTACGATCCTGCAAGCGATAAGATTGTTGAAACTGGAGTCCCCAGCAAATTTAGAGAAACACTCTGTGCTTCAGCCGGCATTCGAGCATCGGATTTTGAAGCGGCCATTCAGATGCGTGAACAGATTCTTCTCGATCTTCAGGCAGAGGATCGCCGTAGCATCGAGGATGTCACGAAGATTTTCCAGTCGTATTATTCAGCCAGTCGCTGATTATTCGCTCGCTTCGGCATCAAAGCCACGTGAAAGTCGACTCAATAGTTCGTCAGCTTGATCGAGTTTTCCACGAACTCGTCCAATGCTTGAAGCCTCTTCTGCTTGTTCTGCATCATCCGCTGACACACCATGTGCGACACTGTCCGCTGTTGGGGCACTACGTCCCATGTCAACGAGTAGGTCACGGAGCGAATCCACGACATCAGACACCTTGTCTGGATCTAAGGAGATTGATGTCGGCAAACCGGGGACATCCTCAGGATTAATGTATCCCATCGCAGCAGCCAGAACTCCCGCAGCAGCGATTACTCGAGGTCGAACTTCTGGATGGCCCACATCCCAACCTCTACGCTCTAGGAAGCGAACGAGGAGTGCTTGTTCTACTGGTCCGAATTGACCCTCGGATCGGCGGACCAAGGTCTCAACAATCCGCTCAAAATTTTCGATTTGTTCCTCGAATCGTTGTAAGGTTCTCATCGCATCGCTGGATACATCTTGTGTGCCTCGGTAGAGAACTTCTAGGGTTCGTTGACGGCGAGCCGTAACCGGATCAACATCTTCCTCTGCTTCTCGGAGACTCAATTGGAGGTCAAACAGGCCATGTACACGTCCGCTGATGCCCGGTAGGTCGAGATCGAGCCCCGCTTCTGCAGCAGCAGTCTCAAAGCGAACCCTTGCTAGTGCGATGTCATCTGCATCTGAGCCCAGAATGGATTCCAACGTGTCCAATAGACTTGGGCGACATTCTTCGAGCCTTCTGAGCGCCTTGCGTTCCCTCCAAGATCCCGGCACTTGTGCACTCGCATCACTTTCCGCATCTCGACGATTGGCCATCGCTGTGATTTCAGCAAGGATTCGATTGCGGACCATGGCGTGTGAAACTTGGAATCCTTGTCCACCAAGATCTTCCACGAACGCGGTAACGTCATTCGCATCATGCTCACGACTAATCAGCAAGAATTCTCGGATATGGCTGTGTAATTCTGCAATTCTAGCTTCCAGTTCAATAATCGCTGAACCCGCCCCTTCGTCAATGGTCAACTCCGTGGGTGCAGTCATGATGATTTCCGACTCAACAATCCCTTCGTTATCAACGGGCCCAGGTTCGTCAGGACCTCCGAGAACATCCGTCAATTCATCGACATCTACAGCATCGATTGATGCCTGAATCATTGCGGCCAACTCGGTTGCTTCATCATCTTGAGTTTGCACTTCTTGAGTCACTGAAGTGGGCTGCACAACAGGTACCGATCTTCCTTGCCGCAATTTCTTCTTGACCTTGCCCCATGATTTTTCTTCAGAAGATAATACACCTGCGACTCTTCCCAATAGGACATTTTTACCTCCTGATCGTGGCAAGTCAAATGAGACACAAAGTGCGTGTAATTCTTCTCGAGTCATTTCTCCAATGGTTGCTACATTGAGTTTTTTAGGGTCTCCATTTAGATGTAACCACAAGCGACGCATTTTTGCTTTCTTAGATCCTGATTTTTTTATTCCAAAACGCCATAGCACTTCCGACAGATCCCCATTTAGCATATTCTTGATGCCATTATCTGAGAAGTCAATATCGCCCAAAACTAGTGTTGCAATCAATTTCGCTCGCAATTGCTCAACATTTCCGACCTTTGACATATCGTGAGATATCGCTATCTCACGCAATTCATCAAGACGGGACGAATACAACTGTGACAACAGATTTTCATCGACCATCCTTCGCCCTCGCCAACGTTTGCGCCCCTAGGTGCCTGTATATGTTACGCTTCAAAAACGGCCCTAAGGGCCGGTCTGAGCACCCCAGTAGAAAAGCCGTCACAAGTCTAGGAATGCGGGCCTTGCTGGCCCCAAACGAATGTCTTCAGCGTGTTCTGTTGTCACCGCTTTAAGCAGATTCTCCCATTCAACAACTAAGAGTCGCGCATGTGTCACAGCATCCTCTTTGTGCACCAGACGTTCTAGCAAGAGTGTGCGTTCTCCAGTTCGCCCCACGACTTCAATCAGAATTTCTACCAAAGAGGTGACGTCAATGACGTCTCCCTCTCCATCCAACAATGATGTTGAACGCAGCAAATCTTTCTCTTGTTCTGCTTGATTGAGCAAGGAATGGACTTGCCGATGCCGTACTATCATCCCGACTCGATCTAATATATCTGGATTAATTTGTTCGAGAATTACTTGTTCACAGAGCCATGCTGTCAATGATTCAGCATCTCCAATTCGTTCTGAGATACTTTTTGGGAACCCTTTTCTTGAGATGAGCAAGGTCAAACCATGTAATGGACTCGGCAAAAATCTTGCAGAATCATCTCGGACATCTGTCATCAACAAGTGTCTACGAGCATCAATATTTGCAGCATCGAACCAATGTCTTTCACTCACATATCCTGTGATGACTTTGGTCGCTCTGAGATCTTCCATCCACGCTTGCAGCGTGAGCCCCGATTCAGTAGGTGCTTTACGCTCAGTCTGATCCGCAAATGCATAGGGGTCGAGTACCCTAAAATCCGACCTATAGCGACGTAATTGGCGTCTTTGAAGTCGATTTTCGGCCAATATAATTGATTTATGTGGCAAATACCCAGGGCGATCATCAGCAACCAGAATGTGATTTTCATCACGTCGAGGTAGGGCTGTTGCCACCCTCGTCCCTGGTGCCCCTTTGCACAAATGCCAAGTAGATGCAGATATGGCCAATAAATCAGCCTCCCCCTCCCCAAGAATCTCAAGGGCAGAGGTCAGATCTTTATCAAATTGAACTGTGACCTCAATGTCTTCCAGTGGCTGGGTTTCCATCCATTGTCGAATGTGTTTAGGAGTTGAATCTTCCCCACCTCCAATGCAAACTAGACGAATTTGTTCGAATTCTGCTTCCGCTCCCATATTCATCCCGCCATTGGCAGACACGTAACGTGCCCGGCTTGCGGCGGCAGCCACCTGTTGATATAGGCACCCCTCGTCGAAGGTTCAATGGCGGAAAATATCCTTGAGAACTCGATTCTCATCGAATGTCGCGATGCGGTCGAATCTGCGATTGAGTCACTAGTTGCATCTTCGATGAATGGACCGTATGCTCCCGCTATGGAACTAGCTCGCGAAATTTTACTCGCTGGCGGTAAACGAATTCGTCCAGTTCTTACAGTATTGGCCTTTGACTTGGCGGGAGGAGAAAACCGAGAAGAGGTCATGGATTTCGCTGTTTCAACCGAACTAATTCACACGGCGACTTTGATCCATGATGATATTTACGATGGTGCGAAATTGCGACGGGGCGTCCAAACTTTACATGAGAAACATGGTCTTGATCATGCGATTATTGGCGGCGATTTCCTGTTTGTAATGGGATTTGGAATCGGTGGATGTTATGAAGAACGAATCGTTCACATCATTGCTGAAACTTGTGCCTCTATTGCGACAGGTGAATTGAAACAAATTCGCCATATCTCTGATTTATCGACGACACCTGAGGATTACTACGACATCGTCCGTGGAAAAACCGCAGGTCCCTTTGCCTCTGCCTGCGAATGTGCCGCCATCATCGCGGGAGCCTCAGATGATGATGTGATGATTCTACGAGAATTTGGGATGGAATTGGGAATCGCCTTTCAGTTGGTAGATGATATTCTAGATTTAACGGGTGATGAACGCATGGGGAAAGCACGAGGGACAGATATTCATGAGGGTAAAATGACCCTTCCCATCATTCACGCACTGACGTTGTTGCATGGCGACGCTCGTCGAAATCTGGCCAATGTTTTGGACGAATTCAGAGATGATCGGTGGGACGAACTTCAGGAATTGCTAGAGCAAGGCGATTCATTCGGATACTGTAGGATGTTGATTCACAATCATTTGGAACGCGCTTTGAGTCATCTGTACAAATTCCCTCAATCTGAGGTTCGTGATGTCCTTGAAGCGATGACGCGGCAGGTGATGACGCGCAATGAGTGACCCCATTCATCACGATGTCATCGTGATTGGTGGTGGTCCTGCGGGCAGTACTGTAGCCCGATATGCTGCAGTAAATGGCGCTGATGTCCTCGTCATCGATGGTCGAGATCCCATCGGTACACCTTTGCAATGTGGTGAATTGGTCCCCAGCAATGAAGAGATGCAACGTCTTTGTCCAAATGTACCGGACATGGACGATTTGTTTCAGACTCCAGAAGAAGCCATTTCACAACGTTCCACAAAAATGCACATAGTCCCACCTTCTGGCAAACCGATGAAGTTTGCATTTGAGGGATTGGTTCTCAACCGTGTTACTCACGATGAAGCACTGGTCGAATTGGCAAAGAAAAGCGGTGCGAAATATCTCGTCAACTCCCATGTGAATAGTGTCGAAGACAATACTGTTGTCTTACGAAACGGGTCTACCTATTCAGCGAAAATCATCGTTGGAGCTGGAGGT
>JAPYUB010000098.1 GCA_029942125.1 Candidatus Thalassarchaeaceae archaeon | reverse complement strand
GGTGTATAGGAAATCCAGCAATCTTCCACCTCCATCCTCATCAAAGACTTGATCTGGTTGTCCGTCGCACGTTGGATCTCGGTCCCATTCGATTAGAAAACCACCCTCGATGTTCATTTCATCAGTTTGAATCACGATGTCTTCTGAACTTCCATCACTGGACCAATGGAATCGAGCGGAAAGACCGATTTCGATTTCGCCGCCGCCGGGTGTCAATAGATGTCCTACAGATACGCTAACAGAATAAGGTCCTTCGGTGATATTGACGGATGTAACTTCCTCGCCATTCATTGCAATTCGAAGTTTGGCGAACTCAGGCACCATCGAATGTACCTCTCCAATCACAGATCCACTCACATGTAGGGTGGGGTCGTTGATGTCGACCATGGCGCCCTGTATACATCCGTCCACCAATGTGGCATGGAAGCGAATGTATGTGGCAGTAGACGATATGAGGCCCTGGGCAATGATTGCCTCGGGCTGTGACCATGAATCTCCATTGGTATCATTTGATGATGATACTCCCCACGATACATTGCCCCCAACATTTGGGTGGAAGCGTCCCCATGATTGATTATGTGGGAGAGCGAGGGAGGTAGATGTCCACACCCCCGGTGATGTTCCGGACCTTTCCAAACCACAGGGTGAAAGTGTGAGGTCCTCTTGTATTCCAGTAGTCAAATCAAGTGAGAGTACTGGGAATTCATCAAAGTTGACGGAATGCGAGGCCTTTGCCAATTCAAATGTACCCCATGGTTGCATATGTTTGACGATTAGCCCGGCTGCATCAACTTGGAGTTCACTATCGTCAAACTCACCTTCTGAGGCATAATCGAGCATGATTGTTAGATTGGCTAATTCACCCCAGGTCCACGATTTGATGCTGTCCAATGAGAAAACTTGGGCATTGTAATTCATATGATTAACTTCGCCCATGGTGTGTGCATAGGTCTTGACGAGATGTTGTGTACCCCCTGATTCAACAATGAATTGTACGCTGTCTTGCTGAAGGGAATCGGGGATTCGAAATGCAACGACAAGAGACACATTGACAATAGGGTTTGGTGACCCTTCAGTCATATCAAAATTCGATAATTCGATGATGGGTCCTTTCGTCCATGCAAAACCTCCATCGGACTCACCGTCGAAATCGTTGTCGCATACTGGATCAGAGGTGGGCCTGAAACAATCAGGATAGCCGATTGAAAGATTATCTTCTGAAGGTGATGTCATCGCCCAAGCTGAAATCTCATTGTGATTCACTGACCTGCTGTGGGTAAAGGACAAGCTACCATCAGTCACCATTGATGATGAATACTCGGCTGCATCATCACTGTACGCCTTGTTAGTGGATAGAGACCATTCAGAGGCATTGTCGAAAGTGCCTGCAGGCAACAACTCAACAAATTCTGAACGAATGACTGTGTCCCCATTGGCGGAGAGAGGAATCGTCGAAAAGGTAAGGATGAAAAACAGCAGAATCGATAGGCTGCGGGTGTGCATATACTGCGGCTGTCGAGCGGCCCCTTGAATCCCTCGCCTGCGCGAGCGTGCGCATAACACGTAACGTATCTCTGCGCTTGCTTGAAATACCGTGCGCAGGTCGCCGTTTTACATCGTGGCTGCGGTGGTCTAGTGGTTAGGACGGTAGATTGTGGTTCTGCCAACCCGGGTTCAACTCCCGGTCGCGGCCCCTTCAATCAATTCCAAGCTCATGCTGAGAGATTTCGTGACCCATTCGTGTGGCCTTGGTTTCCAGATATGCTCGATTTTCCGCATTCACACCAACAACCAATGGCATTCTCTGTGAAACGGTGATGCCCAAATCCTTCAGAGCAGAGGCCTTTCCGGGATTGTTCGTCAGTAAACAAACATCGGTGATACCGACTGCGCGTAGCATATCGGCTGCGATTCGATAGTCTCGAGCATCAGCAGGGTGGCCAAGCATCAGATTCGCATCCAATGTATCTGCACCTTGATCCTGTAAATTGTATGCTTGAATCTTAGCATGTAGGCCAATACCTCTTCCTTCTTGACGCAAATACAGAAGACATCCCCATCCATGTTCTTGAATGGCCTTTAGTGCTGAATCTAGTTGTGAGCCACAATCACATCGTTCTGAACTGAAGGCGTCGCCTGTCAAGCATTCAGAATGGAGGCGAACAAGAACAGAGTCTGGGCCGTTCATGTCACCCAATGTCAGGGCTACGTGGTCAAAGCCGGTTTCTCCGTCATGGAAAACACGAATCCTGAATTCACCATGTATTGTCGGTAATCTGGCATCTGCGGGGACATCGGTTTTCTCAACTATTAATGTCATGATGATGCCTCCTTTCGAATACGGTAATGATACTCTCCCGCTTCCTCCTCTACACCCAGTAGTGTGTCGCCACTTCTATTCAAGAGTGCTGGAATGTCAATTTTTGTTTCAGGGTCATCAGCCATGACCAAAATGATGCTGCCATGGTCCATGGTTGCCAAAGCACGCTTTGTTTCATGAACAGGTACCGGGCAATGAAATCCTAAAACATCGAGAGTGACGTCGGCGTCTGAATCGGCCATCGATTCGAGGGGAGTGCTTGCCTTTCTTCAATGCGACGGGGATTTCTAGGGGTGAGGTTGAAGCGAGAATGGGTGTTAGGGGGCCCGTGCGAGAGAAACATCAAGCCCGCTCAAAGGATGACCTGTCGTGGTCTGAAGTGGGTGAATTGGCCTACGGATATCTGCGGATTCCTTTGGTATTGATTCTTGTTGAGGTGGTGTATTGGTGGGCAACAGACCCGGCTGCAAGTTTTGAGCCATATCAAAGAGCCATTGCCACAGTATGGGTTGGCATTTCGAACTTATTCTGGCCTGGTTCAGCGGAATTAGCCTTCCATGGCCCTTCACAAGCTTGGACTGGGGTAAACCTCTTTGATTCTTCATTTCAAGGCGGTATGGAACGATTGTACGTTTCAGATGAATGTGCTGGAATACATGAAATTATTTTTCTGAGCGTCCTGATGTTATTGACGCCTGGAGTTTCCACTAGAACCAAATGGCGGTCAATTGCCGGGATGGCGCTTGTGGTTCAGTTGCTCAACTACGTTCGCCTAATCGCACTATACCCAATCGCCACAAATGGCAGTGTTGAAGACATGTATGCGTTCCACGAATTCATTCTCAGTCAGGGGTTTCTCGCGATATTAATAATCATCTGGCTAGCATGGTACATCGCCTTAGATCAAAGGGGTCTCCTCGACCGAAAGGTCAAACCGTCCTTGTCTGATCTCCCGCAGATGAGTCAATTTCGCATAAGAGATTCGTTGCCAAAACTATCGATTGCCATATTGATTTTCTCAGCGATCCTCGCTGTTTGGGCGACCCATGAGGTTACTCTGAATGATCATAACATGGAATTGAAAGCCGGTGCAGAGGAATGTCAATATGATACCGAAGAGAAGATGTGGACACCTGAGTTTTGCACGGACGACAAAATGATGTGGGAAGATGTATGGGGTAAATCGATTCGTGGATGGCTGTTCGCAGGAATATTCAGTTTGATGGCGATTGTCATAATCGAACCGAAATCAGAAGCGAGTGGAGAAGAGTCCGAAGAAGAATAATCAATTCGCAATTTCTGCATTAACTTGGGCGCCATTGAATGCTTTTCCTTTCAAAGCATCGAGGGCGTGTTGTGCCTTTTCACGATGAACTTCGACGATGGCTTGTGTACCATCTGCAAGAATATGGCCAATTGCGAGATCTGGCAAACGGGCTTCGCTGGTCACGAAATTGTGAATCTCTAGTTTGGATGTCGCATCGATTGACAAGCGAAGAGGGACCATGCCGAAAACATCTGCACTCTCACCCCAATCCATCTGCTTACGAACAGGATCGCGGTCTACACCATCTGGTAGGGCTGGGGCATCCACCTCGCTGACCACCATATTCCAAGTCGAGATGATTTTTGTCATGTTGGGGGCATCATCACCAGATACGAAGGACCATGCCTCTCCTTTTCGACCCATTCGTCCGGTTCGACCAATACGATGAACGTAAGATTCCGAATCATTGGGGATGTCATAATTGACAACCATTGTGACGCCATCAACATCAAGGCCTCTGGCTGCGACATCGGTTGCAACAATCACACGTGTCTTCCCATCACGGAAATCAGAAATGATGCGCTCACGCTTGTTCTGGGCCATGTCCCCATGCAATCCTGTTGCCGAAAATTTATGTCGTTCTAATCTCTCTACAAGAAGATCGACCATTCTCTTGGTGTTAGAGAAAATAATGACTTGGTCTTCCTTTGTGAGTCGAATCATGATGCGGCCTAATACCCATAGTTTGTTTGCACGGCCTACTCGAACCATGTATTGATCAATTTCAGGGACTTCAACATCCAAATCTTCGCTCATCACATGCTCGGCATCAGAGATGAACTCAGTGGCTGCTTCCAAAACTTCTTGCGGGAAGGTCGCAGAAAAGAGCAACGTCTGCTTTCGACTGGTCAGTCGCTCAAGACACCAGAGAATGTCAGGGAAGAATCCCATATCCAGCATTCGGTCTGCTTCGTCAAGAGCAAAGTGAGTGATGTGTTCTAAATCAATATGGCCACGCTTGCTCATATCAATGACCCGCCCTGGCGTCCCTACGATGATGTCACAGCCAGAATCCAAGACTTTGGCTTGCTTCTCAATGTCAGTCCCACCATATACTGTGGCAAATTTGAGGCCTTTGTCACCCTGTAACCATTGCAATTCCTCGCTAACCTGTGTAGCAAGTTCGCGTGTGGGGCAAAGGACAAGGGCCTGAGTCTGGCCAGTAGGCTGAGAATTTTCGATTAATGGAATACCGAAAGCAACGGTCTTCCCTGAACCGGTTCGAGCCTGACCTACGATGTCCTTTCCAGCCAGTGCAAATGGGATGGAATCTGCTTGAATTGGTGTAACAAAATCCCAACCCTTCGATGAAATGGCGTTGGCTATGTTCGGAGAAAGATCCCAATCCGAAAATCGGACGGTCGAAAGTGCGTTGGTAGCAGACATTGGTGCCAGCTCATTCAGAAGGTCTCCGCTTCGCGCATTTCCTTCTGCAACTCACCCATCCAATACTTCTCGCAGTTTTCTCGGGTCATGGCCACCTTCTTCTGGCGGACGTGCTCACGGATGTATTGACGGAACTTGAGAGCCTTGGTGCGGTTGACGCCTTTTGGCGTAATTCCGTCCCAGAGATTGCTGAACTGTGCGCGCTTGGTGTTGAACTCTTCGTCACTCATGCGGATTCCTCGGCGTCCGCGACTTTCCGCCCCTCTTTAACCGTGCCGACTCCCCTACGGGGAGAATTAGGCTTAAACAAAGTCATCAGTGGCGTCATCAAAATCATCACCATACAATATTTCATCTTGAGTTGGCCTTCTGACGGAATCTGGGGTTTTGGACGAATCTTTTGGCTCTTCTTTCTTTTCGGCTGCGGGCATCATTGGAGGTAGATCAGCCAACGAACCTTCGTCCATTTCCACCTTTTCGGCTGGGGCCAAGAAGGCATTTCTCTCTGCTTCGGTTCCTTCTAGAGATTCGTCAATCATGAGTTCTTCTAGCATAGTTCGGATTTGATGATCGGTTTCTTGCTCGAGCAAATCTGTGGCTTGGACTCGTACTTCAGCATCGACCATAATGATGGGCAACATCTTGATGCACGACATGCGGATATTGCGATCTGAATGACGGGTTCCATCGGTAATCAATCGCTGCATTCTGAAGGAATTCGGATCAAGTTTCTTTGAAGCCTTTAGAGCCGAAAGACGAACTTTTTCATCTTTGTCGAAGAAGGCCATCTCGAGGGCGATTTGAGTAATCTTGGGGGCGTGATCAGCGAGTGGTAACAAGGCCCGGGCGGCGTGCCTCCTGACGATGACGGCCTCATCCTGTAGACACCAACCGATTAAGTCCCAAAGTATAGCCGATTTATGCTTCGCGAGACGGGATAGGAGGGCCGCCGCCATGCCTCTGAGTTCACTATCTTCCTCTCGAATGAGTTCATCAATGTGAAGTTCAGCAACTTCTGGCCAAGTACCTGCAACC
>JAPYUB010000097.1 GCA_029942125.1 Candidatus Thalassarchaeaceae archaeon | reverse complement strand
CGGCAAATCGCAACGAGATGAGGATGAACAAGACATAGGAGATTAGCAAGCCACGAGCATCCCGACGGAAAATACCGAAGAATCCAGCTCCAAGTGCAGCGATGACAATCAATAGGTGCAGAATTTGACCCAATGCATCGAATCCCATCCAGAGAGCGAATCCATTCCAGAACGTACCATCGGCAGGGGTGACCAGATAGGTCAGCACTGCTAGTAACATCATCAATCCACCACCAATCAATTGGAGAGTTTGGACCATTCGATCTGCGGGTAAGAACTTCATCTTGGGAACCAAGGGGCCACCAAAGAGGCTTTCGACAAAGGTTGGAATGTGAACTTTGGGAACTGCATCATCGGGTACTCCCGCTCCGCCGGCTTTCATTTTGCCAGCGAGTTTCTTTCTAGAAGGCGCAGCGGCACGCATGACCTTTCCTTCATAGAGGTGGGAAGTGTCAGAGGATTTTCCTGCAACCATATTTTCACCTCAGAATCCTCTTGCACCTGCAAGTGCTGTTGAGAGCAGCATGTCTGGCTCCCAATCCATGACGAAGGCTCCAAGTCCTCTGAGTTCCGTCATCAAAATATCTCGCTCTGTCTTCATCACTTCGTAGCCTGTTCTGTCAAGGCGCTTGGCATCAAACTCAAACTCAAGACTGGATGGACTAAGTAAAGTCACATCGAAATCTCTGGCACGGAAGTCACGAACTGCATTAATCAACGTTGGATCACCTTCAAGCGGACTTAGGATGATAATAGGGCTACCTTTGTTGATATGTGGCATGATTCGATTGGTGACAACCTGTAGGGGAGTGTTACCCTTGGCGGCTGCTCCTGCCAGTTTGGTCAGAAGAACGTAGAGTTGTTTCTTACCAGTATCCCGGTCTACACTGTTGATGTCGCTACCATAGATGACCAGACCAACTGAGTCACGTCGACTCAGGAAGTATTGTGCCAAACTGGCTGCGGCTCTTGTGCTATAGACCAATGAATTACGACTCACTGGCCCAGTTTCAGCGATTGAACGACTGTCCACAATCAGGATGATATCACTCACTGCATCTCGTTCAAATTCGTTGACCATCATCTTTCCAGAGCGTGCATAAGCCTTCCAGTTGACCTTACGCATGGCATCACCAGGAATGTATTCACGCAGGTTGTAGAAATTCGATCCTTCACCGGGCTGTCGGATGTTGACGGCACCAGTGAAAATCTTTGGTACTCGACTTTTGACAAACGCTTCT
This sequence comes from Candidatus Thalassarchaeaceae archaeon, assembly GCA_029942125.1. Lineage (GTDB taxonomy): Archaea > Thermoplasmatota > Poseidoniia > Poseidoniales > Thalassarchaeaceae > MGIIb-P. The sequence goes on along the minus strand of JAPYUB010000097.1, from coordinate 4,943 downwards.
TTTAGATCCTCTGTCTTGGGGAAAACAAGGAAATCGTCGTAGACGTGTAATTCCTTCTCCTTGTGGAACAGACCGAATGGATCCTGCACGCGGATACTGACAGGACCGAGGGTGTAGAATCCACGGAGTGGGCATTCGACGGCGTATTCGATGAGAGTCTCTCGACGGGGGCCGAGTTCCATGAGGATGTAGTTGGCGCCTTCCTTGATGCGCATGACTTCGGGGACGGTGTCCTTCACTTCCAGAATCTTGGAGAGTGGAGAGTGGTTCTGTAGGCGAAGTGTCACTTGAATCTCGCCGTCCTCAAAGATGCGTGCCGCGGATATTTTTCGCATCGCTGACAGCGATGCGAGTGTCGGTGCATCCTCCGAATCATCTTCTTCATCGATTCGTCTACCGGTTGCCGCAACATCTGCGTGCGCTGCACGTAGTGCCGCCCATGTCAGGAACGATAGGAAAACCACAGCAACGGTCACAAGCTGCGAATTACGCAGAACGAGACCGAGCAAGTACAACGCTGTCGCGAGACTAGCGAACATTGCTGACTTGCGACTCCATGCCATTGGTTAATCCCTCCTTCCTCACGCGAAATAGTTCATGTTTTTGATCAGACAGTTGGTACGGGAACTTCTCGTAGAATTCCTTCGATGACCTCTTGCGCTTCCAGACCCTTAATCTGGTGTTCAGGCTTGAGGATTAGACGGTGGCTTACCGCGAGCGGTGCTATTGCCTTCACATCGTCAGGGGTTACGAAGTCACGACCACGCATTGCAGCTGCAGCACGCCCTGTCTTTAGTAGAGCCTGCGAACCACGTGGCGAGGAACCGACGAGAACACGTGGGTCCTCGCGGGTGCGCGCGACAATTTCAACCATGTACATGCGAACAGCCGGGTCGACGTAAACGTCTTCGATGGCTTGTTGCATGGCGACGACACGAGCGGGGTCAGTGATGACCTCCACGTCAACGCCGTCCTTCTTACGTGCGATACGTCGGGCGAGAATTTCGTCCTCATCTGCTCGGTCAGGGTAACCAACGCTCATCTTCATCATGAATCGATCCAACTGCGCTTCGGGCAGTGGGTAGGTACCCTCCTGCTCGACCGGGTTCTGGGTCGCCATGGTCAAGAACGGGCTCGGCAACTTGTGCGTCACCGTGCCAATTGTCACCTGCTTCTCTTGCATAGCTTCAAGCAGAGCAGCCTGTGTCTTGGGCGGGGCTCGGTTAATCTCGTCAGACAACAGCAGATTGCAGAAGATCGGTCCGGGCTTGAATGTAAATTCGCCCTTCTTTGCATCATAGATGTTCGTACCAGTGATGTCAGCCGGAAGCAAGTCAGGCGTAAATTGAACACGCTTGAAATCACAACCGAGTGCATCGGCGAACGTGTTCGTCATCAAAGTCTTCGCAAGTCCTGGATAATCCTCGAACAGCAGGTTGCCGTTCGCTAGGATATCGACCATCACGTTGTCAATCACGTGTTGCTTACCGATAATCACCTTGGCAACCTCTGCGCCAATCGCTTGACCGATTGCGCCTACAGCCGCGAGTCTCTCGCGAACTTCGGGGGTGCTCTGGTGTTTCGGGGTTTGCGGAGCGGCAGGAGCCGGTGCCGGTGCAGCAACCGCGGGTGCGGGTGCGGGTGCAGGGGCAGGGGCTGGTGCCGGCGCAGGGGCCGCGGGTGCGGCCGGTGCTACGGGTGTTACGCCGCCAGGTGGCGGTGGGGCTTGCATTTCATTCACTCTCCTTTTTTCATATGACTCTCATCATTGTTCTTTTTTCCCCCATCGACGGATCGTTTGGAGAAGCTCTCGCAACTCCTGGGGGGAATAGGTTCTGTTCTGGCTGTAAGCCAATTCGACAAGACGGGGGTTGCCAATCATCGTCTGCACTTCAGCAGGCGGTTTGAGGGCCATTTCATCTTTGGTAAAATCGTAGAAGATTCTGATTTTCGCCATCAATGATTCTCGAACGCGTTGACGATATGTCGATGGATCTAGTTTTTCTGGACGTTCTCTAAATCTAGTCAAATCGAAGACATGCCGCCAGTTGGGCTTCTCTGGAACGACCATGATTGCAACCAGAAGTAGGAGTAGGATATTGAGAATGATAAGCCACTTCAGGAAGGCGTCGCTGGTTAGCAACACGATTGTGGCCATTGCATCGGTAAATGGTGCGCTAAGAACACCAGTTACGTGTCGACTTTCGTCGAAGACGATATGGAAGTTAGAGTGCGAGAGTTTGACCGTATTGGACAGTTCCTGATTGTCGAATTCCATCATCGAGTAAATGACTGCACGGAAGTAATGCTTGTTACCATCCCACAGGGTGTTACCAGTGAGCCTTCCTTGCCAGCAGGATGAATCAGAGACATCGCACTCATTGCGCATACCAGTGGCCTGTGCTTCGCCATAGTCCCAGAGGCGATTGCTGAAGGAGGTTTGGTCTGAGACGAACAGGATTGAACCGGTCACATCAATATCCGAAAGAGAACCCGAGTTATCCTTCTTGTAATCCTTTGCGGTGATGCCAGGGAAGTCGATTCGTACTACCAGTGCAAGATCACCGGGTGCCGGATTCAAGGTATTGCCACTGTCCCCATCTCCGGCCACATCGATGAAGGCCGAGACACTTGCCTTAGCGAGAACCTTCACTTCACACTCTTGTTCGGAATTCTGACAGTGATCCTCGACCTTGATTCCAGTTGGTTCACGGAACATAACAGGCATTCTGCATTCTGTGTACAAGTGCTGTGTGAGTTTAGATGCCTCGCATCCTCTGTCTTGCCCGAATTCAGACATGACTCCGACGCCATCGCCATCTGGGTCAGTCAGAGATTGTTCAATCGCTGCTAGACTCCAAACGTTCTTTGCATTAGGAGGATTTGCATCACCTTCAACATCGTATTCATCCCAGTAATGATCGATGTCGTACATGGGGTCGTCGAAGTAGGTCACACCAAATTTGGCGGCGACGCGATTCGCGTTGGTGTTATCCGCGGCGATGATGACTTTGCCACCTCGCTCAGTGACGAATTCGTAGATCTTGTTAGCCTCAGTTTCATCGATTGGCTTTTCAGGAGCGATGATGGTTAGCATTGTTCTGTGAGGGTTTTGCCAATCATTGACTAGCATTGGAGTGGACATCGTGTTGGCAATGGTGTAATCGTCTCCAGTCTCTCCAAGAGTCTCTGCCATCAGATTGAGTTGAGCAAGACGCATATTCTCATCTTCAGCAGATTCGAAGACATAGGCAGAATATGCCGTTTGCTTGTTGGCAGAGAAGACCATTGGAAGGGCCAGAGTCATGAGGAGAATTATGACTAGAGACGAAGCGATGTACAGGCCGAATCGGCTGCGCTCACCTTCATCTTCTTCCACTGTCATTCCTCTCCTTTGTATTCGATGAAGCCTAGGCTCCACTATACCAACGCCTTCGGCAATCACATTGTGCAAATATAGGTTGCTGCAAGCCGAGTAAGGTCAATATTGCAATTCTCAAGGAGTTTCAAGTCGACCCTTTCCGTATCATTTTGTAAGGGGCCGCCCTCAAAGTGTGCGAAATTGGCCCGTAACTAGTCATTCCTCTCGAGCACGCATGAGTGCCGCCCAGAGGATGGCCATCGGAGTAACTAGAGTTGGGAACATCAGGAAGTTGTCAGAGGTCACCTCTTCCTGATTTTGTGGGCCATCGTCATCGTCCACACTTGCATCGTCATTGTCTTGTTGACTGCCAACAGGTCGAGCTTCGATTTCGACATCTATTTCCGCCTTGTTCATGGAATCTCCAAGGCCACCATTTACGACACCCGCAGAACGAACCGTAATTTCGATTTCACACATTCGAGTTGGATGGGTGGAAGATGCATCGAATACCAACGTAACCTCGTTGACAATTCCCGGCTGTGTTAGTTCCCCTTTCACATCATCTAGGGGCCCGTCATCAACTGTCAGTACTGGACAATCATCTTCGAGAGAGAACGTGCTAATTGAATCAGCAATGTTGCCTACATTTGTGATATCCACATGTAGGTTAAATTCAGTGCCTGCATTAACAGGATGTCCAATGTCATTGATGTCCACATCCCAGCGATGTAACTGCGGGATAATCAGATCCCCATCTGCACTCTGGCTAGAAATCGGGGCTACAACGGGCGCTCCATTCCACGATGTCAATTCCCCATCAATATCGAAGTCGTATGTTATTCCTGCGGCAATATTCCACACATCAATACCAGTCAATTGAATTGTGAACGTATCATTGGCACCACTGCCCACAGTGACACTTTCTTCTCCATTGATTGCGCCATCAGATGACGTATCGTATTCGAGTGAGATTTCGATATCGCCGGCTAGATTGTCATTGCGAATCCAGAATCTAATGGTTGTTTCAGATTCGTCCAAAGTGAATGGATTATCTTCAGAGGCACCGCCTTCGTAGACAAGCCCCATCTCCCAGCCGATGGGTGCATCCTGTGCAGTAACGGGGAGGGGCATGAATGCAAGAAGTGTGATTACACACAGCGCGGCACCCATTCTCCGTCTTTCCATCACGGTAACCTGTCGTTCATCTCGCATCAATGCCACCCTCACATGTCCTCAAGGGGTGCCATTGCCCTACGAGCCAGAACGCGCAACATTTTGCGTCTATAGGAAGGCGGAAAGTAGGTGTTGCTGACTGGTTTAACGGCTTTACGGATGTCTTCGGCCAGAGCGCGCACGCTCTCTTTTCCGACCCATTCAACCAGCGCTTCCTTAGCGAGGTCACTGTGATCGCCGGGAATGCTCTCGCATCCTGTGGTCGCAACACGAAGGTCGGACAATTTGCCTCCGTTGATTTTCCAAGCCGCGGCAACACCAGCCTCTGGGAAATCCCAAGATTCCCTTAGTCTCAGTTTCTGATAGGCACCCTGCCAATTCTTTGCATCATCAGGCAGAGTTACGT